>WQYW01000016.1 GCA_009781045.1 Alphaproteobacteria bacterium
GGAATTCTGCTCTGAAGAGGACGTGTGCCGAGCTGCAGCAACATCGCGATCAATGACACAGCCGCATTCGCATCGGTGCATCCTGACAGCGAGCGTCTTCGGTTCGATCGTGCCGCACTCCGGGCAGGTTTGGCTCGTCCCGCGCGGATCGACCAGCTTCACAGCCCCACCAGCGTTTGCAGCTTTGTAGGTGACGAATTGGACGAGTTGATTCCATGCGGCGTTGTGGACGGACTTCGCGAGTGGTCATGGCGGACTCCGGTTCAGCGGATCTCTCACATTTCGTAACTGCCCGGTCGAGCAAAGGCGGTGGGCAACCGGCTCGAAATCCGGAAAAATTGCGCCTCTCAAATCGGGATGGTCATCCATTCGCCACGAATCACCCATCAGGGAAGGCGACTGGACCTCACCAGCGTGAAAAAGGGGCACAGTCAGTCGCTCCAGAAATGGAACGCGGGTAGAAACCATATTTCGATGGCGGGGGGCATTCTGCAAGAGATGACCCGGTGGCACTCAGGATCACAGGGAAAGACGGTCTTTCGGGCCAGCGACGGAACAGGAAGCAATGCCTGCGAGCGAGCTGCGTCTGTGACCGGCAGGATACGCCGGTCACAGGCGCGGACCCGATTCGATGGTGCGTGGGCGATCGTCCGGAGGTCAGCCCAGCGAGCCTGTCCCTGCCGCGATTTGGTGTGGCTGACGGACGGCGGATGCCTGTTGCGCTGGCGCGATGGCGTTGGCAATCTGCTTTGCGGCCGATTGGGATTTGTGACTCCAGGATCGCCACAGTCCGGGCTGGCCCGGCTATGTATTCAGCATTTCATGGGAATGGGCGAGCGATTCGGCGAGGGCGCCCATGGGATCCGCACGCGTGCTGGTTCAGGCGGGCGGGGAGGGGCTGGCGTTTTCCTGTTGGCTGTCGGGTGTCCGGTCGTGCAAAATGCCGCGCACCGGCGACAGGAGGGTGTTTCGGGGGGGCCAGGTTCTTTGCTGCCCTGTGCCATCCAGTGTGCCTGGGCGTGCCTCAATAGCATTGACAGGCTCAGACCACCCGCCCAACTGCATCGGCATGGTGAGGTTCGCGGTTCTCCGGGTAATGCACATGTGTGGGGCCGGTGTCGGCCGCCGTTTTCCCTCGGGCGAGGGCAGCCGAAAAGCGCCAGTTCCTGTTCTGCGCGAGAGGGAACACAGGGGAGAGCCCGCAGGAGGGAGCCCTCAGTGACCCCAGACCAGCGCGATCAGGAACCGGGTTCCGACCAGGAACAGAAAGCAGCCGAAGGCGATTTCGAGGGCGCGTCGCGACATGGCGTGGGCGAGTTTCACCCCGATCGGTGCCGTGAGGGAACTCGCCGGCATCACCAGAGCCGCACCGACCAGTGAGACATTTCCAAGCGCCAGCGGCCATTGCAGGGCCGCGACCTCAGGAAAGCGTGCCGCGCTGGGCCATCCGGCATAGATATGACCGATCACGCCGGTGATCGAGATCACCACGCCGAGACCTGCAGAGGTGGCGACCGCCTGGTGGATCGGGCGGCCGTAGAAGGTCAGGAGAAGATTGGAAAACAGGCCGCCGCCGACCCCCATCAGGGTCGACAGCAAGCCGACTCCGGCGCCATAGATCCGCATCATTGCCCTGCCGGGCAGATCCTGCCCCAGGACCCAGCCCTGAGGCACAAGGACGAGGCGGGCGCTGGCGCAATAGGCCACCGCAACGAAGACGATCTTGAACATCTGTTCCGGTGCCAGGCGTGCCACCACGGCACCTGCGAGGACCCCGACGATGACCGGAAACCACCACAGGCGCAGCACATTCATGTCCGCAGCACCGCGTCTGGAGTGGGCGGAGAAAGAGCGGATCGAGGTCGGGATGATGATCGCCAGCGAGGTGCCGACACAGAGCGGCATGCGCGCCTCGACCGGCACGCCGCTGATCCGGAAACATTCGTACAGCACGGGCACCAGGATGGCACCGCCGCCGATGCCGAACAGACCCGCCAGCACCCCCGTGATGGCGCCGACAGCGATCAGGAGCAGCGCCAGTTCGATGATGTCGGAGACAGCTAAACCTGCGACCATGCTTTCGTCCCGGTTCGGGATGTTCCCGACACAATATCGCTTTATGCGATCGCAAACGGTGACGTCGAGTGCTGGAAAGCTGAGCCGGCAATGCGGCGCACGCCATCGGCGCGGGCTGCAACGCGCCCGTCCAGCATGCTCACAAGCTTTGAACGATAGTTCAGTTCTGTTCGGGTGGCAAGCGGTTTCAGGATGTTGCAGCATGCTGCAGGGGAGAGCGGGCTTCCGGTACCGTAGAAGTGAATCAAATTCGCTTCGACGCCATTTCGTGATTGCGCATCCGGATTCGACTCCGTAAATAGAGCCACCTTTCGCGATCCCCGCGAGCCCATGTCGGGCCGCCGCAAAAATTTCAAAGTCGCCATGACCGCACGGATCGAACGACCTCTTTCCCCCCACCTGCAAGCCTACCGCTGGACCCTGTTGATGGCGCTGTCCATCCTTCACCGGGCGACCGGCGTGGCACTCTATTTCGGCACCCTGCTTCTGGCGTGGTGGCTGATCGCGGCGTCCTCGGGACCCGCTGCCTACGCCTATGTCGAGGCCTTCACCGGCAGCTTCCTCGGCAGGCTGATTGTGTTCGGTTACACCTGGGCACTGATGCACCATCTTTTGAGTGGCATCCGCCATTTTCTATGGGATCTGGGCTATTGCTTCGACGCCAATGAGCGCGAAGCGATCAGCTGGGGCGCAGTGATCGGCGGCGTTGGGCTGACGGTGCTGATCTGGATCATCGCTTACGCGATCGGAGGCGGACGATGAGCGGAACCGAAAGTCCAAAGCGCGATATGCGCACGCCTCTGGGGCGGGTCCGCGGGCTTGGCGCGGCGCGTTCCGGAACGTCCGATTTCTGGCGTCAGCGCGTGACCGGCATTGCCATGACCCTGCTGATGATCCCGCTCCTGGTGATCATCCTGATGCTGCTGGGCCGCAATCACGCCAGCGCGGTGCTGTTTCTCAGTTCGTGGTGGATCGCGGTCATCATGCTGCTGTTCATCGTTTCCTGTGCCTGGCACATGAAGATCGGCCTTCAGGTCGTGATCGAGGATTACGTCCAGGATGAGAAGCTCAAGCTGCTCGCCATGATCGGCAATAATTTCTTCGCAGCCGCGGTGGCCATCGCCTCGGTTTACGCGATCATCAAACTTTCATCCGGAGTCTAGTCCATGGCCAGTGGTGCGAATGGCAACGGCGCTCCCGCCATCAACGGAAAATCCTATCCGATTGAAGATCACACCTACGATGTCGTTGTGGTCGGGGCGGGGGGTGCCGGTCTGCGTGCGGTGGTCGGCTGCAGCGAAGCGGGGCTGCGGACTGCCTGCATCACCAAAGTGTTCCCGACCCGCTCGCACACGGTGGCAGCGCAGGGGGGGATTTCCGCCTCGCTCGGCAATATGCACCGGGATGACTGGCGCTGGCACATGTATGACACCGTCAAGGGGTCGGACTGGCTCGGCGATCAGGATGCCATCGAATATATGGTGCGCAACGCCCCGGCGGCGGTTTACGAACTGGAGCATTGGGGTGTGCCGTTCTCGCGTACCGAGGATGGTCGCATCTATCAGCGTCCATTCGGTGGCATGACCACCGAGTTCGGCAAGTCGCAGGCCCAGCGCACCTGTGCTGCGGCGGACCGTACCGGCCATGCCATGCTGCATACAATGTATGGCCAGTCGCTGCGTCATGCTGCTGAGTTCTTCATCGAATATTTCGCCATTGACCTGATCATGGATGACCAGGGGGCGTGCCGCGGCGTCATCGCGCTCAATCTCGATGACGGCACCGTGCACCGCTTCCGGGCCCAGACCACGATGCTGGCAACCGGCGGCTATGGTCGCGCCTTTGCGTCCTGCACATCGGCCCATACCTGTACCGGCGACGGCGGCGGTATGGCGCTGCGCGCCGGTCTGGCGCTGCAGGACATGGAATTCGTCCAGTTCCATCCCACCGGGATCTATGGCTCCGGCTGTCTGGTCACCGAGGGGGCGCGCGGCGAGGGCGGCTATCTCGTCAATTCCGAGGGTGAGCGCTTCATGGAACGCTATGCGCCCTCCGCCAAGGATCTGGCTTCGCGCGACGTGGTGTCGCGGGCCATGACCATCGAGATTCGCGAGGGCCGCGGAGTCGGCAAGAAGAAGGATCACATCTTCCTGCATCTGGATCATCTCGATCCCAAGGTGCTGCAGGAGCGGCTGCCGGGTATTTCGGATTCGGCGCGCATCTTCGCCAATGTCGATGTGACGCGCCAGCCCATCCCGATCGTGCCCACCGTCCACTATAATATGGGTGGGATCCCCACCAACTATCATGGTGAGGTGGTGACCAGGGCCAAGGGCGACGACAATGCCGTGGTGCCCGGCCTGATGGCGCTGGGTGAGGCCGCCTGTGTCTCGGTCCATGGTGCCAACCGCCTCGGATCGAACTCTCTGATTGATCTTGTGGTGTTCGGTCGCGCGGCTGCGCTGCGCTGCGCTGAAACGCTGGAGGCTCATGCCAAGCAGCCGGAACTGCCGGCCGATTCCGCCGACAAGGCGCTGTCGCGGCTCGATCGCTACCGCAATGCCGGTGGTGGCACCCCGACCGCGAAGCTGCGCGACAGCATGCAGCACGTGATGCAGAATAACTGCGCGGTGTTCCGCACCGGCGAGGTGCTGGCCGAGGGCAGGAACCTGATCCACAAGGTTCATAGCGGGATCAGCGATATCGGCGTCAGCGATCGCTCCCTGGTGTGGAACTCCGATCTGGTCGAGACCCTGGAGTTCGACAATCTGATCGTTCAGGCGGTGGTGACGATGAACTCTGCGGCCAACCGCACCGAAAGCCGGGGCGCGCATGCCCGCGAGGACTTCGCCGATCGCGACGACAGGAACTGGATGAAACACACACTGGCCTGGATTGATGAGGGCGGCAAAGTCACCATCGATTACCGCCCGGTGCATAACTACACCATGACCAATGATGTCGAGTACATACCGCCCAAGGCGCGGGTGTACTGAGCGATAAAGCGAAGGTCCTTCAGACATGGTTGAATTCGCACTTCCGAAAAACTCCCGGATCACCGAAGGCAAGACCTGGCCCAAACCTGCGGGGGCCACGGAACTCCGCGAATTCCGCGTCTATCGCTGGAATCCGGATGACGGCAACAACCCGAAGGTCGACACCTATTATGTCGATACCCATGACTGTGGTCCAATGGTGCTGGACGGGCTGCTGTGGATCAAGAACCATATCGACCCGACACTGACTTTCCGCCGTTCCTGCCGCGAGGGGGTGTGCGGCTCCTGCGCCATGAATATTGATGGCCAGAATACGCTGGCCTGCACCAAGTCGATGCACGACATCAAGGATGGCGCGGTCAAGGTCAATCCGCTGCCGCACCAGGCGGTGGTGAAAGACCTCGTGCCCGATATGAATAATTTCTACGCCCAATATGCCTCGGTCCAGCCCTGGCTCAAGACCGTGACGCCGGAACCGCAGAAGGAATGGCGGCAGAGCCGTGAGGACCGCGAGAAGCTCGACGGGCTCTATGAGTGCATCCTGTGCGGCTGCTGTTCGACCTCCTGCCCGAGTTACTGGTGGAACAGCCAGCGTTATCTCGGACCGGCCGCGCTGTTGCAGGCCAACCGCTGGGTCAGCGATTCCCGGGATGAAGCCACCGGGGAGCGACTGGACAATCTCGAGGATCCGTTCCGGCTCTATCGCTGCCATACCATCATGAACTGCGCCAAGGCCTGCCCCAAGGGGCTGAACCCGGCGGAGGCCATTGCCGAACTCAAATTCAAGCTGGTCGAACGTCAGATCTGAGGCTGGAGGCGGTCGGGCGGCCTGGCGGATCAGCAGGGTTTTTTAACACCCCGTGCGGGAGAGCAACGCACGGGGTGTCATTTTTTGTCGGCTCCTGTCTTTTCGCAGCCGGGCGATTGCGGCCCTCGCACATCGACAGCGCAGGACTGTTTTGTGGCGCGAGAGCAGGCTGGCCTTGCGCGCAGGGTTCGGCAGGTCGCAGGCGGTCTTTGAGTTCGCCGCTCTGTGCCTGAGCTGCGAAACGGCTGGAGCGGCACCGGGCCACAGCCATTAACAAAGGCTGACGACAGGATGCGGCGGCGGCTGCGGAACACAGGAAAGTTCCCTGGCCCGTGAAGGCGAGCCGCGCAGGAAGCGTCCAGTCCTCAGTCCTGCAACGCAATCGCCGCCGTCGGAAAAGATCCAGGATCCGGATGTTGTGGCCTTGCGGGTCTGGGGCTGATTTCCGGCAATTGTTTTTGCGCCGGTTTTTCCTGCCGCGCTTTGCAGGAAGGATGGGTGCCGCTGCCGAAAATTGCGCCTGGGATTGCAGGAGAAGAGGCATATTTTCTGCTGAAGGAATGAAAAAAAGCCCGGCCTTTTGAAGGCCGGGCTTTTTTTCGAAGTCATCCGGAATTTGGGAAATCAGAACCTTGAGGTCGGCTGATAGAAGCTGTAGCCGAAGCCCGCTTTGACGGTCCAGATCCCGGAGCGGCTGTCCGGCTCCAACGAGCCGTCGGGTTGCACATTGGAGATGGCGTAGTTGAAGTGGGTGTAATCGAACCCGGCATTGAGGTGCCACTGCTGCGTCAGAGCGTAATCCGCCGCCAGACCCGCTTTCCACATCAGCTTTGAGCCAAGATCATAGGTATAGGGGGTGATGGGGAAGCCACCGTTCAGCGACGAGGTCATCTGCGGGCTGAAGGTCGAGCCGACCATGCCGGTGCCGGTGAACACCAACTGATTGGTCGCAGCCCACTGGATCATCAGGCCGCCGCCGGCATAGCTGTGCTCGTATTGCTCGTGGTACCCACCGCCTCCGGTGATATTGCGATCCCACACATGATAGCCGGCAGCAAAGAACGGGGTGAACATCCAGTTCGGGGCAACGTCAAATCCCTTGCCCAGGCGGAAGTCAAAGTCCTTGGTCTCGGCGCCATTGGTCTGGACGAGATCGCCGTAGGTACCGCCCTGATAGGCCCCGACATATTGTGTGTTCGACCTGGCCCAGGAGAACTGCCCCATGATGTAGACATTGGTCAGGGCGCCAAGACTGCCCATCGCCGAACCGGTGATCTGGAGACCGGGCTGCCACCCCTTCTCGCTGTCGAGCCGGACACTGTTGCGATCGGTTTCGAGATAGTCGATGTTCTGGCCGATGGCGTCGAGGCTGATCTGATTGTTCACATAAAGGATGGGATTGGCCGACATCGGCATCATCGGTGCCGCCTTCATCGGCATCCGCGGGGCCAGCGACAGATCCGCAGCGCTCGCGGCGGCAACAGATGCCAGGAAAAGGACGCCGGTTGCCGTCAGAGTTTTAAGGGCAGGATTTTTCATGGACATATAACTCCACTCTCCAGTCAAATGTTGCTCCCAAAATGGATTTAAATTGCGGGGTGCAACGCCAAATCAGTCTGATTGAGGCGACAGGACCATCGGTCTGCGCCGTTATTCCAGATCTCGGATGCCCCAGATTTATATGGAATTTCAAAGAATACTGTGCTCAGCGGGCAACATCGGCGGAGAGCACCGCAACGACGCCAAATCGCCTGTCTTTCCATTGGGTTGAAAGGTTGCGAGGGCGATCACATTAAGGTGATCGGCGGTTGCTGTGCGGCGTATGGTATAATGTGCGGGCTTGCGGAAGAAAAAAGCCGTTTTATCTGGCCCCCCGCCGCGCGGCCGCTAAAGGGATCGGCGGGTTTTTCCTTCGAGGTCGGGAGCGGGGCGGATCGCAAAGCCCTGAAACAGTCCACTGCGATGGCGCAAAAAGCAACGGAGTTTCAAAGGTCTCGCCGAGACAAGCGGGCGGCAGCTGCGACACGCGGGCGATTTGGCCGGCCAGGGATGGATGTCATCGATTCGGCAGCTTGCATCCGCTTTGCCACAGTGTATACTTTGCGTTGCAAAGTATGGCGCTCTGCCGTCTGTGCCTGAAGGATTTTGAGCCGTGCCACTGCGTGATCTGGACAAGGCGTTGGCCGATATCGTTGCGATCCGCAGTCAGATCGCGGCGGGGACAGCATTTCGTGGTTATGGCTCCGCCACCATGGCCGCCACTGCGGTGGTGGCGTTGCTGACTGCGGTCGTACAGCATTTCTGGCTCGAAGAGCCCGGCAGCCGCCCGGTCAGCTTTTTCCTGGGCTGGGCCGCGGCGGCGGTGCTCTCCAGTGCCATCATCCTGATCGAGATGCGGGCGCGCACCAGGCGTCATCATGGAGGCCTTGCCGATGCCATGATCCATCAGGCGGTCGAACAGTTCCTGCCGGCGGCGGTCGCCGGCCTGCTCATCGGAATCGTGATCTGGCAGTTCGCGCCGGATTGCATCTGGATGGTGCCGGGCCTGGGCCAGATCCTGGTCTCGCTGGGCATCTTCGCCTCCGCCCGCTCAATGCCGCGCAGCGTCATGCTGGCGGCGGTGTGGTATTTTCTCGCCGGCTTCCTCGTCCTGGTGGTTTCGAGCCAGAGCCACGTGCTGTCACCCTGGACCATGGGGCTGCCCTTCGTGATCGGCCAGCTCCTGATGGCCAGCATCCTCCATGTCGCATCCGAGGACGAGATGGATGGCTGACCGCGCGCCCTTTTCCTATGAGGGTCTCGACCGCGTCATCCACGAGAAGGCGCGGCTCGGGATGCTGACATCGCTGATGGCCCATCCCAGGGGTCTGGCCTTTTCCGACCTCAAGCAGCTCTGCGCACTGACCGATGGCAATCTGAGCCGCCACCTCCAGGTGCTGCAGGAGGCGGGTCTGGTCGAGGTCACCAAAAGCTACGAGCGCAACCGCCCCCACACCACTTGCCGGCTGACCAGGGCCGGTCGGGAGCGTTTTCTCGACTATCTCGCGGTGCTCGAGCAGCTGGTGCGTGATGCGGCCAAAGCAGCCGGCCGTGACGCTGCGGTTCTCGGGGATCTCGGTGTGGTGGCGGGCTGAGGGCGGTTTTTTTTGAAGGGAGACTTTGCAATGCAAAGTTGTCTGGATACGCAAGTGAACGCTCTGCATGTCGGCATCATCATGGACGGCAATGGCCGATGGGCACAGCATCGCGGCTGGACGCGGCTGCGGGGTCATGAGGCCGGACTTGAGGCCATCCGTCGCGTCGTCGAGGCCGCGCCCGGTCAGGGCATCGGCACCCTGACGCTCTATGCATTTTCGAGCGACAACTGGCGTCGACCGCCAGCCGAGGTCGCCGGCCTGATGCGGCTCTTACGTTTCTACCTCAATAATGAAGTGCGCAGTCTCCAGCGCAACGGGGTTCGCCTCAGCGTCATCGGGCGACGCGACCGGCTGCCCGACGGCATTGCCGGGCTGATCGGGCGTGCGGAAGCGGCGACCCGCTGCGGCGAGGCCCTGCATCTGCGCATCGCGGTGGACTATTCCGGGCGCGACGCCATCCTCAACGCCGCCGCGCAGGCGGGTGCCGGCGCGGCGCTGACGCGCGAGGATTTCGCCCGGCTGGTCACCGGGGAGCCGGGCCTGCGCGATGTCGACCTCATCATCCGCACTTCGGGTGAGAAGCGGCTGTCGGATTTTCTGTTGTGGGAAAGCGCCTATGCGGAGCTGCATTTCACTGACCGGATGTGGCCCGACTTCGACGCCGGCGATCTCGCTGCGGCGCTGGTCGCCTTCCAGCAGCGCGAACGCCGTTTCGGCGGCCTCGGCGCACCGCCCCTGGCGCCGGCGCCAGCGCGGTCCAGGCTCGTGCCGGAGGTCGCAGCCGGGGCGGCGGCCTCCATCGTTGCAATCTAAGCGTGTGTCAATGCATAACTACTAGTATAAGTAGTATCTCGGGTAGATTTTTCCTGTCGTCGCGGCTTCGGATTGACCGCGCCCTGGGCCTTGATCCGGCCTGTTTCGTGGCGGACGCGCCTAAATGGCGTTCGCACTAACGCCTTCAGCGCTATCGGATTTTCCTCTCCCGGCAGCACGCCCGTGCGGTGCGGCAGAGCGTCTTGTCAAGTTATGAGTTGTCATTCTTCTTTGCCTGTTCGTCATGTGCTCGCAATAACTGAGCCTTAACCGGAGTCCTGCTTAACTCGCCCTCAGGTTCCATTGCGAATACCTGCGTAGTGAGTGTTCGCCGTAAGTTACTTCCGGATCGTCCCGGGTACCGCCGGGACGATCCAGCGCAGATAGAGAGGGTGAGCCGCGTTGTGTTCCTGGCCGCCCCGACCCTGCGTTGCTGGATCATCTGCCAGATTGAGCTGCATCGAGCCGCAGCGGGTGAGCGGACGGCGTGCGCGCTCTCGCGCGCGCGGTTGCTGCGTCTTTTGCGGTCTCAGGTCCGAGGTTGGTTGTGTGAATAAGGCAGTTTGTGATGTTGAACAGGAATGGGTCCACGTCCCGCAGTCGCCGTAACCTCGCAGGCGTTCGTTGCAATGACCGGAGTTCGACACTCTTTGGCCGCTGTGCCGGGCGTCTTCGCGCCGGACGGCGGCGATTTGCCGCAGGGATAGAGCAGGCGGCGGCTGGCGTCCGCCATGCCGGCATCGCCATTATCGCATTCAAAACCGCGGCTCTAGGTATCGGCCTGTTGCAGGCGGTGAGCCTGATGGCGCTCCCGGCCTTCGCTGCGGACACCACGGTGACGGGACCGGCGGATCTCGGTGCCAGCGTGCTGCCGCCATCCGATGGGGACCACTGGACGCTGGTGGGCAACGGCATATACCTCGCCGACACCATCACGCTGCCGGGAGGTGCAACCGGTCTGACCCTCACCGGCTCGGGCAATGCTCTTTCGCTCAATGACGGCGCGGGGAGTTACGGACGTCTGATGGTTCCTTACGGCACGGCGCCGGTCGGGCCGTTCACGCTCACACTGGAAAATCTCACGCTGAGCGGCGGCCAGAGCCCGGCAACGCCGGCACTGGACGCCAATGGCGGGGCGATCAATGTCAACAACCGCAATACGCAGAGCGCACTGATCATCAATACCATCGGCTCGGTGAGTTTTCTCGATAACCATGCCGCCTTAAGTGGAGGTGCAATCTGGGTCTATAGTGACCTGACCATCAATGGCGACGGCACCGGTGGCACGATCACGTTCAAAGACAACAGCGCCGGCACCGGCGGCAGCGGCGTTGCCGGGGGCGCGATTTCGGCCGGCGGTGGGGTCTCGATCGGCGACAGTGCCAGCAGGATCATCCTGTCGAACAACTCCGTCGATACCTCGACGACGGTAAACTCGGGCGGCGCGATTTCGGCCGGCGGCGCTGTTCGCATCTCCGGCAGCGACATTGAGATTTCGGAAAACCTCGCTTCGGCGATGGGCGGGGCCATCAATGCCGGCGGCGACGTTGTCGTCGGCAACAGCGACGGGACGACGACGTCCGTCATTGTCAGCGGCAACCAGGCCCTGACAAATGCCGCCGGGGCGATCTCGACCGGAACCATCGGCTCGGTCACCATCCGCGCGGGGGCGGTCACGCTGTCGGACAACAGTTCCGGGAGCAATGGTGGTGCGATCTGGGCTGCCAGTGGCGCCACCATCGAGGGTGCCACGATCACGCTTGACAGCAATCAGGCCGGCGGCAGCGGCGGCGGCGGTGTGATCTTTTCCCGTGGTGATGTGGCGATCGGCAGTGCCGACAGTGTGGTCACCATCTCCCACAACACAAGCGTGGGAGCCGGCGGCGCGGTCGACGCCTTTGGCACTTCGACCACCCCCACACAGGTGACGATCGATGGCAGTGCCATCACGATGTCCTCGAACGCATCATCGACTTCCGCCGGGGGAGCGATCAGCGCAGACGGTGCGGTCGCGATCGGCAGCAGCGCTGCAACGGTCGATATCGCCGGCAACACCGCCAGCTTTGCGGGTGCCGTCTATACCGACAGCACCATTGCGATCGGCAATGCCACAAGCGTTGTCACCATCCGGGATAACAGCGGGATCAGCTCCGGAGGCGCGCTGCTCAGTAACGGCGATGGTATTTCAATCGATGGCAGCAGCATCACGATTACCGGCAACCAGACCACCGGAACGAGCACGGGCAATTCCGGCGGCGCGATCCGGTCCAATGGTGCCGTCCGCATCGGCAACGCCACCAGCACAGTCGACCTCAGCGGCAATTCCACGTATGGCTATGGCGGGGCGATTTCCGGTTCTGCGGATGTTACGATCGCAGGCAGCGACATCACCGTATCCGACAACCAGTCGCTGGGGGCCTTCGGAGGTGCGATCTACGCGGCGGGGTCTGCGGTGACGATCGGGGACGCCGCGAGCGCGGTGAAGATCACCGGCAACAGCGCCAGACTGCAGGGCGGGGCGCTCTATGCCATGGACGTGGTCATCAATGGCTCTGCCATCACTGTCAGCGACAACAGTGTCGACCAATATTATGGCGGCGCGATCTATGCCGGAAACAGCGTTGCAATCGGCAATGCTGCCAGCACAGTGACGGTGAGCGGCAACCAGGCCTCTGTCGGCGGCGCTGTCATTTCATTCGGCGCGGTAACGATTGATGGAGCCAATATCAACATTTCCACCAACAGTGCCGGTGCCGACGGCGGGGCGATCTATGGCGTCGGGGAGGTTGTGGTCGGAAGCGCTGCGAGCAGCGTGCAGATGACGGGAAACACGGCGGACTATGGCGGCGCGGTCTATTCGGAAGACAACGTGGTGATTTCCGGCAAAACCATCGATCTTTCGGGCAACAGCGCCGGCGATACTGGTGGCGTCATTGCGGCGGAGGGTACAATTGCGCTCGGCAACGCCGATGGCAGCACAAGCACGGTAACGCTTTCCTCAAATAGCGCGGTCAGCCTCGGCGGTGCACTCTATTCGGAGGAAGACGTTACGATCCGGGGGACCAACATCACGATCGCCGACAATAGCGCCGGCGACGCCGGCGCGGTTGGAGCCTACGGAGATGTGGTGATCGGCAGCGCGGGGAGCACCAGCACGGTCACGGTTACCGGAAACGGGGCCGATGGCAGCGGCGGCGCCATCCTGTCGGGAGGCGACACCACGATTGCGGCAAGCGCAATCATCCTCAACAGCAACACGGCAGGCGTGGACGGTGGCGCGATCTATTCGTACCAGGGGGTGCAGCTGCAGGGCACTGTGACGGCGAATGAAAACAGCGCGCTCAGCGGCGACGGCGGTGTGATAAATGCGCAGTCGGGCGACGTCACTGTCACCGCCGGCCTCACGGCAAACACCAACACGGCCGGTGGTTCCGGTGGCGTGATCTATGCGGCGACGGGCAATGTCGTGGTCGGCGGCGCCGTCGATATGGACGGCAACGCGGCCACAAACGGGGACGGCGGTGCGATTGCTGCCGTGGCGGGATCTGTTGACCTTGCGGCGTCTGGCGATGTCAACCTGACCAACAATTCTGCCGGAGGCAGCGGCGGTGCGATCAGCGCCGGCTCTGACGTAGTGCTCGGCAATAGCAGTGGCACCACCACGCTGAGTGGCAACAGCGCCGACGTCAAGGGCGGTGCGATTGCAAGTGGCGGCATGACGTCGCTGTGGGGGACGTCGATCACCCTCAACAACAACAGCGCCGAGGGCGATGGTGGAGCGATCTGGTCGGCGGGGGCGGTGACGGCGTATGGCGCAGTGAGCGCAAACGGCAACAGCGCGATCGACGGCAACGGCGGCGTGATCAATGCCGAGGCGGGCGATGTCACGCTGACCGGCGAGCTGGCGGCAGACGGCAACAAAGCGGGTGCTTCCGGCGGTGTGGTCTTTGCCGGGACAGGGGATGTCGTGGTCGGTGGCGCGGTCCGCATGGAGGGCAACCAGGCCGCAGGCGGGGACGGCGGTGCCATTGCAGCGGTGCTGGGATCGGTCTATCTGGCGCTGGAGGGCGATGTTGCGCTGAGCAGCAACTCTGCGGGCGGCAGCGGCGGCGCCATCCGTGCGGGCGCGGACGTGGTGGTCGGGAATGCCGACGGCGCAACCACGCTGACCGGAAACACCGCCGGCGTGAATGGCGGCGCGATCGCGAGCGACGGCAGCACGACGCTTTGGGGATCGGCGATCACTCTCAGTGACAACAGTGCCGGCACGGACGGTGGTGCGATCTGGTCGGCAGGGGCGGTGACCCTGGCTGGCACAGTGAGCGCCAGCGGCAACAGAGCGATCGACGGCAACGGTGGCGTGATCAATGCGCAGTCGGGCGATGTCACGGTCACGGCGGGTCTGACGGCCAACGCCAACACTGCGGGTGGTGCGGGCGGCGTAATCTATGCCGGGACAGGGGATGTCGTGGTCGGCGGCGCGGTCCGCATGGATGGCAACCAGGCCACAGGTGGTGACGGCGGTGCCATTGCAGCGGTGGCGGGATCGGTCAGCCTGGGGTGGCTTGGCGGGGACATTGCGTTGACGAACAACGTTGCCGGGGGCAGTGGTGGCGCGATCAGAGCGGGCTCCGACGTGGCGCTCGGCAATGGTGACAGCACGATCACGCTCCGCGACAACACTGCCGCTGTCAATGGTGGCGCGATTGCAAGCACTGGCGCAACCACGATCAGGGCAACGTCGCTGACGATCTCCGGCAACCGTGCGAGCAATGGTTCGGGTGGCGCGGTCCATGCTGGTGGCGATTTCACGCTTGCCACAAACGCTGACGCCACGATCAGCGGCAACAGCGCTGCGGTGAAAGGCGGCGCCTTGTGGATTGGCGGCAATGCCAGTCTGTCGGCGTCCGCAGGTGACATCACCTTCAGTGGCAACAGCCAGGGGGCGGGCAGCCCGGGCGAGGCCAACGCCATCTATTTCGACAACACTGCCGGAACCGCGAGCGCCAGCTTTGCGGTGGCTGCGGCAAGCCATATCACCTTCCTTGACCCGATCGCCGGCAATGCGGCCAATGGCCTGGTGAGCGTGACCAAGAGCGGTGCCGGAGAGCTGGCCTTTGATGGCTCTCTCTATTCCGCCCCGGATGATCGGTGGTCGAAGATCTATGCCAGCACCACTGTCGCGGACGGTACTTTCGCGGTGCGAAACGGTGCGGTCTATGGCGCCCTGGCGGCGGATCTGGGGGGTGCGACGCCTTCCAGCTTCACGGTTGAACCGTCGGCCACCCTTTCCGGCGGTATTGCCGGCGAGGTGCGGGCCGACCAGTTCACGCTGAAAGGTGCACTCGATATCGCCGGGACAGCGGCGCCAGGAGGCGCAGGCGGCGGCTTCAGCAGCTTCACCGTCACCAGCAGCAATGTCAGCTTTGGTGTCGGCAGCCAGCTCAGGGTGAACGCCTATCTTGGTGATGCCTCGACGCAGCAGGCGGACCAGCTGCGGCTCAACCTCAACGGCAGCGCAACCAGCGGGACCGCAGCGATGGTGGTCAACAAGGTCGGTGGTGCCGGTGCGCTGACCCCTGGCAACGGCATCGAGGTGGTAGAGGTCGTCAATGGCAGCAGCGCCGGTGCGTTCAGGCTCAGTGCGCCGGTCGTGGCGGGTCCTTACGACTACGGCCTGGTCCATGGCAGTGTTGATACCGGCGGCGCCGAGAACTGGTATCTGCGCTCGACCCTGGACTGTGCCCTCGCGCCTGCGTCGGCACCGTGTGCACAGGGGACGTCGCCGTCGCCCGGCCCGACGCCACCGGCACCGCCCCATTACCGGGTCGAGACCGCGCTCAACGCAGCAGCCCCGGCGATGGCTCTGCTCTATGGCCGCAACCTCCTGGACACGCTGCATGAGCGGCTGGGCGACGAAGCGGGCGGTCGCCGCTTCGATGCGGATAATCCGAACGGCGTCTCGCACGGCAGCTGGGCACGGATGATTGGCAGTGGCGGCAAACAACAGGGCGATCCGCTCGGCGTCTACGGTTCCGGACCCGGCTACAACTACAGCTTCCTCGGGCTGCAGGGGGGGCAGGACCTCTACCGGCGCGAAGCGCGTGACGGCAGTCGTGATTATGCCGGCCTCACCTTCGCCATCGGCAGCGCTTCCGGGAAAGTCAGCCATTTTGACGGCTCCAGCGGGGATGATGACCTCCAGGCCTATACGCTTGGCGGTTACTGGACGCATTTCGGTGCCCGAGGCTGGTATGTCGACACCATGCTCCAGGGGACGTATTATGATGTCCGCAGCAATGCCAGGAGAGGACTTCTGCCCTTCACGACCGGTGGGGAAGGTGTCGCGGCCTCGGTCGAGGCCGGCTACCCCTTCCGATTCGCGGGCGGCTATTTTGTCGAGCCGCAGGTGCAGCTGATCTACCAGACCATCGACTTCAGGAGTGGAATGGACAACGCTGCGCGCGTGAACTTCGACAATGTCGATTCGCTGATCGGGCGGATCGGCGCGCGCATCGGTCGCAGCTGGCTGATTGATCCGGGAGCGGGTGACGGGCGGCTGATCACGGCGTGGATCCGGCCGAGCTTCTGGCAGGAGTTCCGCGGCAATCCGACCACGTCCTTCTCTTCCGCGAGCGGCTTCGTTCCCTTCCGCGCCGATCTTGGCGGCAACTGGGGCGAACTCACCATCGGTATCACCGGCCAGATCACCCCCAACACCGCGCTTTTCGCCAACGCTTCCTACCAGGGCCGCTTCGACGGCAGCGGCTACGCCTATGACGGCAAGGGCGGTGTCAGGGTGAACTGGTGAGGATGGCGGGCGCACAGGCGCCCGCCATCCTCAGGGTCCGTTCGCGGGCGCGCGGCAGTCTGTGACAGCTCCGGTTGTTGGCGATGGCGCCGACGCCCGCAGGTTTCCATGGCTGGACGTCGTGACATCGACCTTGCGGTTGCCTGCTCCTGCACGGGGCGCAAGGTGCAGAGGTCCCGGCCTGGCTTCGCAGGGCTCGGGGGGCAGTGGCGCGGAGCCTGGCTCTGTTGACAAAATCAGGCGATGGCCGGGTGCTTCGAGCGCCACCGGCTGAAATCCCGCAATCCTTCCCGCGCGCCTGGCGGCGCGGAACGCTCACGGCGCTGCAAATCTCAATCCTGCTTGGCGTGGCACAAAATCGCCGGGCGCTCGCGCTTCTATCACCAGCGGGCTGAGGAAATGACAGCCTGCGATGAAGAGCACCAGACAGGGATGGCCGGGAGATGAGGGGATTGCAGCGGTTCCTGGCGGTTGTGACTGTCCTTGCCGTGCTTGGCGCGACGCTTGGCACGCTGGTGCCGCGTCCCTTCCTGCGGGAAGCGCATTCGGGTGAAAACAGCCGCCACATTCTGGTGCTGAAGAATGATATCCACACCGACATCGCGATACCGATTGACGATGCCGTGCGCCGGCGCTTCGCTTTCCTCGCCGGTTCCGGCCTGCCGCTGGGCACGCCGCATGTGAGCCATGTCGTTTTCGGCTGGGGCGGCCGGGCCTTCTATCTGGAGACGCCGACCTGGTCGGAACTGAAGCCGGGGCCGCTTCTCAAGGCGCTGACGCGCGACGACTCGGTGATGCATGTCGGCCTCACAGCGGGGGCGCGCGAACGCGACCCCGACGTCGTCGGTTTCGACATTGATCCGGAGCATTTCGCGCAGCTCCTCGACTTTGTCGCAGCCAGCTTCCGACAAGGCCCTGGTGGTCCTGTAGTGATCCCTGATGCGAGCTATTCCCACTTCGACAGGTTCTTTGAATCCGACGGGAAATTCAATGCCATCGTCGGCTGCAACAGCTGGACTGCGGCGGCTTTGCGTGCCGCCGGGCTGCGCACCGGCTGGTGGAATGCATTGCCGGTGTCGCTGTGGATGTCCCTGAAACTCTATAATTGATGCTGGCGCGGCAGGAAACGCAGGCAGGAAAGGCTGCGATCCAAACTGCGGCGCCCCAATTTTTTCTGGAACCGGAGGCAGTTCGAGGTTCCGGCTTCAGGCGGCTTGCCGGTCCCGGCAACGGTCCCAATCACCGTTGGCCTTCACGATACGCAGGACCATCATTCTTTCGGCATTCTCCAGGCACCCCCCGGTAATCTTCATCCGCCTCCGGAGGTCGCTTCCGCGTGGCACGGCGCTGCGGTCATGGCGTTGGCAGGGCGTGGATGGCGGAGCGAAGCCGCTTGTTTGGTTCTGGCGGGTTTTCCTGCAGTTCGAGCACCTTCAGGCTATTATCTCGCTCCGACAGCTCGAATCGAGCAGAAGCAGAGATGACGGCGTCCGCCTCCCGCAGCGCGGCCTCGATGACAAAATCCGAGAGCCGCATATGGCGCAATTCGGCCGCTCGCGCCAGCCGGGCCTCATCCGGAAGGGGATGCGATCGGCATTTTCAAATCTGGGGCGGACAAGGCAAAGTTTGGGAATTGGGGTGGAAAGGGACTTCTGACAGACGGGGCCGGATTGATTTCGACAGTCGTCGTCGCTGGAATGGCGTTCGATGTGTGGATGAAGGATGTGCTGCAGGACGTGTTCAAAGAAATCGACAAGTTTGGTACAGAAAGCAAGTACATCAGGTCGTTTAATCTGAAATTGATCAAGCCAGTCCGGTCGGGTTATGAGCAATGCTGAGGTTCCTGAAGCCGCTGCTGTTGCGACTCGCTTAGGACATACCGAAGGAGGAAACGACGCCCCGGCGGTTGACGTTCGAAGTTCGAAGAGGCCGTTGCGATCGCAAATGATGCGGCGCATAAGGCCGGGATGCCCGCAAGCCGGACTCTCAGCGCAGTGAGCAGGGATGTCGAGAACGGCTGGTGCGTCTGGTACGTTTCCACATCCGGACTTGGACACAGATTTCAGATGACGGTTGACGATGTGACTGGTGAAGCTGGAGCGCCAGTCGAAGTCAATACGCGCTAATGCTACGCCATGCTACGCCGGGTTGCGGCAGCAGACCGATCATCCGGTCTTCGCCTGAGGCATAGTCGACGAACTATTGCTCAGGCTGCGAGACATCTAAACTCATCCAGATTGATTTCGGCCAGCGCGAGCCAAACAGGGGCTTCTGGGAGGAGGCAAAGGTTTGTGTCGGCTATGAACAGGGCAGCCGAACGCCTGTTTAGGGTGGCACGATAGGTGATGTTTACACCGCTGGAGCGGTCCTTAACGCCGTTGTCCAGCGTCTGGGTTTTTGTGATGCCACCCATGTTCTCGGCGTTGGTGACGGCGCAACATGGATAGCGGACCAAATTGAGCCGCAGTTCGGCACGCAACAACTATCTTGGTGATTTCTTTATGTTTGCGAATACATCGCCGCCGCTGCCCTGGCATTTACGGCAAGCTCGGTCGAGGCAGCTTCCTGGCTGGCCGAACAGAACGAGCGCATGAAGGTGAGCCGTCTTGACGAGGTTCTGGCGATGCTTGGTTCCAAATTTGCCCCGGAGATGGTCAAGGACGAGCAGGCCCCCGTCCGCAAATGCCTCCGTTATCTCTCCAATCGTCGCAATCAGCTCATTTTATCAGAAACGGGACGTCGGCAGAAACCTGTCGTTCAATCCGAAGGCGGGGGTCGCAAGGCCCGCTTCAGCGGTGGCAGGAACCCGGAACCCGGGGGCCTCAATCGGGCCTTGATGGCTGGGCGCAGGGGCGATAGGTGGCAAATCCCCCCGGCTTTATCCGGGGGAATTTGCACAGCAACCTTGCCGCTGCTCACCAGCGCATCCGGCGTCAATCCGAAGGGGTGGGTCCGGGTCCGGAGCCCCACCGGTAAGTGCCTTCACTGCTGCCCCAGCGGTAGGTGCTCTGGGGGGGAGCGGGTTGTGGAGCCGGCTGTACATTGCGGCTGGGAGTGGCCGCAGCGGGTCTCGGGGGATTGGCCGGAGGGTTGGACGGTGCCCAGAAGGGAAGGGAGCCCCAGGTAAAAACGCTCGGGGGGCTGGATCGGGCGTCGTCCCGATAGGGCCCGCCGCGATCGGGATTGCGTGCATGCGCAGGTCGGGCGGGGCCCGGGGGGCTGGAGCCTGCTCTGGCACCGGCCGCCGCGGGGTTGCCGCGCGGAGTACGATGGCTCCCGGCACGGGTGGCCGGCTCGGCGGCAGGGTGCGGCAGGGCACCGGCCCTGCTGGCGGGAGCGGCAGGAGTGACAGCACTGGTGCTGCTGGCCGGGGCGGTGGCAGCGGGGGTGTGACTGGCAGCATTGGTGTCGCTTTGAGCGGCCGGGGTGCCAGGACTGACAGTGGTACTGACAGTGGCAGTGGGGGTCTCCGGGCGGGCGGGTTCCGCAGGACTGCCCTGGGCCGGGCTGTCACCGCCTGCAGCGGCAGCATCAGGACTGACAGCACCGGTCGGGACGTCGGCGGGACTCACATCCTCAACAGCAGGAGCGGCGACGCCGTCACGCATGGCAACATCACCGTTGGGAAAATGGCCGCTGTCGCTGACGATGTGACCGATGCGATGACTGTGGCTGGGACGATAGGCGGTGATGCCATAGGCGATATCGAAACCGTTGTCGTCAGAGATGGGGGTGCTGTAGGCGACCGCGTAGCCGTCGCGGCCCGAGGACGCCTGACCAGATCCTGCGTTACAGGTCTGGATCTGAAGGCCCTGAATATCGCGATAAGCCTCCATCACCCGCCAGACCTGCTCCGCGGCGATGCCGCAGCGAGCGCTGTTGGTCTGGAGGAAGCGGAGGATCCTGAGCTGGGTCTGGGCGAAGTCGCCAAACAGCCTGCAGCGCTGCGGGGGCAGCGCCGGATGGGTCCGCTCGACGGCGATGGCGGTCTGAATCGCCAGGCTGCGGGTTGCGGCTTCAGCACGCAGGCGGTCGAATGTCCGGTCACAGACGCTGTCGGCGACCACCGGCAGGTCAAGAGCGAGGGCATTGCCGATGGGCGAGACCGAGGGCACGGGACCGATGGGACGAAACACCACGGGGACGTTGAAACTCGATCCCTCCAGCGTCACCGAGCGGGGTGCCGGTGGCAGGGGATTTGAACGCCGGACCATGTCGAGCGCGGCTTCGTCGAATTGTGCATCGCCACTGGATTTCATGATCCTGGCGGTGACCACCTCACCCCGGGGAGTGACCACGAGCCTGACCCCGACCATGACCGGCTGGCTTTCGGTCCGGCCTTTCGGATAGCGCAAATGCTGCGCCAGATAGGTGCTGATCTTCCTGCCCCAGACAGAAACAGGGTCGAGATCGTGACCCGCCGGCGCATCCGGCGTCTGCAGGGTCACGGCCTGAGGCGTCTGCAGGGTCTGGCGGATGCCCTCAATGCTGCCGCCCGCCCCCCTGGCCGGCTCGCTGTTGCTGGTGGCAACAGAGGGCGGATCTCCATCCTCGGTCTGTTTTGAGCTGGTGTCGGATTTTGCCGGGCTTTCGCCGGCCTTCGCCGGCCTGTCCTCAACCTTCTCCGGACTGTCCTCGACCTTCCCCGGACTGTCCTCGACTTTCCCCGCGCCGCTGCCCGTGCCTGCCTGTTTTTCCGCCTGCTGGGGTTCCTCGGGGCCGGGAGTGGGGGCAGCCTGAGCGGATGGGGCAGAATCACTGGAGCCGTTATCCGCGGGGGCGACCTCAGCGGATGCCGGAGCAGCGGAACCTGCGGCCGGCGCGGACCCCTCCTGGCTCCATACCGGAGCTGAGCCCGCAGCCATCGTCGCCGCCGCAACCACAATCAGCCACCTGAACATCATCGATAACTCACATCAACCGGGGTGGGTGCCGCCAGACAAGGCATTGGAGAAAAACGAGAATTTGCCATGATGCAGGTCTCGGGCGGCAGGAGTCGCTTGATCCAGGGGATCCTGAAGTCCTGGACTTCTTGAACAGGAACTCAGGCGAATTTGAGATCAAACCCCATCCTGAGCAATTTCTCCTGAGCAGCGACATTAAAGTGCAGGGTGCCAGCCCATCCGGCTGGCGGTCAACTACATTTTCGCTCCCCATGGCAAGCCTCAAGTGACGATCTTAACGGTGCTGCTACAGCGCCTCTTCCTGGATGGCAGCGTGATTGCCACCGCCAAGCCGGCTTCCCCCGGATCCATCCCGGCAGTGCACTCCCGGTCAGGTCCGGTCCCCAGGTCCCGTGTCCAGGTCCCGTGTCCAGCTCCCGTCGCCAGGTCCCGTCGCCAGGTCCCGTTTTTCTGCCTTGCGGTTGATCGCGGCTGTCGGAGCTGATTCATGGCCGCTGTCGAAGTTGATTTTTGCGGCCTGCGCCAGGCTGCCGAGGGCGATCCCTTGCCATGCTCTCGATCCTTGCGGGAGCGGCAATGAAATCAAGACTTGCGACACCACCACCAAACTGAACTACAAATAGGCAAGCAGACGGTGAGCACGAGAGGCATTTCGGACGCAGCAGGCGCGAAATCCGGGAAAACTGCCTTTGTCCAACCGGGATGGTCAGCCATCTGCCACCAATCACCTCCATCGCGAAACGCGCAAACGCGGCCGGGGCCTTGACGGCGTCAAAAAGGGGCACCGAAAGTCGCCCGCAGAAATGGAACGTGGGCTGAAACAACGACGGCCTCCGGGACAACCGACCCCGGCGCATCTGTGTATCTCGTGGGAGCGGCTCCGCCTGCGCGCGGCAGTGCAGCCCTGATTTTCGATCCTGCTGCATGGAACGCATGGGCACATCAACCATCAACCGGCAAGCCCTGAACCGGCAAGCCCTGAACCGGCAAGCTCTGAACCGGCAAGCCTTGAAACCGGCAAGCCTTGAAATCGCCAGAGATTGGGTTCATCAGCCTCAGCAGGGGGTATTTCCGAATTCCGCGTCGGAGGAACAATGGCAATTCTGCCGGTCAGCACCGCAATCGCCTTGTGCGCCATGTCGGCTGCAGGCATGGCACGGGCTGCGGGTCGTGGACACTGCCATGTCCCTGACATGGTTCCTGCGGATGTATTTCCTGCGCTGAAGAAGCTTGTTGAGAACACAGTCTGCGCCCGCCAGGCCCCGGAAGTGGGGCGGTGTCCTGTATTATTGTGGGCAGGGGGCCGGCGAGAACAGCCGATGCCGTCGCCGGGATCGGCAGGGAGGGGCTGGCGCAGACGGAAACCACAGGCGACGGCGCAGATTTTGCCTCGTGGATTTGATTTGAAGAATGGTCCAGCTTGAGAATCAGATGTTTCGGTACATTGCTCAATTCTGTCGGGGATACCTCACTGTCACGCTCTCGGTGGGGGGCCTGGTTGCGACAATGGCGATGGCGCAGGCTCAGTCGTCGTCATCGCTCTGGGCCCATAACGGGTCGATTCTGCGTCTGATCGCCAATGCCGGCGACCGGGAGTTCGTCTTTGAACAGCCGCGACCCGGAATGGTGGAGGAGGGCGCGACCGCAGGAGCGCTGCTCTTTCGCGGCACTGCGGGCAAGGACCGATATGAAGGGACGGCCTATATTTTCAAGGCGGGATGCGGTCAGGTTCCCTATCGCGTGTCGGGCTCGATGGAAGACGATTACAGTCGGCTGGTGATGCACGGGCAGGCGCCGCGCATCCGGGCAAATTGCCAGATTCAGGAATATGTCGCCGATACCCTGGTGTTTTCTCTGGTCGCCGGCACCGCGCCGCGCCCGCTGTCACAGATGCCATTGCTTTCGGAACAACAGGCGCGCCTGAGCGCTGCAGCCATTCTCAGGGGTGAGCCCTATGGAGACAGCATTGAGGAGGCTGCTTCCCGGATTGTGGCGGCCGAACTCGCCACTTCCGGGAACACGGGGTGCGGAAAAGCCACCCGACGAAATCCGGTATGGCAATTGCATGTTGTGGTGCCGAAAGAGGCCGACAAGCACGGCGGGCGCGAGGAGCCGATTGAGGGCAGGCTCGTGCTCGACGCGAGGTCGGGCAGATTGCTCTGTACCAATCTGCCGACTGCGGATTGAGCCGCCAGGGCTGGCGGGGACCGGCGCTTCCTCAAGCAGCAGAAACGTCCTTGTCGCGTGCGCAAAGCCGCGCCGGAAACAGCCTGAGACGTGGGCTCCCGGCAATTTCGCCCGACCCTCCCCGGCGGCGCGAGGCAGCGGCCCATGGTGAGATGGCTCACCTCCCATTTTGCGCGATCCGGCTGTGCCGTGCGCCATAGGTGAAGTAGATGACGAGGCCGATGGCGAGCCAGAGCAGAAAACTGACCCATGTGTCGGTGGGCAGCCCTGCCATCAGAAAGGCCGAGGACAGGGCACCAGCCGGGGCAACAATCCAGATCGCGGGGGCGCGGAAGGGGCGCTTGAGGTCGGGGTTGCTGAGGCGCAGCACCAGTGTGCCGACCGAAACCACGGCGAACGCAAACAGCGTGCCGATCGACACCAGTTCGCCCACCAGGCCGATCGGCAGCAGCCCGGCGAGCAGGGCGGCGGCCGCTCCGCAGATGATGGTCGAAACATGGGGGGTATGGAAGCGCGGATGGATCCGGGCCATTGCCGGTGGCAGCAGACGGTCATAGGCCATGGCGCGGAAGATCCGCGGCTGTGCCATCAGCATCACCAGAACCACAGAGGTCAGACCGAAGACGATGCCGAATTTCACCAGCGGTGAAAACCAGCCGATGTTGGCAGCATCGACGCCGACCGCGATCGGATCGGGCACGTTCAGTCGGTCAAACGGCACCACCCCGGTGAGGACGAAACCGACCGCCGCATAAAGCAGGGTGCAGACGATGAGTGAGCCGAGAATACCGATCGGCATGTCGCGGGCGGGATGCCTGGCCTCCTGCGCCGCAGTCGAGACGGCGTCGAAGCCGATATAGGCAAAAAACACCACCGCCGCTCCCCGCAGCACACCGGTCCAGCCGAAGACGCCAAATCCGGCATTGGGGGGAATGAACTGGCCGTCGGGGTTTGATGGCGTGACCCAGTTGGCGGGACTGACATGGGGCAGCGCCACGATGATGAAAAGAATGATCACCGTCAGCTTGATCAGCACGATGAAGTTGTTGAAGCGCGCCGATTCGCGGATGCCGATGATGAGCAGCGTTGTGATCAGCACCGTTATGAAGACGGCGGGTATGTTGAGGATCGCGCCGGTTGCAGACCAGCTGTGTGTGGCCGCATCATAGGCGAGTGGCGAGGAGGCGATCTCCCGGGGCAGGGTGACGCCAAAATCCCGCAACAGGCTGACAACATAACCGGACCAGCCGATCGCCACCGCGATGGCACCGGCGCCATATTCCAGCACCAGGTCCCAGCCGATGACCCAGGCCACCAGTTCCCCGAGCGTTGCATAGGCATAGGTGTAGGCGCTGCCACTGATCGGAAAGGTGGAGGACATTTCGGCATAACAGAGGCCGGCAAAGGCGCAGGCAAAAGCACCGAGCGCAAAGGACAGCGTCACGGCGGGACCGGCATTTTCCGCAGCGGCGTGGCCGGTCAGTACGAAAATACCGGCGCCGATGACCGCGCCGACCCCGAGTGCGACCAGATTGAGCGCCGTCAGGGTCCTCTTGAGCGGCCGAACCTCGCCATTGATGCCGGCATTGGCCTCCTCAAGCAGTTCCGAGCTGGTTTTCCGAGCCCAAAGATTAACCACGCACGTCATCCTCCGATCGCGCCGCAACAGGAGGCGGCAGACATCAGGCTTCCGGAAAATGCCCCATCCCGGCATATGGAACTGCGTTACCGCAAACCGCGCCGCAAAGTCAAAGTCACCAAAGCGCCCGATTCGCGAATAAATAACTGAATCCTTCGCAGTTTTTCGCAGCCGGGGAGGCGGTCCGGCGCGCTCCCTGGCGAAAGATCCCGAGGTTTCAGGGCCCATGAGTCCGGTGACAGAGTGGTCGCCGGTGAGGTCGGAACATGTCGGTTGCGGCAGGAAAACGGCAGGATAACGGACAGGGTTCGGGCGCGACGGTTCCTCTCCGGCGCGTTGAATCGGAGGGCGTGCTGGAGGCTGCCTGCGCGACTGGACCCCGGCGGCAACCGCTTCCGTCAGCGCCGACCGCGGACCGGCTTTGCGGATGGCAGAGCTGGTTTGTGGAAACTGTCCCTTTTCATGACAGATGCAAGCCGCAGCCCCGCTGCCATCGTGGAAACCGGGTCCATATTTTAAATGTCGCCATTTAACTGCACCATCATTGCCCGATCGTCACCGTGATTCGGCCGCAATTGGCTGGGAAAGAAGCCATAACGATGAATACCGCATTAACGGATTTCTCGGGACAGAAGGGGTGACAAGTGAACCTCGTGGTGGTGTCAAACCGGATTGTGCGCAGTAAACCCAACGAGCCCATTGCAGGAGGTCTTGCTTCAGCGCTGCTGCCCGTTGTTGAGCGCTCAGGAGCGATCTGGGTGGGTTCCTCGGGGCGTGTCGGCGATGACAATCTGGCCCGGATTGAACCACTTGGTTCCGGCGCACTGGCGACGCTGGATCTCCCGGCCGCGCATTACGGCGGCTACTATGAGGGATTTGCCAATTCGGCGCTGTGGCCGGCGCTGCATTCGCGCAGCGACCTCATACGGGTGTCGCGGGATGACTATGTCAGCTATCGTGAGGTCAATGCCTTTATGGCGCGTGGGCTCTTGAGGTTCTGCGGGGACGAGTCCGCGTTCTGGATCCAGGACTACCATTTCCTCGCCCTCGGTGCGGAGCTGCGAAAGCTCGGCATCACGGCGCCGCTCGGTTTCTTTCTCCACACCCCCTGGCCGGTCGCAACCGTGATGCAGGGGGTGCCGCATCATCGCGAGCTGATCGAAGCCATGCTGGCGTATGATCTGATCGGGTTCCAGACAGCGGAAGACTGCGGGAATTTTCTCGCCTGTCTGCGCCAGGATCTTGGTCTGGCCGTCGATGGCGGTGTGGTTGTGTCCCGCCATGGCCGGACCTGCTGCAAAGTATTTCCAATCGGTGTGGACGCCGACAAATTCGCGCAATACGCTGCCAGGTCGGCGTCGCATCCGGATGTGGTACGGCTGTTGCGCAGCCTTCACGGCGAAAAACTTGCCATCGGTGTCGACCGGCTCGACTATTCCAAGGGGCTGGCCAACCGCATCAGCGCCTTCGACCGCCTGTGGTCGCAACGTCCCGACCTCGTGCGCGCCATCTCGCTATTGCAGATCGCCAACCCGTCCCGAACCAGCATCCGGGCTTATGGCAACCTCCAGGACGAGATCGCGCGACTCGTCAGTGAGGTCAATGGCCGCCATGGCGAGGTGGACTGGACGCCGATCCGCTATCTCAACAAGGGCTTCGGCCAGGCTGTGCTCGCCGGGCTCTATCGCACCGCCCAGGTAGGTGTGGTGACCCCGCTCAAGGACGGCATGAATCTCGTGGCCAAGGAATATGTCGCGGCACAGAATCCGGTGGATCCGGGCGTCCTGGTGCTGTCGGAATTTGCCGGCGCAGCCGATCAGCTGGACGCAGCGCTGCTGGTCAATCCCCACGACATTGATGGCATGGCACGCACGATCGCTCTCGCCATGGCCATGCCCTGCGGCGAACGGCGTTCCCGCTGGGAGTCGATGATGGCGAAGCTCCGCGGTTACACGATCCAGCGGTGGTCGAGCGATTTCATTGCGGCCCTTGAAGAAAGCCGCCAGGGCAAGGTCTCTGCGAATGTGAGCTATAACGTTCTGCCCCATCGCCTTCCCTTCGCCAGAACGGCGGCGGCAGCGCTTCAGGAGCCGTGGACGAATAGTCGCTCCGCGCCGGTTCGTCACTGCCAGGACAGGAGCCATATCTGGCCGGGGGACGAGGGGAGGCGATTGACCTGATTTCCCCCCGCTTGGCGGGGACCGCAACGCCGGGGTGCGGTTCCGCAGGTCGCTCCCGGTGCCCGCCCCTCTGCGCCCTAGTCGAAGACCCTCGCGATATCGTCAACAGAGGCACCTTCTTTGATCCGGCGCAGATTGACATAGGTGGTTGCGAGCACAACGCCGATGAATGCGTTCATCAGCAGTCCGACAAGAACGTAAAGAGCAAAGAGGAACAGCGCCGCAAGCAGGGACAGCAACATGGATTCCAGCAGCAGCGTGGCGCCGGACAGGAAATACTGGAGAAAAGCCAGCAGAAGAAGCAGCAGGACAATGGCCAGGCCACTCAGCAGGGAGATGGCGAATACCTTCCAGCGGCAGCCCCGGGTCAGACTGACGCTGCGCTTCATGCTTGCGATCGGGCCCGTCTGCTCAACAAGACAGGCCGGAATGGAGACAAAAAGCATGGCGGAAAGAATGTTGCCGACAACAAAAAAGACCAGTGACATCAGTCCGGCAAGATCGAGCATCTGAGCCATTGCGGAGATTATCGCGGTCGCGATGCTGGCTGCGAAGAGGAGGAGTCCCATGCCCAGGAGCTGGGGTGTCCGTCGCCAGCCCTGTTGCATGGCGTCGTGGAAGCCGACACTGCGGCCGCGGAAGCTCTGCACTGCAGCATAGGAGTTCACGGCCATCGCGAACACAGCCAGGAAGAGAATGGCGGGAACCCCCAGCAGTGCAAAAGCCGCCGCCAGCGTCAGCATGGTGGAGAAAGAACCCAGGGAGGCATAAAAACCGGCGACAAACAGGACGAAAAGGACGCCGGACAGCAGGTAGGGAACGAGGCTTATAAGCAGAAAGGTTCCCAGCCGGGTCTTGAACGCCGTGAAGGCATCCTGGAAAACCCGGCTGATACGGAACGCTTCCCCGCCCTCCATGACAGGGGGAGGCTCGGGGTGGGCCTGCGGCTGGGGCGGGGCGGGGGGCACGGTCAGGGGCAGGGGCGGGGCCGGAGGAGAGAGGGGGGCGACAATCAGGCTCTCGACCTCCGACGCCTGGAGCCATCCCGTCATTCCTTCGGTCCACACCAGGGCGTCCTGTCCCACCGTGCCCTGGGCAAGGAGTTCCCGCAGATGGTCTTCCGAGACCGGCCCGTGCTGCTGTCGCTCTACTGCGTAGTACCAACTCGTCATATGCGCTCCAAAAAGCCTGAACCCCCGGATGGAAGAGGTGACCGGTGGACATTGCGGCTCCGCCGCATGACGTCCGCAGGAACCGGGGTGCGGGTCGCCGGATCGAGCAGGACGCGATCCGGCAAGCGCCCCATCGGGTGTTGCGATCTCGAACCGAAAGCCACGTTTCTAAGAGAAGGTCGTAGCGTTTTTGTCAAGCCGGCACCATCGTTCGCCTTCACAGCTCACATGGCTGTGAAGTGGAGGCAGATGGCGCGACTGGACAGGATTTTCCCACATCTCGCGATGCGGGAGGGCAGGGAGCGGCGATGCGGGCGGCGGCGGTGCAAACCGGACAAAGCGGGAACCCCTTATCCGATCGGAAGGTTTTGTCTGCCCTTCGTGCGGCCTGACAGCGATGCGGGATTTTGTCGCCCTGGTGGAGCGCCACCCTCGCGACACGACCCACCCTGCACTGGCGGCTCCCGCGACCACTGGCACCGGCGCATCCGCCAGTCTTATCTCTCAGGGCTGGCCGATCCTGGAGCCTGCACGGTGACGGCACAAATCCCGCCCCGATCTGGAAGGGGCGGGCTGCGGCCGAGCCGTGCAGCTGCGACAAGCCGACGAAACACCGGCTCACATCGCCGATGCCGTGTTTGTCGGAGCCGGGCATGGCGTCAGCACGCGAGGAGAGGTTGCGGCGCAGGAAGGCGCGCCGATCGGCTCGCGCGCAACTCCGGCGCGGCCTTCGGCGCAACTTTGCCTTGAGCGTATGTGCGAAGGGGCCCTGCGAATTTCGACTTTCCGGGTTGCGATTTGGCGGTTGGCGCGAAGTTCGGCCACAGCCTGGCTTCTCAAGTCAGGACCAGGCCCGGAATCTGACGGCGAACACGGCATCAGGCCTGCCGTGGGTCAAGCTTTGGAGTTCCGGAGAGCGCAGCTTGCGGCCTGCCCCCTGTCCCCGGGAGCAGACCGGCCGGGGCGGGAGTCGCGGCAGGATGCGCGGCGTCCCTGTGAGTGCCCGGTGCGTGCGGCGGCGATTTCTGAGTTGCGTTCCGGCGCCTCCCTCCAGCGGCCGGCGGTCTGGCGCATCGCCACCGGCGATCATGGAGCGCGGCGACGATCGGAGCGCGCGGACAGGCAGGAAACCCGGCAATCGGAGGATGGTGTCAGGAGTGCGGGGCGCTCCTTTTCAGGAGGAGGGTCCGATCACGAGGTTGCGGTATGTCGCAAGCGGTGCCGCCTCCGTCGGTTCAGTGAGAGTTCATGTCGCTCGTGCCTTTGCTGTGCTGCCAGGGAGTTCTGCGGGCGGCAGCAGGGAGTGGCTGCCTTGCGGTCGGGTCATTTCCCGGCCTGCGAGGGGCGAAGCTTCGTGACAGTTTGACCTGGCGCAAAGGCGGGGGATGAAGGTCGCGCGTACGAACGCCCAGCTCGCCAGGGCGAGGCGGAGCGCCGGCAATAATTGCACTACATGACTAATAATGCTATTGTCTGATCTGATCTTGAGACAGGGGGACGCGGTGGCGCGAGCGCAAGGTCAGGACGCCGGACAGTGGGGACCGGCCGGGTTTCCGCGGCCGTTGACGACGGTCGATGTCATTATTTTTACCATTCGCAATGAAATGCTCCATGTTCTTGTGGAGTGGCGGCAGGCCGGCGTTGCCGAGGTCGGCTCCGGGCTCTGCGGGCTCCCCGGGGGGGTTGTTGATACCAGCAGAGATTGCGATCTTGTGTCCTGTGCGCTGCGCACGCTGAGGGAAAAGACCGGTGTCAGCAACGGCTATCTTGAGCAGCTCGGCAGCTGGGGAAGCGCCACGCGGGACCCGCGCGGATGGTCGGCGACACATGCCTATTTTGCGCTGATGTCGCAGGAGGCCGGGGCGGCGCCGATTGCCGCCAATGCCCAATGGGTGCCGATTGTCGCGGGCCGGATCACACCGAGGCTGGTCTTTGACCATGACGACATTCTCGCCGCGGCGATCCGGCGCCTGCGCGCCAAGGTCGAATACAGCTCTTTGCCGGCCTATCTGATGCCTGCGGAATTCACTTTGCCGGAGCTGCAGCGGGTCTACGAAATTGTTCTGGATCGGCCGCTGGAAAAGAGTGCCTTCCGCACCCGGATTCTTGCATCCGAACTGATCGTGCCGATCGCCAGGATGCGACGCCGGGCCAATCGGCCGGCGCAACTCTATCGGCTGCGGGACAGAAAGGACCCGGTGTTCTTTGCGAGGACGTTCAACCGTGCGGAATGAATGCGGTGAAGGGCCATGGCTTGGCGGAACGGCACAGAGAATGTTGTTTGATATCGATCAGGGGTCATCGGATCTGCGACGGAGCTTTCGCGCCACTGCGGTCGGTCTGACGGTTGTTGTCGTATCGCGTCGTGATGGTCTGTCGGGACGAATTGCTCTGGGACGAATTGGCAGCGATGCTGCAGGCCGGATGGGAACCGGATGCGCCGCTGGCGGTCATGGTGCGGCGGCGGCATGCCCCGGAGCGCCGGGGGCTGGGGCGCTGCGTGCCGCGCGAAACCTGGCGCATTGTGCCTGCGACAGCGGCCGTCACGCCCTTCGGCGCAAAGTTGCGAAGGAAGCTGTCTCAGGTCTCAGCTTTGAGTCAAAACCCGGGTCGTGAATCCGCTCTCGCGCGAGGTCAGACGGGAGTGGCGTCAGAACCGTCAAACGGCTGGACCTTCTGCAGAGGAGGAACCCGGGTCGAAGCAGGAAATCCTCCCCTTCTCAAGACCGGCGCGGCGCTGTCGGGTCGTCAGGCATTGTTGTCAGCGCTGACGTTTCAGGGCAGTTGCTGCGGTATGATGGTAGGTGGCCGTCCTGGACTGCGGTAGCCGTCGGGTGAGGGGAACGAATGGCCCCGGAACTGCGGGACAGAGGGAGGGCTTTTCGAATCTGCGCAGAACCGCGCCCGCTGCGCTCGCCAGGCCTGTGAAAATGCGATCGCGTTGTTGCCGAAGGGAGGGCAGCGCCAGCCGGACCGCGATCGGGCGCGATTGTGCAATATCTGTCCGTACGACACCGTAGTTCTCAGCTCCAACAGGAAGAATTCTACCAATGCGTGCAGGAGGCGCACGTTGTAGTAGAAATGAGGCGAAATTGGCGTAGGGAAATGCGGCGGAATTGTGAGAGCGACACGGTTGCTGTCTGTCTGCATGTCAAAGGCAGCGCGGATGGCGAAAGCGGGTTTTCCCGGCCGGGTTCCATGTTATAGAGCATCACGGCTAGAGATCGCCCGTGGCTCCAGAGTTTCGCGTCGGGAGGCGACGATGATCTGCGGCAATGCCAGCCATTTCTTCGGCCATCCGGTATCTGACCGGGCAGTCGGGAAAGCAGACAGTTCTGACTATGGGGGCGCGACTCTGCGCCGGCATCCGGATGGCGACAGCGCCGCTATCGACGATGCCATGGTCACGCGCGTTCCGATGCTGCCGGCCCGCCCCGAGGCGTCGTGCTTCGATGCGCGTGTGTCGGCGGGGTGGGGCGAAAGCGACAGCCTGGCTTCGGACCTCAGGGAGGTCCGGGCTGCTTCCAGAGGGTGTGTGTCGGCATTGCAGCCCCTCATGGGCGAGGCGGATCGGCAAGACCGGCGGATCTGCGGCAACCCTGGCGTCTGCGATCTGTGGCCGCTGTCTCCAGCGCTGCGGGATCTGCATCTGCACGCTGGAACCAGGCCTGTCATCGCCGACATGGAGTTGACCGGTCTGGAGTTGGCCGGTCAGGCGCGGCTGACCCTCTTATCCTGTGCTCGGTCCGATCAGGTCGTCGGGGATGGGCGGACGGCAGGGCTGCTGTCGCGCAAGCCTCCCGAAGCCAGACCGGGCTGGGAAGATCCGGCCGGCTCGGGTTTTGCGGATCGGTTCGGGGAATTGCGTCTGCCGGACATGCCGGCCCTGAAATTGCCGGCGTTGCGCGATTGTGAGTACGCCGGCAACCGGGCAGTGATGGCATGGGCACCGTTTTCAGCGTCGCCTCACGCGGCGCGATGTCCCGGCTGGCGCGGTCGGCGACGAAGAGGCGCAGGAACTTCCGGCTTCACCGGCGCTGGAGGAGTTCGACCTTCATCATCATTTCATCAGCGCGGGCATGGCCGGCCGACTGCACGCAGCTGGCCCCAAGATCAATCTGGATGACCCACAGGACGACAATGGATACGGGCCCTTCGTGGCTGTCGGAGAATGACGCACCGGTCCTCCCCGAAGAGCGCGGTGCGGTGCTGGAAGAAGCCAGGCGGCAGGGCGTGCGCGGGCCCGGCATTGTTGTGGTTGGCGCCGGGGTGGGCGAGCGGGCGGAACGCTTCGCCGCCGCGGCGATGGCGGCGGGGTTTGCGAGGCCGCAACTGTTTTCCTGGGCGGAACTCCTGCGCAATGAGGAACGGTTTGAAACCGCGCTGGAGGCGGCCCCGCCGACATTGTTGCGCCTTGATGGCCATGACGGCAATTTCGATTGCTGGCTGGCACTGGTCGAGGCCGGTGCCGGCGCACTCGCCGCCTCGGGTGCGGAACCGGTTGCGGTCGGGGAACTGGAACAGCTGCGCGAGGAGCGCAGCCTGACCTGGCGTCGCGACATCCGTCTCATGCATCACCAGGCCTATCTGGGACTGAACGTTCTGGCTCTGCAGGCTGCCAAAGCGGCGCGTGCCCGCGGGGCGATCCTGCTCAACGACCCGGAGGCGATCGCGGTGTGCGGCGACCGGATGCGTTGCCACACAGTGATGCGCAATATGGGACTTTCGGTGCCGGACCTGCTCGGTGTCAGGGAGGCGAGCGCGGACAGTTTGCTGGAGGCCATGAAGCAGGAAAAATGCCCCCGGGTCTTCGTCAAATCGCGTTTTGGCTCGGCTGCCAGCGTCGTTGCGGTGGCAGTGTCGGCGCATGGCGTGACAGCGTGGGCCGGTGCCGAGGTGGCCACCCGCAAGGGCAGGCGGGCGGTCTACGCCTCAAGGCAGGTGCGCAAATTCACCGAGTCCGGCGATGTCGCCGCGCTCACGGAGGCGGTGCTGACCGCAGGCGGGCAGGTCGAGGTGTGGATTCCGAAAGCGGGACATGAAGGCACGACGGTCGATCTCCGCCTGCTGACAATCGCCGGTGAACCGCGACATGTGGTGCTGCGACAGGCCAATTCACCGATCACCAATCTGCGCCTTGGAGCGCGGCACGGGGATGCCGCGGCCTTTCTCGGTCGGCTGCGACGGGGTGTGTGGGACGCGGTGTGCGCACAGGCGCAGAGCTTCGCGCAACGCTTCCCGCATACGCTGCAGCTCGCTTTCGATGTCGCCATCCCGCTGCGGCTCAACCGCCACTATTTTCTCGAAGCCAGCTGCTTCGGCGGGTCGCTGTGCCGGCGCAGCCATGACGGCAGCGATCCTTATGCCACGCTGTTTGCGGCCCTGCCGGGATGGATCATGAGCCAGTCCTAGACCGGATTTCTCAGTGGGCCTCCAGCGGGGTGCGGCGTGAAAATCGGGGGAGGGGGCGAGGCGCGGGAGAACCAGGCCGGTTCCGGGGGGAAGGGCGCGCCGCCTTGAGCATCAGCGCCGCTGGCAGGCCGCAAGGACGGCGGCAAGAGCGTCGGGCCGGCTTATGGATAAGGCGCCCTCGGGCCTGGTTCAGGCCGCAAGACGGCCATGATTTCAGATCGGTGCCAGTCCCCACCCGCGTGGCGGAAAGCCCCCGGTTTGCCGCGGCAACGCCTTTTGCGCAGGTAACGCATTGAGATAAAACATGAAATTGCAGGGTGGTGCCCAGGAAAGGACTCGAACCTTCACGGCCGTGAAGCCACTGGCACCTGAAGCCAGCGCGTCTACCAATTCCGCCACCTGGGCACGCGGCTTTTGACAGCCGGCAGCGGTTACTACGGATCGACCGGGCGGTTGTCAAATCCTGTGTGCGAGCGGATTGCACATCAGCGGTCGGACCGATAGAAAACAGGATGCGGGCGACTTCAGGGCGGTGGACTTTTCGAAAGCTCCAGGACGCCGCAATGCATTTTCGGCTTAAGGGTCGTGCCGCTTCTCTGTTGCAATGAAATTTTCGGCGGGAATGAAGCCAAATGGCATCGAATCAGGACAGTCTTGTCACGGTTTTCGGCGGATCAGGGTTTTTGGGACGAAGCGTGGTGCGGGCGCTGTGCAAGCGTGACTACCGGGTTCGCGTTGCGGTGCGGCAGCCAGAACTGGCCGGCTTTCTCCAGCCCCTCGGCAGGGCGGGCCAGATCCAGGTGGTGCAGGCCAATCTGCGCCATCCCGCCTCGGTCGAGGCCGCGATGCGCGATTCGCATGCGGTGGTCAACCTCGTCGGGGTTCTGACCGAAAGCGGCAGACAGACCTTCAAGGCGGTCCAGGCCGAGGGTGCCGGGACCGTGGCGCGGGCGGCGGCGGCAGGTGGCGCGGCACTGGTCCATGTTTCAGCGATTGGCGCCGATAAAGAGTCGCCATCGCGCTATGCCAGGGCGAAGGCTGCAGGGGAAGAGGCGGTTCTGGCGGCACTGCCGTCGGCGACGATCTTCCGTCCGGCAGTGGTCTTCGGGCCCGATGACCAGTTCACCAACCGGTTCGCGGCTCTGGCCCGGATCTCACCGGCGGTGCCGGTGATCGGTGCCGGGACCCGGATGCAGCCGGTCTATGTCGGTGATGTTGCCGCCGCCATCGTGGCAGCGGTCGACGGCAAGGCCAGAGCGGGCGCGATTTACGAACTGGGCGGCCCGGAAGTGATGACCATGAACAGACTGGTCGAGACCATTGTTGAGGTCATCGGGCGCAAGCGTGTTCTGGTTACGATCCCGTTCGGATTGGCGCGGCTGAAGTCTTTCTTCCTGCAATTTGCCCCTGGCGGGTTCAAACTGACCCCGGATCAGGTGACACTGCTGCGCAGTGACAAGGTGGTGTCGGACGCGGCCAGGGCGGAGGGGCTGACGCTGGAGGGGCTGGGTATCAGTCCTCAGATGCTGGACAGCATCGCTCCGCAATATCTCTGGCGTTTCCGCGCCACCGGACAGTTCCAGCGAATCCGAAGTGCCTGATCAGCTCTGCGGGCTTTCAGAGAGCTGGCCGCGCCTTTTGCGGCCTGGCTTGCGGGCTTTGTCCTGGTCCAGGGTTTTCAGGGACGGCAGGGCCTGGATCCGGCGGACTTCCACGACCAGGATTTCGGTGGTGCCAGCCCAGGCAGGGCGAGCACGATCCGCGTAAACGGTTTGCGGATCGACTGGCGTCTGTGCCGCCCACCATCCGTGGTCCGGGGATTGTGGCGTTCTGCGAAAGATTTCCCCGCACGCGGGTTGAGCGGGCGGGGAGGGGGCAGGCAAAGCCGCCAGATCAGGCCGCAATGTGCAAGCCAAGCTGGAGGGCGACGAGGCCGGCGAGGCCGACAACGATGCGCCACCAGGCAAACAGCTCGAAGCTGTGGCGGGTGACGTAGCTGAGAAACGACTTGACCACAATGACGGCGACGATGAAGGAGACCACGAAACCGATTGCGACCAGACCGATCTGGTCATGCGTCATCGCCTCGTGACTCTTGTAGAGATCGTAGGCGAAGGCTCCGACCATGGTGGGGATGGCGAGAAAGAATGAAAATTCGGCGGCTGTGCGCCGGTCGGTTCCAAGCAGCAGCGCGGCGACGATGGTGGCACCGGAGCGCGACACGCCGGGGATCATCGCCGTGCACTGGGCGATGCCGATCCACAGATAGGTCAGAAGAGGAAGGCGGGTGGCATCATGCAGGCGGGGCCTGAGATCAAGCCGTTCGACCACCAGCAGGATGATGCCGCCGACCAGGAGAGCAGTGCACACAATCCAGGGATTGAAAAGGTAACCCTTGATGTATTTGCCAAACAACAGCCCGATAACGACCGCGGGCAGGAATGCGATCAGGACCCCGATGACGAAGCGCAACGCGGCCTCGTCGCCCCTGAACATGTCGCGGGCAACCTGCCACAATTTCTGGAAATAGAGCCAGACAATGGCCAGAATCGCACCAAGCTGGATCAGGATGGTAAAGCTGTCCCAGAATTTCCCGCTGCCGAGACCGAAAAAATGTTCGGCAAGAAGCATATGCCCGGTTGATGAAACCGGGAGAAATTCGGTCACGCCCTCGATGATCCCGAGGATGACTGCACGCAACACGTCAAACATGGCGATGATCCATTCCAGCTGAAAAAGCCCGCCGTTCTCGCCCATTAAGGTGGCGCCCGCAATCGCAAAATTGCCCGATCCCGCCGCTGCATGGTCGCTCCGCTAAAGAACAGACATTGATCGAATCCTGAAACGTCAGAGGCTCCATGCTGACCCTGTTTCACCATCCGTTCTGCCCGCAGTCGCGATTCATCCGCCTCGTTCTCGGTGAATACGGCTTCACCGCCAGCCTCGTCGAGGAGCACGTCTGGGAGCGCCGGGAAGCCTTTCTTGCCCTCAACCCGGCGGCGACGACGCCGGTCCTGGTGGAGGACGAGCCGGCGCTGGCGGTGCCCGGTGCTTCCGTCATCGCCGAATATCTTGATGAGGTCCATGGCGAGGGGGCTGGCGACAGGCGCCTGATGCCGGCCAAAACCGCAGAGCGCGTTGAGGTGCGCCGGCTGGTGTCCTGGTTCTGCGAAAAATTCTTCGAGGAAGTTTCCGGCCCGCTGATCACCGAACGCATCTACAAGCGCTTCATGAGCGAGGAAAGTGGCGGTGGCTCCCCTTGCGCCGATGTGATGCGGGCGGCCAAGGCCAATGTGCGCTACCATCTGGCCTATATCGGCTGGCTGGCTCAGACCCGAAACTTTCTTGCCGGAGAGCATATCACTTACGCTGATCTGGCGGCGGCGGCCCATCTGTCGGCGATCGACTATCTCGGCGATGTGCCATGGGGCGAGGACGAGGCGGCGAAGGCGTGGTACGCGCGGGTGAAGTCCCGGCCCTCCTTCCGCCCGCTGCTCAGCGCCTGGCTGGCAGGCGTGCCGGCATCCTCCACCTATGTCGATCTCGACTTCTGAACCGTGTCACCCGGATCCCACCAGATCAAATCCATGCTGCTGCGCGAGGCGCGGGCCGTTGGTTTCGACTGTGTCGGCGTCGCCGCGCCCGACTCTGTTGCGGCATCGGGGCAGCGTCTGCGCCAATATGTGGCCAGCGGTGCCCATGGCGACATGGCCTGGCTGGCCGATCGACTCGAGTGGCGGGCCGATCCGCGCCTGTTGTGGCCCGAGCTGCGCTCGGTCATCATGGTCGGTATCAATTATGGCGGCGATCCCGATCCGCGTGCCATCACTGCGCGCCGCTCGCGCGGCGCGATCTCGGTCCATGCCCGCGGCCGTGACTATCACGATGTGGTGAAGAAGCGGCTCAAGGCCCTGGCGGGGTTTCTGGTGCGAAGCACTCCCTGCGAGGTCAAGGTGTTTGTCGATACCGCCCCGGTGATGGAAAAGCCGCTGGCGGCGGCGGCCGGGCTGGGCTGGGCGGGCAAGCACACCAACCTGGTGTCGTGCCGGTTCGGTTCCTGGCTGTTTCTCGGCGCCATCTTTACCACACTGGAACTTCCCCGCGATGCGCCCAGACGCGACCACTGCGGCTCGTGCCGGGCCTGTCTCGATGCCTGCCCCACGGCGGCGTTTCCCGCCCCGCGCCAGCTCGATGCGCGGCGCTGCATTTCCTATCTGACGATTGAGCATAAGGGGCCGATTCCGCATCAATTCCGCCAGGCAATCGGCAACCGCATCTATGGCTGTGATGCCTGTCTGGCGGCCTGCCCGTGGAACAAGTTTGCGCATAAGGGACGGGAACCGGCGCTCCTGGCACGCGAGGCCCTGCTTGCTCCACGCCTTGCCGAGCTGGCGCGGCTTGATGATGCGGGCTTTCGCGCGCTGTTCGCCAAATCGCCGGTGAAGCGCGTCGGGCATGCACGTTTTCTGCGCAACGTGGCGATCGCCATCGGCAACAGCGGCGCGGCTGCACTGGCCTCCGCGGCGTGCCATCTGATCGACAATCAAAATCCCCTGGTGCGGGGCGCGGCGGTCTGGGCGCTGGCACAGATTTGTCCAGGGGAAGAGTTCGCCGGTCTGCGTGACAGGGCGCTCGGCGGCGAATGCGATGAGGGCGTGCGCGAAGAATGGTGCCAGGGAACCGGGGTATGGCTCTCGCGGCGGGATTTTCGTCACGACGATTGACAGCACCGGCCAGTTGGCGGATTTTGGATTTTGGCGACGTGGCAGGAAATCAGGGATTGGTAATGTCGATTGCAGGGCGTTGGTGCGAGGGTTCCCGGTCGAGGGTGATCTGTGCGATTTTGACCGCCATGGTTTTGATGGTGTCGGCGTCTTCCGCCCGCTGCGAGGTTCTGATCGATGTGCCGTCGGAGGATCCGGCGATGGCGGCGGCCTTTGCCAGGGCGGCGGCAGGTCTCGATGACTTCCTTGCCAAATGGCGCAGTCCGCCGCCGCACACGGAAAATTTCGGCATCAAGATCGGCGTCGTCGACCGCAACGAAGAGCCGGGTTTTGCCGCCATCGAGCCCAACAGCAGGCCACCGTCGAAAGTCGAATTCCTCTGGATGACCAATCTCAAAGAGGACGGCGACGGTTTCTCTGCACAGGTCGCCAACGAGGTCGAGTATCTCGACAACGTCAGGCTCGGCGACACCGTGCATTTCAAGCGTTCCCACATCGCCGACTGGATGTATGTGCAGGACGGCAGGATTGTGGGCAATGCCACCGCCTGCCCCGCGCTGGCCCATGGCTCGGCCGAGGAGAAGCGCCAGATGAAGGAAGTCGGGATCGTCTGCGACTGACACAGTCTGTCGGACCTGACGTCCCCCCGGCAGATGCCCGCCCTGTGCCTGCCGATCCGGATTTCTGGCTCGCTGGTTCCAGCACGTCCCGCGAATGCGTCAAAATCCGCGATGCTGCGGATGCTGTTCGACGATCTGGCAGATCGATGCTTTGTCGAGAGACCGGCGTCGAAGCTGATCAGAACGCTGATTCAATGCGCGAGGGGATGTGGTGGTGGAGCGCCCTTTCCCGCAGGCAAGGCCCGGTTGTTGCGGGTTGCCTCCTGACGTCTGGTGAAATCCTCAGTGGCACCCTTGCAGGAGTGCCGAAAGGCACCGGCGGGCACTTCGTGCGCGGCTCCCGACAGTGGCGGCGGCAGCCGGAAGGGTGTCGCCGCCTGCAGGAATCGCCATCCACCCTGGGAAGCCCGGCTGAATCCCGCCCCTTTTTCCCTATGGCCTTGCAGGAACCGGCGACAGATGGGGGTCGGCGCCAGGTCGCAGCCTGGCGCCGTGTGCGCCAGGACATGGGATGAAACCGGTCTTCTGGCATCCCCCGGATCCTCCGGGGAGTGTCGTGTATGTTCTGAAAACAGGGGGGGTGTCTTGAGTCTTTACAGGCGGCGCTTGGCAATGGTCCGGCCCGGACAGGAGCCCCCTGCGGTCTCCGATGAAATCACGCGGATCACCAGGGACAGAAAGCTGTGTGTGATCTGCGAGCGGTCACAGACCCTCAAGGGAACGCCTTGACGGTCCGTGGGCCGTCGGTCAAGGCTTCGCGGGCAATCGTGATGGATCGGCATCAGGCGCTGTCGAGTTTGAGGTTATCAACCCGAATATTGCTGCGATCGGCTGGCGCAAACCGCATTTCCTGATGACGCCGACTGGCCGCCGGAGACCGATGTCAAAATGAACGCCGTTGAGATTGAAGAAGCAATTTCCAATCTCGCCGAACAGCCGTTCGATCCGGCCGAGTTCCCGTTCCTTTTCCTGGAAGCCTTTGACAACAAGGAGACCACCCTCAAACGGCTGCGCAAGGGCGACACCAACAAGTCTGATCTCGGCGGTGTCCTTCAGGCCAATAACATCCATATCGTGGTGGCCCCGCCCGGCGAGGTAACGAATACCTTTGCCGCACTGAAAGCCAGCCCGGCGACTGCGCGGTGGAAGGCAAAATTCGTTGTCGCAACCGATGGCGACAGCTTCGAGGGCGAGGAACTGGCGTCCGGGGAGGGCGTCGTCTGCCGCTACGCCGATTTCCCCAATCATTTCGGCCTCTTTCTCGGCCTCGCCAACATCACCACCGTCAAGGCCATCCGCGACAGCGCCTTCGACATCCGCGCCACGCGCCACCTCAACCGGCTCTATGTGGAACTGCTGAAAGACAACCCCGAATGGGGCCAGGAGAGGCGCCGGGCGGACATGAACCATTTCATGGCGCGGCTTATCTTCTGTTTTTTCGCCGAGGATACCGAGGTTTTCAGCAAGCCTGGTCTTTTTACCTCGACCGTAGAGCAGATGAGTGCGCCGGACTCCTCCAACACGCATCAGGTGATCGGGACCCTGTTCCAGGCTATGAACACGAAATACCCCGATCGGGTCGGGGTTCGAACCCCGCGTTGGGCCGATCCGTTTGCCTATGTGAACGGAGGCCTGTTTTCCGGCAGCATGGACGTTCCACGCTTCAGCAAGATCGCGCGCAGCTACCTGCTGCGTGTCGGCGGCCTCGACTGGAAGAAGATCAACCCGGATATTTTCGGTTCAATGATCCAGGCCATCACCGAGGAGGAAGAGCGCGGTGCGCTGGGCATGCATTACACCAGCGTGCCCAACATTCTGAAAGTGCTGAACCCGCTGTTTCTCGACGACCTGCGACGGCAACTGGAGGAAGCTGGCGGCAATCGGCGCAAGCTCCTGAACCTGCGCCATCGCATGGCGCGGATTCGGGTGTTCGACCCGGCCTGCGGCTCAGGCAATTTTCTGGTGATCGCCTACAAGGCGATGCGTGAGATCGAGGCGGAGGTCAACCGGCGGCGCGGCGAAACGGACAAACGGAGCGAAATCCCGAAGACCAATTTCCGCGGCATCGAACTGCGCAATTTTGCGGCCGAGATCGCGCGCCTGTCGCTGGTGATTGCGGAATTTCAGTGTGACGTTCTTCATATCGGGCAGAAGAAAGCCATGGAGTATTTTCTGCCGCTTGAAGCTGAGAATTGGATCACTTGCGGAAACGCGTTGCGCCTTGATTGGTTGAGGATCTGTCCGCCGACCGGAACAAGCGTGGAACGTCAGGCTGACGATCTGTTTCGTGCTCCGCATGATCAAGCCGGGGTTGATTTCGAGAACGGAGGTGGGGAGACGTATATTTGTGGAAATCCTCCCTATCTTGGTTTTACATGGCAATCTATGGAGCAGAAGTCTGAACTCGAGGCGATATTTGGGAAGGCAACGAAAGCCTGGAAGTCGCTCGATTATGTCGCGGGTTGGTTCCAGAAGGCCGCTCTCTATGGTCAGCACACGAACGCGTCCGCGGCGTTTGTGTCCACGAACTCAATATGCCAGGGTGAACAGGTACCAATTCTCTGGCCGCTAATTTTCGAGTCTGGTCACGAAATCACATTCGCTCATACCTCGTTCAAGTGGGCCAATCTGGCAAGTCACAATGCCGGCGTCACGGTTGCAATTGTGGCAATTTCGAACCACGCAGCGAAGACGCGTCGTCTTTTTTCGACCAACGACGATGGCAAGGTTGTGGTGAGAGAGGCGAGTAACATCAATGCGTATCTGGCATCTGGATCGAACGTAATTGTGAAGGGCGCTTCACGGCCGTCGGCCGAAAGTGCTACTATGGTCTGGGGAAATAAGCCAACAGACGGTGGTCACCTTTGTATATCTTCCGCGGAGCGGCGCGAGTTGCTCATCGAAGCGCCAGAGGCGGAAGTGTTTGTCAGGCGTTATGTTGGTTCGCAGGAAATTATTCGTGGTGAGCAGAGGTACTGCATTTGGGTGGAGGATGCAGACAAAGAGCGGGCGGGGAGTATTGCGCCGCTCGCAGGGAGGTTTGCCAAGGTGAGAGAAATGCGGGAACGTAGCGTCGCGGCGAGTACGCGGACGTTTGCAGCACTCCCTTTCCGTTTTCGACAAATACAGGCAATTGGGACAAAAACAACGATTGCCATTCCCAGCGTGAGCTCAGAGAGGCGGCCCTACCTTCCTGTTGATCTGTTCCCGGAACGCACGATCGTATCCAATCTTGCATTTGCCATCTATGACGCCCCCCTTTGGAACATGGCGCTGATCGCCTCGCGCCTTCATCTTGTATGGATAGCAACGGTTTGTGGAAAGTTGAAAACGGATTTCCGCTATTCCAATACTCTCGGCTGGAATACATTTCCCGTGCCGATGCTCACGGAGAAACAGAAGGCTGACCTGACGCGGTGTGCGGAGGATATCCTGCTGACGCGTGAGGCGCATTTCCCCGCGACGATCGCCGATCTCTATGATCCGGACAATATGCCTTCGGATTTGAGCGAGGCTCATGAGCGAAACGACGAAGTGGTGGAGCGCATCTTTATCGGACGCCGCTTCCGTAACGATACCGAGCGGCTGGAAAAGCTGTTTGACTTTTACACCAGGATGACGTCGGTAGCGGGCCAGAGCAAAGAGAAAGAAGGGGCGAAAGAGCGTGGCTGAAGAGGCAGAATCAATTCCATCGGTCTCGGTATCTTACGCCCAGGACGGGACTTCGACCAAAGCCAATGCGCTCGGTATGCGGCCGATGCAGGAGCGTGCCTATGAGAAGCGCGGCGAACAGTATCTGCTGATCAAGTCGCCGCCGGCGTCGGGCAAGAGCCGGGCATTGATGTTCATCGCGCTCGACAAGCTTGCCAACCAGGGGCTTAGGCAGGCGATCATCGTTGTCCCCGAGAAGTCGATCGGGGCCAGCTTCAATGACGAGCCGTTGAGCAAGTTCGGCTTCTGGGCTGATTGGGTCGTTGCGCCGAAGTGGAACCTGTGCAATGCGCCCGGCACTGAAAGTGGCGGGAAGGTCAATTCGCTCGGGACCTTTCTTGAGAGCGATGACAAAGTGCTGGTCTGCACGCATGCGACCTTCCGCTTTGCCGTGGAAAAATTCGGTTTCGAGAGGTTCGATGACCGGCTGATCGCGGTAGACGAGTTTCATCATGTCTCGGCCAACCCTGAAAACAGGCTTGGTCTGCACCTGACCGAGTTGATTGTGCGTGACAAGGTGCATATCGTTGCCATGACCGGCAGCTATTTTCGCGGTGATTCGGAAGCTGTCCTGTCGCCGCAGGAGGAGACCCGGTTTGAGAGCGTCACCTACACATATTATGAACAGCTGAACGGTTACGAATATCTGAAACGGCTTGACATCAGGTATTTCTTCTATAGCGGGTCCTATGTCCACGACATCCTGTCCGTGCTCGATCCTGGTGAAAAGACCATCATCCACATCCCCAACGTCAATGCGCGCGAGAGCACCAGGGACAAGATCAAAGAGGTCGAAAACATCATCGCGGCGCTTGGCGCCTGGGAGGGGCAGGACCCTGCGACCGGCTTCGACCTGGTTAAGGCGCAGGACGGGAGGATGCTCCGGATCGCCAACCTGGTCGATGACGATCCGGCCAGGCGCGACAAGGTGTCCGGCGCGCTGAAAGACCCGGCGCAGAAATTCAACCGGGACCATGTCGACATCATCCTTGCGCTCGGCATGGCGAAAGAGGGGTTTGACTGGATCTGGTGCGAACACGCGCTGACCATCGGCTGTCGCGCCAGTCTGACGGAGATCGTGCAGATCATCGGGCGTGCCACCCGCGACGCGCCAGGGAAAGCCCGGGCCCGCTTCACCAATCTGATCGCCGAGCCGGACGCGTCGTCGGAGATGGTTACCGATGCCGTCAATGATACCTTAAAGGCGATCGCCGCGAGCCTGTTGATGGAACAGGTGCTGGCACCGCGCTTCACTTTCAGGCCGAAGAAGGCAGAGAATGGTCCGGAGCCCGGCTTCGATTATGGTGAGAAAGGGTACCAGAAGGACAGGAGCAATGTCGGCGTCAACCGGGAGACCAGGGAAATCCAGGTGGAAATCAGGGGCCTGGCCGAACCGGAGAGCAGGGAGGCGATTCGCATCTGTCGCGACGATCTCAACGAGGTCATCGAGGCTTTCGTCAAGGACAAACCAACGATCGAAAAGGGAATTTTTGCCGAAGATCTGATTCCGGAAGAAATGACCCAGGTGGCGCTGGCGAAGATTATCAGGGATAAGTACCCGCAACTTGATGACGGCGACCGGGAGGCGGTGCGCCAGCACACCATCGCCGCGCTCAACACCACCCAACAGGTGGCAAAGCTGGTGAACGATGGAGCGCTCGCCAACACGGCGATGATTGACGGTGTACGCAGGTTTGCCATGGATGTGCGGGAGCTCGATATCGACCTGATCGACGGCATCAACCCGTTCGGGAATGCCTATTCAATTCTTGCCAGAACCATGGACCCGGAAAACCTGAGACGGGTCCAGGAGGCGATTACGGCGAAGCGCACGAAGCTGTCGCCCGAAGAAGCCCGGGAGCTTGCGCGACGCGCTGTCAAATTCAAGAGAGAGCGTGGCCGGAGCCCTGCGCTCACATCGAATGACCCGTGGGAAAGGAAAATGGCCGAGGGGGCGACTGCCTTCATGCGTTACGACAAGGAAGGCCGCTATGAGTGATCTCGACGAACTGCGTGAAGAACTGGACGATTTCGCCGTTCCGGAGAAAGCCGGCGGGCGCTCGGCGCGCGAGGAGCGCATCCTCGCCGGCTTCGAGGAAATCCAGCGCTTTCATGACGAGCACAGGCGCGCGCCGCGCCATGGCGAGGATGGGGACATCTTCGAGCGGCTTTATGCGGTCCGCCTTGATCGCATGCGCGAGCTGGAGGAGTGCCGCGCGCTCCTGAAGCCGCTCGACAGCCAGGGTCTGCTTGGCGATCTGGGCACGATAGCGAAGGAACCGGATGACGACGAACTGCTCGCGGAACTGAGAGCCATGGGAGCGAATCGCGATATTACGGAATTGCGGCATGTCCGCTCTGCCGCTGACAAGCGCGCTGCGGAAGAAATCGCCAACCGCAGGAAATGCGAAGATTTCGAGAGCTTCAGGCCGGTGTTTGCGCAGGTGCAGAAGGATCTGAAAAGTGGCGCGCGCGTGAGCCGCCCTTTTGTCAGGGATGCGGGATTCGTCAAGGCCGAGGTCAAGGCGGGCCAGTTTTTCATTCTTGGCGGCCAGCTCGCTTATGTCGCCGGGATCGGGGAGGCGTTCAGGGCGCCCAACGGCGATTCCGATGCGCGGCTGAGGGTGATTTATTCCAATGGAACCGAGAGCGACCTGCTGCTGCGATCGCTGCAGCGTGCCCTCTATAAGGATGATGCCGGGCGGCGTATCACCGATCCTGATCCGGGTCCGCTCTTTGCCAGCGAAGCAGGGGAGGATGATCCGTCAAGCGGCGTGATTTATGTGTTGCGCTCGAAGTCCAACGCTCCGGCCGTAGCCGCGAACCGTGACATTCTGCACAAGATCGGCGTCACGGGTAAGGATGTGGAGAAACGGATCGCCAACGCCAGGATGGAAACGACCTATCTGATGGCAGATGTCGAGATCGTCGCAACCTACATCCTCTACAATGTCGACCGCGCGAAGCTCGAAAAGCTGATCCACCGCATTTTTGACTCCGCTCGCGCGGATATCGGAATCAGGGATCGTTTCGGTAATCCGGTCAGGCCACGGGAATGGTTTCTGGTGCCGCGTTTTGTCGTCGATGAGGCGGTCGAGCGCATCCGGGATGGGACGATCACTGAATTTGTCTACGATCCGAAAGCGGCGCGACTGGTGAAACGATCGACAACGGGCTGAGGATTTGCGGATTACGAGCGACTCCTGGTTCGAGACGCCGCACGCCAGGCGGACGGAAGAGCACCCCCGTCGCGCCGATTGGGTGTCCTGCCTCCTGGTGCCGATCCGTGGTTCTTGCCTGAAGCTCTCGGCGGAACCGATTCTCGCCCTGCGAACGCAGGTGTATTTCGGTGGCGTCAATGTCAAAGCGTGGAACGAAACGGGTATCGAGCCGATGATTGCGGTGCGGTCGTCAGACTCACCATCTGCCGCTGTCGGAGCGGTTCGTTGCCGCGTTTCATGTTCCATCGCGGCAGTAGCGGAAAATTCGAAGCCGGCGGAGGCGATGGCACTGGCTGCAGGTCGGTGCCAGACCACGAAAGGCCGCGAGTCTGTGCCTGTGGTGCACAGAGCGTCGCGCCGCCGTCCGGCATCATGAAATTCGCCATTCGGATTCCGTCCGTTTCCGCGTCGCCCGCCGGAGATGTGCCGGATGCGAGTGGGCACTCGCGACAATGACGTGGAACTTCAGCCATCCGGCGACTCTGCCCCTCGCCTTCAAAGGGGGAAAGTCGGGTGTATGGCACAACGGGGGATCGCCTCCGGGCGCTGAAAGCTGAAACTGAAACCAGCAATTGCTGCGAAAATCGAAAATCAGCGGGGCGGTTGCGGGAAATCCGGCGGGCTATCTGAAATTTCCGCCGCACCAGGCCCGACTGCCGGGGACGGCGTGTTGCGCCCTGTGGTCGCGCGGTCGAGCTGCGCGCGGCTGGCGCCACGAGGCGTGAAGGTCGCCGCTGCCAGGGCGCACGGCGGGGATATGCGCAGCCATCACGTTTTTGTCAGCCGGGCTCGGTTCCTCTTTGCAACAGCGCCGGTTATGGTACGCTGCACGCGCTCGTGTCCCGCCCCTGGGACCGCGGCCGTCCAGCCGGCGCGATTGTTGCTTCCCGATCTGATTTTGACCCCCAGCATTGAAGGACAGGCCTGATGGCAAGCCAGCTCTCGTTTTCGGTCGCCGGCAGGGAGTTCTCTGTGACGCCGGCAAAGGTCGATCGCAGGAAACTCTATGGCTGGGCCGAAGTCCACGCCTTCGACGATGACGGTGCCCCTTGCACGCTGGTGTCGACCGACCAGTCCGGCACCATCATCATTCCCAAAGGCGGGATCGGCCTCGGGATCGTCGGAGCGGACGGCAATTGGGTTGAGCGCTCAAGTCTGAAAACCGTCACGGCGGACGGCGAGGCCGCGGCGCTGATCCCCTCGTCCTTTTCGAAGGCGAATGTGCTGGTCAAGGCGCAGCCGGAGGAGCTGCTCGACTGCTCCATCACCGCCTTCTATCACCTTGCGGGCGAAGATGGCCTGATCGATGCCATCGGCACCGACATCTACCGATTCGATTACTGCTACCGCGATTCCTATGAAACCTCGCCGGCCTTCCTGCTGACGACGGAGCAGGCCGGCGACAAGACGCTGTTCATGCTGGTGGGTCGGGAAAATGCCTTCGAATTCATCGGTCTTGCCGAAATTGCGGTAGCCGAGGAGGCATCCCTCGAGGACGAGGATGAGGATGATGATGCCATGGACTTCTCGATGTTCTAGGCGGCCGGCGGATATGTGCCAGAGAGACTTCATTGTACGGGGATTTCTGAAGTCATGAGAACCATAAAAATTACGAACGACAAGAAACGCGACGCCGAGGTCTGCATGGAGGCGGCGGTGAAGCCGCCACGCATTCGCCGGACGCTGGAGAACGGCGCCGACTATTTCAATATCAAGGTCCTCAAACATAATCTTGCGCTCGCCTTTGAGACCCTGAGCCGGAACTACGACAATCTGGTGGACATGGGCCAGGCTCTGATCGAAGCCGATCCAGAGATCGACATGGAGGTGATCGGCAAGAAGGTCGGAGCGACACAGAAGCTCTACGTCAACAAGGATAACCGGATTGCCTACCGCGTCAACATGACGGAGATCATCAAGGATCCGCTCGGGGCTGAGAAGGAGCGCCGGGATCGTGTCCCGGCGGCGTCCAATGTCAGCGGTGAATCGCTGGTGCAATGGACCGGCCGGAGGTTTGCCAAGGGTGAGGCGGTGCGCAAATTCGTCTTTCAGCGCAAGCTGCAGATCAAGCATATCAACGGCCTGACCTACGACTTTCTCCATGCCATGGCAAAGAGCCTCCAGGAGAGCGATTCGCTGATGATGGTCGGTGCCGGCAAGAAGGGGGCGGAGCCCCTGATCCTCAGCCAGGGTGGGGAGCGTTACCGGGGCTTCCTCGAAGGCCGGGTCGATGGCGAAAAGTATTGCCTGATCCTGCATTTGACCAACATGGAAATGAAGGCGACCGCGTGATGAAGATTGATGCCAGCAGGATGACGGCAAGTTATGGCTATTTCGAGGGGGGGGCCGACGCGGCGGAGCCCTCTGTGGCCGCAAGGGCGATGTCCTACAAAAAGGACGTGTGCCGCAACTATGTCAATCTGAACACCGAGCAGATGGATGCGCGCCTCGTCGGCAGCGAATTTTATGCCACGCGCAAATATGATGGCGAAATGAACGTGTTGTTCTTTGACGGTGCGGAGGCGGCGATCGTCAACCGCTCGGGAAAGATCCGCACGAAGCTTGCCTGTGTCGAGGACGCGCGTGCCGCGCTGGATGCGGCTGGCGTCACCCAGGCGGTGATTGCGTGCGAACTCCATGTCGACGAGGCCGGCGGGCGCACGCGGATTTTCGATGTGCTGGGCGCGCTTGCCGACACGGACAAGGCCGCGAGGCTGCGGCTCGCAGCCTTCGACATCCTGGAACTGAACAATGAGCCGTTCCGCCCCAATTCCTATGGCGACAGCCATAGCCGCCTGACGGCGCTGTTCACCGCAGCAAAACTCACCGCTGCGGTGGATGCGCGGAAATGCAGGTCGAAGGCGGAGGTCAGGGAAGCCTATCGCGAATGGGTCGAAGAGGGCGGTGCGGAAGGCCTGGTGGTGCGCAGCGATATGCCGCTGGTGTTCAAGGTCAAGCCGCGCTACACGATTGATGTGGTGGTGGTCGGGTTCTCGGAAGGCACCGGAGAAGCGAAGGGGCAGGTGCGCTCGCTGCTGCTCGCCCTGTCGCCTGCGGAAGGTGAATTTCAGATCATCGGCCGGACCGGGAACGGTTTCAGTGACGAAGCCCGGGCGGCGCTCTTGACGCGTCTGGAGCCGATGCAGATCGACTCGCGCTATATCGAAACCGATTCCAACCATGTCGCCTTCCGCATGATCCGGCCGGAAATCGTGATCGAGCTGATGATCAACGATGTGCTGTTCGAGACCCAGGCGGGATCTATCCAGAATCCGCTGCTCTGCCTTGAGAACGGCGCCTATGCTGTGAAAGGCTCCGTGCATGGCATCAGCGTGGTTTTTCCGATCTTCGTGCGCTTCCGCGATGACAAGAAGGCGGTTCACGAGGATATCCGCCTGGAGCAGATCAACGCCTTCTCGTGTCTGGAGGAAGGCGAAGCGGAGTCCCCCCATAAACTGGAGTCGTCCTCGCTTCTGCGGCGGGAGGTCTACAGGAAAGAATCGGGCAAGAAGCTGATGGTCCAGAAATTTATGGTGTGGAAGACCAACAAGCCGGCGCCGGACTATCCGGCTTATGTTTTCCACTATACGAATTTCAGCTCGGACCGCAAAGAGCCGTTGCAGCGCGAAGTGGTGATCTCCGACGATGAGGCGCAGATCCTGGCGGTGTGCGAACAGAGCATCAGGGAGAACGTGAAGAAGGGCTGGAACGCGGTGGGTTAGGGCGGGGGTGCGGCGGATTCCGGCCGTCTGCGACGGCGCCGGGTTTAAACCAGGCCGGTTGGTAGTTCGAGCCGGAGGCGGAGGGGGGCGCCACTCCGTTTTTGCAGCCTGGTGTTGCGGAGGGCGGATGTGGCGAGGGCACGGGATCACTGGAACGGAACGGGTGCGATTAAAAGCGTGGGGGACCTCAGGCGGCCATTTTCGTCTCCCAGTACCTTGACCAGTCGCCATTGGCCCGGCAGATCCTCAATGCAGCCATGAGTTCTGCATTCCTGACCAGCC
>WQYW01000017.1 GCA_009781045.1 Alphaproteobacteria bacterium
ACAAAACCAAGAAATCGATAGTGAGAACTATTCGCAAAACGATTCGGGAGATCAGTGATGAGGAATGCGTGAACTTTATTCGTGATGCTGGATACGGTTCCATGTGACCGGAAACCGCTCTATATCAATGGTTTTATGAGGTTTTCAGCAGTACACCTCACTTCGTTTCCTCTCGCACGGATATCCGGCCTGTTCCACTCTCGGGAACAGACTTGGTCTGATCTCACCCGATCTCCCCACCAATCGGCTCTTGATTTAGGCTGCAATCCACCGTTTAAATCAAATACTCGGAGATTGGATATTGTCTTGCCCAGGCCCGCCAGTGCAGTCGAAACAGCCCGCCTTGAGGCACGGCTGCCCGTCCATGTCTACGAGCAGATCCAACGCGCGGCACGGCTGCGCGGCAAGACGCCAACGGGTTATCTTATTGCAACGGCAGGTGAGGAAGCCCGCCGCACTCTTGACGAAGAGGATGTGTTGCGCCTCGCCACCGAGGATCAACTGCGCTTCGCTGAAGCGCTGATCAACCCTCCCGCGCCCAACCACCGTCTCGCACGTGCAGCCAGGCGTCACGCTGAACTCATTGTGCCCAGGTGACCAACGCAGTTCGCCATAGAGACGCTCTCCAAAGCTCCCCGGCGCGACGCCTTTTTCCTGTGGCAACGAACGAATTGATCGATATGTCACGCGAGGCCGTAATACAGGAAATCAGACGCCGATATGCAACCTGCTTTGTCGCCTGTGAACTTTCGACCAGCCGGGTAGCAGGTTTCTATACGCTCTCATCGAGCAACGTACCGCTCACGTCCGTGCCGGAGCCTCTCGCGACCCGATTGCCCCGTTATCCAACGGTACCGGCGTATTGATCGGTCTTGGACGTGATCAATCCTATGCGGGACTTGGCCTTGGTGAAGCACTGTTGTTCAATGCCATCAGGGCTGCTGCCGAAACGCCGATCTGCGCTCATGCAATCTCTGCCAACGCCATCGACGAAAAGGCAAAAGGCAGCCGCCTTCTCCGCGACATTCGGGTTCGTGGTGCTGACACCAGCCAAACACCCTCTACACTACCCTCCGATTCGAACCGCACTCGGTCTGCTGCCAGACGCAACCTCGTGACTTTCGGGGCAATTTCGAACTCCATGCCGTACACGAGAGGCGTCCGTGACGCGCCGAATTTAGGGATCGGCACGCCTTGCCGATCAATGATCGCGTCAGATGATGCGAAGCGGCGGCACAGGGTGCCGCCGCTCGCAAGGACTGCCTCCGTCGAGGAGTGCCGTCGCTGAGCTGTCAGCGGCGGGCCTTCCCCCGGATCACGACAACCTTGCCATGATGATGATGCGGACGCACAAACCTGTGGTGCTTGCCGCGGCCCATTCTGGCGTTGGCGTTCATCAGGTTCGCCCAGGCGTGCTTGCGGGCATGCGCCTTGGCCCTGGCTTTGCCGGCCGGCTTGACGGCCGCTTTCGCCTGGATCTGGGTGGATTTGGTCACCGACACGGCCCCTGCGCTCTTCGCGGTTCCAGTGGCAAGCGCCGGGGTCGCGATCACGGAAGCGGCAAGCAAAACGGCACCAATGGTCTTGAACATTTTCGTCTTCCCTTGAAATGGTTCCCGAAGCAGCACCATCGCCACTCCGATCATGGCAGGGAATGTAGGTGAGTCGCACTGAACCCATCCTGAAGCCCGTTGATGGTTTCCGTTCATCTCGGCGGAACCGACAGCGACGATGCCGGCAATCCGCGCATCAACGTGACGGGTTGGCATCAAGCGCCCTTTTGAATTCGATGCCTGTTCGCCTTTTCATCGGCACGCACTGGGAGTCATGAGTGACTTAACCTCTCCCACCCGGCTTTCATCTTTCATCCGCGTCAGTCGTTGATCCCGCCGGAAGGCTTGCCGATTCCCGATCTCTTTCGAGGGGGCGCACACATCATCGTCCGCAGCTGTTCTGCCTGGCGCAGTGCTCGCGCCCCGCCCGCCTGTGCTTTCGCCAGAGGTCGTGACGAGGTCACCTTCCGCTCCGTCCACCGCGGCTTGCCGAACCTGCCTGTTCACTCCTTCGCCCCGCCTTGCCCGGTTCCTCCCACAGAACGCAAACCCGTTCGCCGCGAAGGCGTCCCTGTCGGATTCCAGCGGTCGACTGCCACAGGATGACGCAAGACGACGCCCATTCGCCCCAAAACCCCACCAGAAGGATGCACGGGCTTTAAGAAATGTCGGCAGATTCTCACAGAATGCAACAGGATGTTGGGGCACACCGGGTCGGGTGCGGTTCAATGTTCAATCCACCACCCCCGGACGAAAACCTGCCCGTCGCAAGGGCTGGAGGCCGGTCAGGTTCAGCAATTCGACCGAGGGCCTGAAATCGCCGCTCGCCAAGGCCTGTGCTTCCCGCTCGCCAACCGCAGCGGAAAGCAGAGCCGTGCGGCTTTTTGCGCCTCGCAAGCCAGAGGGACAAGCGAGCCAATGAAACTCAGATCTCAGATCTCAGATCCGCGAAAGAAAAGCATCCGCATCACCGGCTTCGCACTTCCATTCCGCAAACACACCAACGAGCCGGCAGTTCATGCACAGGCATCCGATAGTGTACCATCGGACATCGTTACTGCCTTCATAAAGCGCCACGCCCGACAGGAGCATGAACTGCTCATGGTCGCAAACGCACGTGTGGCCCACGAACCTGGCTCCGTCCGCATAGTCCGCGCTATCCCCCATCCAGTGCGACGTCCCGCATGCGACGCAGAAACGCCGTGCCGCCCCCTCGTCTTCATCCGATTCCAACCTGAAGATCACACTGCCGCAACCGCATCGCGACTGCGCAAACTTTACCGCCGGGTACGCGCTCTCCCTGCTGAACCTGACGATCTCCGCTTTGACGTCTTCCACTGTTGTGCCGTACCAGAACCGGCCTTTCTTTTCGAGCGTCACGCACTGCTCCTGTGTCCTGTGCTCCCGGCGAAAGCGCCGTGTCGGATTAAGATAAACCGAATTTAGAATTTTGTTGAGGGAGATTGTTGAAATTCGCGGCGGTCAGGCCGATCCATCGGAACTCGCGTCGCCTATGACCTCGACGGGATTGCCGTCCCCATCCAGGATCACGGTCTTCTCCACCACCCAGCTCACGCCTTCGAGCCCGTCGATCGCATAACGTCCGGCACGGGGTTCAAGACCGCGCAGCAGCGCCTCACAGGTGGCGTCGGTGAGCTGCAGGGTCAGGACATCGTCGTCGACATTGACGCAGCTGACGTCACCGCGCCGGAAGCGCAGCGCAGTGTCATGGCCGAAATAGTGGAAATCCCGATCAAACGGCAGCCGCAGCGGCAGGAGGGCAAGAAGATCCCGTAACGGCCCCGCACCAAGGGTGATCTCAAATGCCGGCGCGCGCGCTTCATCCTGCACCCGCCAGGACAGCACATCGACGAAGAGGCTGCCGCAGGACGAGCCGTCACGCCGCACGCCTTCATCCACCTGCGCGCGCACCTCCTCGCGTTCGAGCAGGGAGCGGCGCGCCAGATCCGTGATCCAGAGCGGCATGTGCGGCAGCAGGAGTTCAAGCAGCGGACGCGTCTTCCAGCTTCTCGCGGCCTTTTCTTCATCGGCGGTCAGCCCGACAATCTGGAGAAACGCCAGCTGTCCGTTCGGAGTGTCGATCGCAGGGAGTTGCGGATCAAACACAAAGCCCATCGAACAGATCGCGGTGTCGGTGTCTCGCGCGATCGGCCCGTTGGCGCTCATCCAGTGGCCGTCGTCGAAGGCATTGCCGGTGTCAAACACATAGCGCGCCAGGTTCTGAAGAAAATTCAGGGCGAAAGCAGGCGGCTCCGCATCGTCCGGGCAGCAGGCCAGGCGGAAGGTCAGCTCAAAACCAAAGCCGCTTGTTTCCGCATCATTGGTCTCTTTGGCATAGAGTTCGCTGAGCCCATAGGTGACGAAATGCCAGTGGGCCACGGGAGAGGCGCATTTATAGGCGCTGATGCCGTCGAGCGGATCGCGGCCACCCATCGTCCAGCGGCGCAACGTGCCGTAATGTTTCGGTTTCTGATCGGGATAGAGACGCGCGCAGGCCGCATCAATCGCGTCCCAGCCCGGGGACAGATCCTCCTCATCCAGTCCATCCGCACCCATCATCCCACCCGGCTTTCTTCTGTTGCTGCTTCGCGCCGCGACTGTCCCCGGTTAAGGCGGACATCTTCCAGCGCGGCGTCTGTTTTTCCCGAAACAACAGCCGAAATCTCACCTCTCAAGCCTCACCTCACATCTGGCGTCGGATATTTGAAGTCCGATTTCTGACCTGCCGTCGAGGCATGCCGATCCGGGTGCCGTTCGCGGAAAAAATAGCGTCCCCCGACGACTGCGGGAGGGTTTTTGAAAATTGAAAATTCGTTTCTGCCCACGTTCCATTTCTGCAAGCGACTGACTGTGCTCCGTTTTGACGTTGTTGCGGCCCAGCCGACTCTGGCGATGGAGTGGATTCGTGGCAAATGGCAAATGGGTCACCATCCCGGTTGGAGCAGCGCAATTTTCCCGGATTTTGAGCCACCCCTTGCCGGACCCCGGCAGTTGCGAAAAACCGGCAATCCCCCTGTTTTCCCGACTCCCGAGGATCAGGAATTGAGGGCCTTTTTTGAGAACAGTTCCAGCGCACCGTCGGACCAGGCATGCCCGGACCAGCCGGAATCCTCCGCCGGAGGCGGAAAGCCGCTGCGGCAGTAGCCCCGCCGGGCGGCAAAATCGAACACGGCGTGTGGCGTTTCATTGATGAGGAGGATGGCCTTGGTGCTGTCCACCGACCAGCCGATCTTCACCTCCGAGGGAATATGCCGGTCGGCGATATCGGCAACGTTATAGATATGGAGCGCGTTCTCGATCGGCTGGCCGCCGCGGGCGAAATCCAGAGCATAGAAGTAACCGGTGTCGCCATCATCCTCGAACACGGCAGCATAGGTGCCGTCCGGGGCCTCGGCCTCGACATGACCGGCTTCACCAACACGAATCATCTCGGTTGCGGTAACGACGATGGCCATGGGGTGCCTCTTTCAGGAAGATCAGGACGTTGCGGGCGGGGCCTTCTTCTCAGGCAAGTACGGCAATAAATTGCGGCACCAGCGCGGCAGGATCATCCTGGTGGCGCCGACGAAAGGCCCTGATTGCTGCCTGCTTCCCTGTAGCCGGAACGCCCCCTGACAAAAGAGGGGGGGGTCAAAGTGACAATGGGACGCGCCCCCTCGCCGCAGCGGATCGCTGCCGCCAGGGGGGTCTCAGCCCGCGGTCCGTCTTTTCGGCTTGGCCTGCCGGACCGGTTTGGGTGCCTCGGGAACGCCCTCGATCGCGCTTAAGCGTCCGGCGGTGAAAGTATAGATCCCGGCGCGCGAGCCGCGCTGCCAGGTGATTGTTGCCACCCGCTCGCCGCGCTCATTGCTGGAGAGCAAGACATTGTCAGGTCGCCCGATGCCGCGCACCACGTCACATTCGGTGTGACCCAGCGCCACCGGGGCGCCGCCCGACACGTCCGGCTGCGCATCCGCCATCCCGGGACACATGCCGTCCGCACCGGCGAGATCCGATGCCGCCACTGGCTTGTCGGGGGTCAGCGGCGGCGATTCAATTGCGATATTCTTGATGAAGATGCGGCTCGGCTTGGAGAACCATTCGGCGTCCTTGGACAGGAGATCGGATGCTGTCGAGCAGCCTGCCACCAGGGGGGCGACCAGCACCAGCGCCAGCGTGGAAAAACGCATGCAGTGATGCCTCACCAGGGTAAATCCGCGCATCAACATCAAATCCCGGTCAATTGTTCCAGCGCCACTTTACGTTACCTGCGCTGCCAGTCCAGCACTCTTGCCAGCAGTCTTGCGCCAGGACGGCTAATTGCGCCGCCTCCAGCGTCCCTGGTCATCAGGCTGCCAATAGGTAACCGTGAATCCACGTGCAGTACAATCCTTCCAGGCGCGGCGTGCGGCCGCCAGCGCCTCCGGATCATCCCCATTGAACAATACCACCACACGGTCATAGGAAGCGCAATCGCCCGGCGGAGCAGCGCAGTCAATCAGGAAACGGACATTGGCGCAATTGGGGTTGGCGTCATCAAGCGCCAGCACCACCGGCTGCGCCGCAGCCCCGGCCGCCGCAGCCCTGCCGTGCGGCAGGAACGAATCGTCGCGATAGCTCCACAGATGGCCGTCCAGAGCCTCGACATGAACCGCCGATGTCGACTGCACGACCACGCGCCAGCCCCGCTCCAGCGACTTTTCCAGCAGTGGCGGCAGGACATCGTCCACCGCCGCGCTGCGAAGATGGTAAAACAGGGCCTCCGTAATACCCCGAGGAGACGACAGACCTGTCCCGGATTCAGACATCTGGGGCTCCCTCAACAGCCCAGTTCCCACAAATGGCGGGCCCTGGCTCAGGGCCCTGGTCCATCCTCCCCGTAAAGCGGTGCCAGCCCTTCATTTCTCTCACGTTTTTCAAGCCGCTGGCGCCTCTTTCTGGTCTGGCAAGGGGCCTGCTCCCTCATAATGGGAGGCCACCAGATGGTCGAGCAGGCGCACCCCGAAGCCCGAACCCCAGCCCTGATTGATATCGGATTTCGGGGCTCCCATGGCGGTGCCGGCAATATCGATATGGGCCCACGCAATATTGTCGACAAAACGCTGCAGGAACTGCGCCGCAGTGATGGAACCGGCATAGCGCCCGCCGGTGTTTTTCATATCGGCGAACTGCGAATCGATCAGCTTGTCATATTCCGCAGCCAGCGGCAGGCGCCACAGCTTTTCTCCGCTCTCCAGGCCGGCTTTGACGAGCCGTTCCGCCAGTTCGTCATTATTGGAGAACATGCCGGCATGCTCGGTCCCCAGCGCGACCATGATGGCGCCGGTCAGGGTCGCCAGGTCGACGATGGCCCTGGGCTTGATCCTGGTGGCGACATACCAGAGCAGGTCGGCCAGAACCAGCCGCCCCTCGGCATCGGTGTTCACGATCTCAATGGTCTGGCCCGACATCGAGGTGACGATGTCGCCGGGACGCTGAGCATTGCCGTCGGGCATATTCTCGACCAGACCAATGACGCCGACCACATTCGCCTTGGCCTTTCGCGCCGCCAGCACCTGCATCACCCCGACCACGCAGGCGGCCCCGGCCATGTCGCCTTTCATGTCTTCCATGCTTCCGGCCGGTTTGATGGAGATACCGCCCGAATCAAAACAGACGCCCTTGCCGACAATGGCCAGCGGCGCGGTGCCGCGGCGGCCGCCGTTCCAGCGCATGACCACGCTTCGCGCCGGATGCGCCGCACCCTGCCCCACTCCCAGCAGCGCCCCCATGCCGAGCCGGCCCATGGCCTTGACATCAAGCACCTCAACCGCAACCCCGAGCTGGCGCAGGCCGACTGTGCGCTGGGCGAATTCGACCGGAGACAGAACATTGGCCGGCTCATTGACAAGATCGCGAGCCAGAATCACACCGTCCACGAGCTGGGATGCCGGCGCAAAGGCCTTTTTCGCCGCCGCCACATCACTGACCATCAGAGCCACGCTGCCCTCGCTCGGCCCCTCCTCGCCTTCCTTCTTTTTGGTCTTGTAGCGATCAAATTTATAGGCCCGCAGCCGGAAGCCCGAGGCCACCGTGGCGGCCTGGGACGCGGTCATGCTGCCGCCGGAGAGCTCGGCGACCACCGTCATGGCCATGGTTCCGGCCGGCATCCGCCCTGCGGCAATGCCGCCGAGCCCGAGGAAATCGGCCTTTGTCGCAACCGCCTTGCCGGTGCCGATCACGATCAGGCGCGCAGCCTTGAGTCCTTCCGGAGCCAGAATGTCGAGCACAGCGCCCATCTTGCCCTTGAACAGGGTGGCCGCTGCCGCCCGCGTGACCACATCCCGCACCCGTCCAATGAGCTTTTCACTCACCGGACCGAGTTTCAGCTCGCCGTCACAGAAAACAACCAGAATTCCCCTTGAAACCGCCGACACCGGAACAAAGCCGACTTTTATGGCATCCGCCATGGCACTCCTCCAAAAATGGCATTCCTCCAGGAAACGGTCCCTCGCCCCCGGCGGCAGGGGGTGCGTCTGCCTCCTGAACCGCAGTTCACCGGCAATATAGAGAACTATGGACTGTTCCCAAGCACATGCAAGACCGCCCTCCCCCTGCGTGGCCTGAAAGCCACAGAAACCATTGACTGGAACCCTTTCCATCAGGCGTGACTGCAGGACGCCGGTTGGGCACGACGCCGTGCGAACGCCGGTTTCCTTCCCGCTCAGGGAATCCGATGATGGGCGGCACGGAGGGATGCACTCAAAGTCCCCCGACCCGCGGGGGCCCTTTCCACCTGCAACAGGGCCTTGTGGGTCCGGGAAGAGGCGGCTTTTCAAGCCGGCGGGGTGCCGTGGCGGCAACCCGGCAAAATCCGTGAAATCCGCCAGAGGACAACCTTTTCCGAGCGTCAGCCTGGCGGGGGTCCAGCTTTGGGATGGCCTCCGGCGTTCGGCATCCGTTCCACCCGATTTGCGGATGTCACCCGAAAAAATACCGAAATGCAGCTCTGAGGAACCGGGTTGCATGGCGGCTGCATGGGGGGTCCATGGCTCAGGGGTTAACGAAAACCGTCATTTTGTTGCCGAATTGACGGGTTCCTGTGTTATGAGGCGTGGAACGCCTTCAAGGTGAGAGCCTTTTTCAAGGTGAGAGCCATGCCAAACGCCCCCGGTGGGAGTGTCGATGGGGACGCTTGACAGATATATCTTCCGCACGACCCTGACCTCGTTCATGGTCGTTCTTTTCAGCCTCACCGGCGTGATCTGGATCACGCAGGCGCTGCGCGTCATCGACCTGATGACCAGCCAGGGCCAGACCATCCTTACATTTCTCGGCCTCACCAGTCTCGCCATTCCCATGCTGGTCCAGGTCATCGCGCCGATCGCGCTGATGATCGGCGTCGCCCATACCCTCACCAAGCTCGCCAACGATTCCGAGATGATCGTGATGAATGCGGCCGGCTTCTCGCCACTGCGCCTGTTCACGCCTTTCTTCGAGGCCACCTGCGTGGTGGCACTGCTGGTGGCCGTGATCTCGGCCTATGTGGCACCCGCCTCGATGCGGCGACTCAAGCAGTGGAACACCGACATCACCACGGACGCGCTGACCACCATCCTCCAGCCCGGGCGTTTCGCCCAGATCGAGGCCAATCTCACCGTCCGCATTCGCGAACGCCTGCCCAATGGCGACCTGGGCGGCATTTTCATCGATGACCAGCGCAATCCCAAGGAACGCGTCACCTTCATCGCCGAAACCGGCACCGTGGTGAAAAATGACAAGGGGGCATTCCTGATCCTGCGCGATCTGCAGCGTTTCGCGCCGATGCACGCGCCGGAACTGGCGACGCTGGAAAAACACGCCTTCGACATGTCGCAGTTTGCCAGCCGCGCCGGCCGCGACACCACCACGGTGGACATCAATGAACGCTATCTGTGGGAGCTGTTCTCACCGCCGCCCGACGATCCGCTGTTCCGGCAGGTTCCCGGCAAATTCCGTTCCGAACTCCATGACCGCATCAGCGCGCTGTTCTATCCCTTCGCCTTTGCGGTCCTGACCTTCGCCTTTCTCGGCCCCCCCCGCACCACGCGCCAGAGCCGCAACTTCTCGATCGGCGGATCCATTGTTGCCGTCCTGGCACTGCGCATGACCGGCTTTGCCTGCACCGTTCTTGCGGCAAAGATGGCGATCATGGTGGCCCTGCAATATGTTCTGCTGGCACTGGCGGCCGCGATCGGCCTGTGGATGATCGCCGCCGGCCTGGTGCTCGAACCCCCCGCCGCTCTGGTTGAGGCCAACCGGCGGATCTGGAAATTCCTCCGTCGGAAGTCCGAGGAGCAGCCCGCATGAGCATGCTGACCAACACACTCGGCCGCTATTTCGCCCGCACCTTCGTGGTTTCGGCGCTCGGGGTCTTCGTCGGCATTTTCGTCCTGCTGGTGCTGGTCGACTATATCGAAATGATGCGCAAGACCGCGAATCTGGCCTCGGCCTCGGGGCTCATGGTCGCCGCCACGTCGCTGTTTCGCGTGCCCCAGGCGCTGGAGAAGCTGACGCCGTTCTGCATGCTGATCGGCGCCATGGCCTGTTATCTGACGCTGTCGCGACGCATGGAACTGGTGGTGGCGCGCGCCGCGGGAATCTCGGCCTGGCAGTTCATCGCCCCCGCTCTGGCCTGGGCGCTGGTGATCGGCGCCATCGCCACCATGGCCTATAATCCGCTCGCCGCCTATTTGCGCGAATCATCCAAGCGCATGGAAGCCCAGCTGTTCGGCTCGGCCCCCAACTGGGGAGCCCAGGATGCCTCCGGCTTCTGGCGCATCGAGAACACCCCCGACGGTCACACCATCATCAACGCCGCACGCAGCGAGGGCCAGGGTGTGCGCCTCACCGGGCTGACCCTGTTCCGCTTCGACACCGCCAACCACTTCCGGGAACGAATCGAGGCCCAGGAGGCCTCGCTTGAGAATGGCTACTGGCTGTTCCGCAAAGTGCGGGTTTACGCCGTAAGCAACGCCATGCCGCATGACCAGGAAACCCTGACCATTCCCACCAGCGCCACCGAGGCCCAGGTCAGGGACAATTTTTCGACGCCAGAAACCGTGTCTTTTTGGCAACTTCCGGCCTACATCCGCTCATCGGAAAGTTCGGGTTCCACCACAGCGGGATACCGCCTGCAATTCCACAAGCTTGTGGCACAGCCATTTTTACTGGCGGCGATGGTGATGCTGGCGGCCTCCGTATCGCTCCGTTTCTTTCGTTTCGGGGGGGTCCAGAAGATGGTTTTAGGTGGCGTGGGCGCTGGCTTTCTGCTCTATGTATTGTCGAAAGTTACCGAAGACCTAAGCAAGGCTGACCTGATGCACCCGATCACCGCAGCGTGGTTACCCGTTACCGTGGGCGGGCTGGCTGGGTTCATGGCCCTGCTTTACCAGGAGGACGGATAGTGACGACCGTCCGGCGAGGGCATTCGTCTGTGCTATTGACGCAGGGCACGGCCACGCGCGACGATGGCGCGTGCCCAGATTCCCTGCGAGCAGTTTCCTTGCGTAGCATTGCCTCCCATCCGTTTGCCCTGCGCTCCCGCGCCTCGCTTCTGCCGGTCCTGGCCACCGTGCTGGCATCGACCGCATTAGGGACCATCCTCAACATCGCCGCAATCACCCCGGCAGCAGCCCAGTACCGCTTTACCGCACCACCGCCGCAACCGCCGAGGCCGAAGGCACCCAATGACGGCCATATGATGGTGTCGGCGCGCACGGTCGATTACGACTATGCCAATTCCCGGGTGGCTGCGGTCGGCAGCGTCCAGATCTATTACAACGGCACCAGCGTCAACGCCGACAAGGTGATCTACGACCAGAAAACCAAGCGCCTTCATGCCGAAGGCAACGTCCTGATGACCGGTGCCGACGGCAAGATCACCCATGCCGAGCGGCTCGATCTGGGCGACAATTACCGTGACGGCTTTATCGAATCGCTGCGCAGCGAAACCGCTGATAAGACCGTGATGACAGCGGACAAGGGTACCCGCTCCGACGATAAATACACGGTGTTTGAGAACGGCACCTACACTGCCTGCGCCCCCTGTCGCGACAATCCCGGCAAGCCCCCGCTGTGGCAGGTCCGGGGTGCGCGGATCATCCATAACCAGCAGGAAAAGATGCTGTATTTCGAGGACGCGCGCCTCGAATTTTTCGGCCACCCGCTGGCCTATATACCCTATTACGCCACCCCCGACCCCTCGGTGAAACGCAAGACCGGCTTTCTGGCGCCGGGCTTCGTCTCCGGCACGGGTCAGACCGGCCCCAGCGTCGACCTGCCCTTCTACTGGGCGATTGCGCCCGACTATGACCTGACACTGACGCCGCGCCTGATGGGGCGCCAGGGCGTGCTCGGGGGAGCGGAGTGGCGCCAGCGCCTCGACGACGGCTCCTACAAGGTGCGCGCCTATGGCGTGAACCAGCTCGACCCTGGGGCCTTTGGCGGCCAGCCCGGCGACCGCACCTGGCGGGGTGCGGTTGAGACCAAGGGTGACTTTGCCATCAACAATAAATGGAGCTGGGGCTGGGAGGGCGTGCTGCTCTCCGACTACACCTTCATGCAGGATTACCGGCTCGGCCAGTATGCCGATCCGCTGGCCTCTTTCCTGACGCTGCCCACCGAGGCGATGTCGCAGCTTTATCTGACCGGTGTCGGCAACCGTTCCTATTTCGACGCCCGCACCATGTATTTCCTGAGCTATTCGGGCAACCAGAACCAGGTTCCGATCGTCTACCCGGTAATCGACTACTCGAACGTCATCAACCATCAGGTGCTGGGCGGCGAAGTCAGCTACAAGACCAACTTCGTCAACCTCTCGCGCGAAACCGCGGTGTTCGACCCCATCACCACGGCGGCGATGACCAATGGCACCTGCGCCAATTCCGCCGATTCCAAGGAACGCTCGCAATGCCTGCTGCGCGGCTTCCCCGGCCTCTATACCAGGCTGAGCGCCGAAGTGCAGTGGCGGCGCTCCTATACCGATTCGCTGGGCATGATCTGGACCCCGTTCGCCAGCCTGCGCGCCGATGCCATCAACTCCTCGATCTCCAACCAGCCCGGGGTTTCGAATTATCTCCCGACCGGTGACACCGAGGGCGTGCGGCTGATGCCGACGATCGGCGTGGACTGGCGCTATCCCTTCATCAATGTCCAGTCCTGGGGCACCACGACGATCACTCCGATCGTCCAGGTCATCGCCCGTCCCAACGAAACCCTGGCCGGCAAGCTTCCCAACGAGGATTCACAGAGTCTGGTGTTTGGCGCCGACAACCTGTTCAACGTCAGCAAATTCTCCGGCTATGACCGCGTCGAGGGCGGCGGACGCGCCAATGTCGGCGTTCAGGCCACCACCCAGTTCGATCACGGCGGCTCGATCAACGCCGTGTTCGGCCAGTCCTACCAGCTGTTCGGCCTGAATTCCTACGCGGTGCAGGATGCCATCAATACCGGCATCGGCTCCGGCCTCGACAAGACGGTGTCCGACTATGTCGCGAGCATCGGCTACTCGCCCAACAAGGTCTACAGCGTCATCGCCCGCGGCCGCTTCGACCAGGCCACTGGCGAAGTACAGCGTTTCGAGGCCGAGGCCCGGGCCAATTTCGACCGCTGGTCGGTGTCGGTGCTGTACGGCGATTACGCCCCCCAGGCTGAACTTGGCTATCTGACACGACGCCAGGGCATCCTGACCTCGGGAACGATCAAGCTTGCCGCCAACTGGGTCTTCAACGGCTCGGCACGGTGGGATCTGGAGACCAACAAGGTCGACCAGTATTCGATCGGTGTCGGCTATGTCGACGACTGTCTCGTGCTCGGCGCCAACTACAGTACCTACTATAATTATGCCACCCTCACCGCCACCACGCCGCCGAAGCTGAGCACGGCCTATATGATCCATTTCGGGCTGCGCACGCTGATCGCGGGCGGGTTGAACTGAGCGGGCGGCTGAACCCGGGGGTGGGTTGAACGAAGCGGGTGGGTTGAACGAAACGGGTGGGCGCCCCATTTAAAGGCGCGCTGCCCCTCCCTCCCCTGGCTCACGCCTTTACGCCCGGATTTCCGCCTGATATGTGAGTGCGTTATGGCCCCACTCCACAGCTTTACCCGTTGTCCCACCCACCCTGTGCCCCCGCCCCGGCAACACGCCGGCGGGATGGTCCTGGCTCTGGTCCTGGCTCTGGCGGCGACCACCGCCGCTGTGCTGACGGCGACGCCCGCTGCAGCGCAGAATGTCGTGCTCATGGTGAACGGCGAACCGGTCACCAATATGGACATCGACCAGATGATCAAATATGGCGCCAGGCTCGAGCAGAAATCCTACAGCCGGCAGGATGCCATCAACCAGATCATCGACGACAAGGTGAAGATCAAAGAGGGCAAGAAATACGGCATCGACCTCACCTTCTCCAATGTCGAGGAACTCTACGGCGACTGGGCCTCCCAGCGCAGCCTGACCGCCGAGCAGGCGAACCAGCGGCTCGAGGCCATCGGCCTGCGCCCGGAGACTTTGAAGAACCGCCTCAAGGCGCTCCAGGTGTGGGGCAACCTGGTGCGCGGCCGCTACAAGGAAGAACTCAACGTCTCGGACCGCGATGTCATTGAAGCGATGGGACCCGACGGCGGCGCGATGCAGATCGAAGGCTATGAATACAAGCTCCAGCAGGTGGTTCTGCTGGTGCCGCGCGGTTCCGGCGAGGCCTATTACGCGACCCGCCGCAAGGAGGCGGAGAACTACCGCAACCGTGTGCAGAGCTGCGACGAGGCCAATGCGCTGTTCCGCTCGACCCCCAACGCCACCATCGGCGAGGTCCAGACCAAGACCTCCTCCGACTTCCCTTCGGCCGTTGCTTCGCTGCGCAGGATCCTCGACACCACCCCGATCGGCCATCTCACCGCGCCCGATGTAACCCGCCAGGGGATTTCGATGTTCGTCATCTGCAGCCGCACCCCGACCCGGATCGACACGCCGAAGAAGCGCGAATTGCGCAACAAGCTGTTGACGGACAAATACAACCGCATTTCCACCCGCTATCTGCGGGAACTGCGTAACGCGGCGATGATCGAAAAACGCTGATGGCGCCACTTGCACTGACGCTCGGCGAGCCCGCCGGGATCGGCCCCGACATCACGCTGATGGCCTGGCACGCGCGCCACGACCTCGACGTTCCGCCGTTCTACCTCTGCGCCGACGGCGCTGCTCTCACCCGCCGTGCCAAACAGCTCGGCCTGTCGCTGCGGCTCGCTCACGTCTCCCCCGAGGAGGCCGCAGCGGCCTTTCCCCGCGCCCTTCCTGTGGTCGAGACCGATGTGGAAGCCACGGCCGGCCCTGGTCGGCCCGATTCGACCAGCGCCCCGGCCGCCATCGCCTCGATCCGCCGCGCCGTCACCGACGTGATTCAGGGCCGCGCCTCTGCCATCGTCACCAACCCGATTGCCAAAAGCGTGCTCTATCGCGCCGGCTTCGACCATCCCGGCCATACCGAATTTCTGGCCGAACTCGCCGGCACCGTGACAGGCGGGGCGCCGGTGATGATGCTGTGGTCAGAACAGCTCTGCGTCGTTCCCGTCACCATCCATGTGCCGCTCCGCTCGCTGTGGAACGCCCTGACACCGGAGCGGATCACCGCCACGGCAGATATTACAGCCCAGGCTCTGCGATCGCGCTTCGGCATTGCCTCCCCGCGGCTCGTCATCGCCGGGCTCAACCCTCACGCCGGTGAGGACGGGGCGCTCGGCGATGAGGAGGAGACCATCCTGGCCCCGGCGATCCGGGCCGCCCGCGCGCAGGGGATCAACCTGAACGGGCCGTTCCCCGCCGACACCCTGTTCCATGAGCGCGCCCGCCAGACCTACGACTGCGCCTTGTGCATCTATCACGATCAGGCGCTGATCCCGATCAAGACGCTGGCTTTCGACCAGGCGGTCAATGTCACGCTGGGCCTCAATCTGATCCGCACCTCGCCCGACCACGGCACCGCTTTCGACATCGCCGGCACCGGCACCGCCCGCCCCGACAGTCTCATCGCAGCGCTCCGTCTGGCCGCCCGCATGGCGACCGTATAAGCCATGAGCCGCATCGACGATCTGCCGCCGCTGCGCGACGTCATCGCCCGCTTTGATCTGTCGGCACGCAAATCACTCGGTCAGAATTTCCTCCTCGACCTCAACCTCACAGCACGGATCGCGCGCGCTGCCGGCCCCCTTGAGGATGTCACCGTCATCGAGATCGGACCCGGCCCCGGTGGCCTGACACGGGCGCTGCTCGCTCTCGGGGCCCGGCGTGTCATCGCCATCGAGCATGACGCCCGCGCCATTGCCCCCCTCCAGGACATCGCGGCACACTATCCGTCCCGGCTCGAGATCGTCCATGCCGATGCCCTCACCTTCGACCCCCGCCCGCTTGTCGCCGGCGAAAAAGTCCGCATCGTTGCCAATCTGCCCTATAATATCGCCACCGCGCTGCTGATCTCCTGGATCCGCACCACACCCTGGCCGCCCTGGTACGAGATGATGGTGCTGATGTTCCAGCGCGAGGTGGCCCTGCGCATCGTCGCCGCCGAAAACGACGACGCCTATGGCCGGCTCAGCGTCCTCGCCAACTGGCGCTGCGAGACCCGGATGCTGTTCGACATCGCCCCAAGCGCCTTTGTCCCGCCGCCGCGCGTCACCTCCTCGCTCGTTCGTCTGGTGCCGCGCGCCCTGCCCGCGCCCTGCGCCCGGCCGCTCTTGGAGGAGGTCACCGCAGCCGCCTTCGGCCAGCGCCGCAAGATGCTGCGCCAGTCCCTGAAATCGCTTGGCGTTGATCCGCAGACGGTGACGGAAGCCGCCGGCGTGAAAGCAAGCCGCCGCGCCGAGACGGTGCCGATCGCGGGCTTTGTTGCCATGGCGCGGAAACTGGCAGTCCTGCGCGGCGAGAGCTGAGCGCTGCGGCCCGAATCCGGCCCTGACAGAGATCCCCTCCAGCATCCCCGATCCGCCCGCCAGGGAAGTAAGGCCGGCAGGCCTGAAGCGCCGCGAATCAGTGGGCGAACAGAATCAACCTGGCGTTGTGAGCCGCTTAAACCGAATCAAATCGTCGCCATGCCCCGTCATTACCTGCCTTGCGCTCCCGCCGCGTCGCCTCCAGGAAACCCGTCTTTCTGCTTATCAAGCTGAAAACTCAGGGATATTTCCGCTGCACCGCAGCCCCGTAAACCTTACCTGGTTACCAACAAGCATTTGATTCGCCTTCCATGGCATTCATCTTTATAAACTGGTAAAAACTGTTCTGAATCTGGCGGCAGCCAAAGAGTAGCGTTAATATTGTGGCAATACTGGTTCCAGCAACTGCGTCGCGGCCCCGATCGGATGCGCCTGACGGCGTTGTCGATCTGAGGCAGACCAAGGCAGGCATTGGCTTTTTTTCGCCAGCCGGAAATTCGCGCCGGAGTTGTGGAGCCCGCAGCCGCCATCCCGAAACCGCCAGGTCAGACAAAATCCTTACCCTCTCCAGATTTTCGACTCATTGCGACCCAACTCTTTTGGCAGGCTGGGAACCCTTGATTCGTGTTTCGTACCCGGGAGTCTAGGTGACATGGGCAACCGTACCGCCAGATGGCCAGCAGCCGCATTGGCAATCCTCGCTTTCGCACTGCTCTTTGTCACCGCACCGACAGCCGCGATGGCGCAGCGTTGCGCCTCTGCGCCCTCCGACTCTGCGCCACAGGGCCAGCACTGGTATTATCGCGTCGACCGCAGCAGTGGGCGTCATTGCTGGTACCTCGCCGCCAGCGGCACCAGGGTGACACGCCACCATCGCGTCCGCCATCACAGTGTCCGCCGACACCCGGCACGGGAAGCCCATGCCGAGATCGCCTCTGCAGCCACTGAGCGCAAGGCTGCGCCGGCACCACGCAGCGTGACCGCCAGCAGCACGGACACTGCGCCGGCTCCCCTGCTGGTCTCCGAACCGGCGCCCGCTCCCGCGCCCGCGACCACGGTTGCCGAGAACACAGAGCCGGAGCCGCAGGCGAGCGACACATCGGGGATGACCACATCCGCCGACACCCCGCCGCCCGAGGCCAGGCCCGAAAAGTCGATTTCGCTCAAAATGCTGCTGCTGGTCTTTGGCGGCGTGCTGGTCCTCGCCGGCCTTATCGGCAGCTTCGTCGCCCGCCTCGGCAGAGCCTCTTCCGACCCGCGTATCCGCCTTCAGACCGCAGGCGAGCAGCGCTGGCCGACGACGTCAGGCGCCCAGACAGCCTTGCCGCCCCACCGCAACGAAGTTCCGGCCGAAGAGGCCCCGTCGGTGGCAAAACCGGCGCGGGCAGCCGCCGCCGCACTGGCGCGTGTACGCGCCTCTACGGCTGCCGAGGACGACAGAGCCCAGGCAGCTGCAGCCCGCCCGGTGGCGCCCGGCGCGGCTGCCAGCCGCGCCTCGGAGACCGTGCGCCCGCCAGCCAGGGCCAACACCACCACGGCAGGCACCAGCACTGCCGCCTCGCGCTCCGGCAACCGGGCAACCTCGCCCTCTCCCGCGACCTTCAGAGCCCCCGCCCCGAAGAGCGCGACATCCCGCTCCCGGCCTGATTCTGCCGCTGGTGAAGCGCGCAACCCCGAGCCCGAGACCGTCGCCGCTGCTGCGACCCGCACGCCCACCCGGGCACCCCGAACAGAAACTCCCAGGACCGAAACCCGGCCGAAACCGCGGTCGACAGCAAGGTCAGCATCGGACAAGCCTGCGCCCCCGACGCTCGACCTTGATGCCATCACGACCGTTCTGGAGCGTCTGGCGGAGCCGCAACCCCGGCCTGCTTCTGCAACTGACTCCGCAGATTATGGACAAAACCGGCGAGGCCGTGCGCGCGCTTGAGGCGCTCGGCTTCAAGAACCGCTGTGACCTGGGCAAATGCCGCTTCAACGTCCTGATTGATGACGATGTAATCATATTCGGCCCAGTGGCTCATTTCGTCACTGGCGCGGCTCATGCGCATGCGGATCACCTCATCGGCGTCCTGGGCCCGCGAATGCAGACGCTCTTCGAGCGCCGCCGCTGACGGCGGCAGAATGAACACGCTGACGACGTCCGCCCCCGCCTTGTGGCGCAGCTGCTGGGTGCCCTGCCAGTCGATGTCAAACAACACATCCCGCCCCTGCGACAACGCCGCTTCCACCGGCACGCGCGGGGTGCCGTAGCTGTTGTTGAAGACCGTCGCCCATTCCAGCAACTGGTCGCTCTTCACCATCTGCTCGAAAGCCGCCTTGTCAACGAACTGATAGTCGCGCCCCTCGACCTCGCCCGGCCGCCGCATTCGCGTCGTTGCCGATACCGACATCTGCAGACCTTTGACCCGCTCGATCAGGAGACGCGACAATGTCGTCTTGCCCGCGCCCGACGGCGACGACAGCACGAACATCAATCCACGCCTTGTCACCATGTCCGCCCACTGAGCGTCCCCCGTCATGCCATCTACTCCAGATTCTGCACCTGCTCGCGGAACTGCTCGACAACCGTCTTGAGCGCCAGTCCGATATTGGTCAGTTCGATATCGTTGGACTTCGAACAGCAGGTATTGACTTCGCGGTGGAATTCCTGCGCCAGGAAATCGAGTTTGCGGCCGATTGCCCCCCCCTTGCCGATCAGCTCGCGCCCCTGCGCGAGGTGGGCAATGATGCGGTCCAGCTCCTCACGGATATCGGTCCTTGTGGCGATGACAAGCGCTTCCTGGTTCAGCCGGTCCGGATCGAAGCGATCGGATTGTTCCATCAGGGCCGCGATCTGGTCGGCGAAGCGGGCCCGGATCGCCGCGGGGCTGCGCCCCGGGCAGTTTTCTGCCTCAAGCGCCAGTCGCTCGATCTCATCCATGCGCTGATTGAGGATCCGCCCCAGCATTTCTCCCTCGCGTGCGCGCATCTCAGCGAGTTCCCGGAGCGTCGATTCAAACAGCAGCATTGCCGCCGCCCGCGCCGCCCTGTCCTCGACTTCATCGTTTTCCGGCTCGACCACATCGACCACACCTTTGATCGACAACAGCCCGTCAATACTGGGAGCCACCGCATCAACCCGGCCCGCAAGTTCCGCTGCGATCCTGAGCACGGCGGCCAGTACATCCTCATTGATCCGCACTGTGGCGGCGGCATGGACGCGCTTGACGTTGAGACCGGCGTAGACCGTGCCACGTGACAACACCACAGTGGCGCATTTGCGGGCATGGGCCTCGACCTCCTCCCAGCCCTGCGGCAACCTCAGGCGCAGATCAAAGCCCTTGGCATTGACGGATCGCAGTTCCCATTCGAATGTGTAGGGACCGCTCGCGCCCCGCCCGCGAGCAAACCCGGTCATGGATGCCAATGCCATAAATAGAAACCCTCCACGAAATCTGTATCTGCCCTCGCACCTGCAAGCCGCGAGGCCGCCCCTGAACCGGCCGGCTCAAAGTCGGTCACACCGACCGGCAGGCAGAACCCTTTGTCGCGCCATCCGCAACTGCGTCGCGCAATCCAAAACAGCCGGGCTCCATTCCCTCTGGCGGCGCTGAAAGGAAACCGGGTCCCATTCCTGGACCAGGGCCGCCAGACTGCCGAACCGACATGAATTCCCGACGGCAGCGGCAACCTTCGCGTCAGCACAGCGGCAAGCGTCGTTCAGCCGCCCGGAGCGTCCGGTCATGCCTTACATCCATCCTCGAAACGATGGCTGAAAACATGCACGCGTGCAAGGGAGCAAAGGGGAAGAGCAGGAGCAGGGGACGGGCTCCTGAACAGGGGCACAAAGCCCCGGACCGCAGGCCTTGAGCGGCGGACAGAGCAGCCGGATCCGTAAATCCATCCGCAATCCATCCACAATCCCTGGCTTGCGCTCTGCCTCCATCCGGAAATCACGCAGGGCGGATCGGCCAGGCCGGTGAAGCGCCCTGATCCGTCCAGTGCCTGGTGCCCTTTCGCCAGGCTGGCCTGGCATATCCCTGAAAACTCCCGGTCGGCTTTCAGTCCCCGGCCCGACCAGCGCCATTGTCGCCGGAACAAGGCGCAGGTCAGCCCGGGCTTTTTCGGGCTTGCCTGCGCAACCGATCAGAAGGTGCGCTGAGGCGGCGGCGCAGCCACGCCGGGCCGCGGTGTCAGGGGCACGGCGGCCGGCGCCGATGGTGGAGCTGCCGCCGGCGCGGTGCGTACAGCAGGGCGTCTCGGAGCCGGCCGGGGCGCGGTGGCGGCGTCCGGCGCCTCCTCGGTCTGCTCGACGGTGTCGTTCTGGTTCTGCTTTTCCATGGCGCGCAGCTTGGCGACATTCGCCTTATGCGCATCATAGGTTTCCGTGAACACATGACCGCCGGTGCCATCCGCAACGAAGAAGAGATCCTGGGTGTGGGCGGGATTGGCGGCGGCCTCCAGGGAAGCCCGGCCGGGATTGGCAATCGGCCCGGGAGGCAGGCCGTCGATCACATAGGTATTATAGGGCGAAGGCTGGGTGATTTCGCTCTTGCGAATCGGGCGGCCCAGCGTGCCCTTGCCGCCGACCAGACCGTAAATGATGGTCGGATCCGACTGCAGCCGCATTTTCTTCCGCAGCCGGTTGACATAGACCGCCGCCACCCGGCTGCGCTCGTCCGCCCGACCGGTCTCCTTCTCGATGATTGAGGCCAGGGTCACCAGCTGTTCCTGGGTCTTGATCGGCAGGTCGGGGCTGCGCCGTTCCCACACCTCGGTCAGCGCCCGTTTATGGGCCTGCTGCATGCGCTGGAGCACCTGCTCACGGGGCGTGCCACGGGGAAATTTATAGGTTTCAGGCAGAAGCGTGCCCTCGCGCGGCAGTTCGCGCACGGACCCGACGAAAATCGGGTTCTCGGTCAGGCGCGCCACGATCTGCTCGGAGGTCAGCCCCTCCGGCAGGGTCACCGCGTGCTGAACCACCTTGCCCTCGACGATGGTGGCGATGACCTCACGCAGCGAGGCGTTCTTATGGAAGGAATATTCGCCCGGCTTGAGATCCTGCGCCGCCCCGCGCAGATAGACCGCGATCATGAAGCGCCAGGGATCGACATTGATCACGCCTTCGGCGTTCAGGGCCTCGGCAATATCGCGCTTGCCCACCCGCGCCGGAATATTGACGATCTTGTCCTCCTGAAGCGGTCCCGGCGTGTCCATGTCGCGTTTGCCGTATTCTGCCACGCCAGCCGCCACCAGCGCGGCCACGAACAGAATGCTGATGATGGCATTGCCCACCATGACCACGGGATTGCGCGCCCGCTCCGAGCGCTTTCGGGCCGGGGGGTACTCTTCCTGCTCCCGCACAAGCTGCAGGCGAGGGGACGCATTCGGCAGGTTTTCACTCATCTCGGCAACTTATGTCCGGGCGGTTCACGTCAGGCTGGCCGCCCGACATGCGCCGCGTGCATCACTCGGCGCACAATAAGGCAAAATGGTGAAGCTGTCTCAGCCAGACGACCAATCAGGCCAAGCGTCGCAGCACCACCGAGGCATTGGTGCCACCAAAACCGAAGGAATTCGACAATACGACATTGATTTCCCGCTTGCGCGCCACCTTCGGCGCCAGGTCGATCACCGTTGTCACCGACGGGTTGTCGAGATTGAGGGTCGGTGGCGCAATATTGTCGCGCATCGCCAGAATCGAGAAAATCACCTCGACGGCACCGGCAGCCCCCAGCAGGTGCCCGACCGAGGATTTGGTTGAGGACATGGTCACCCTGGCGGCCGAATCCCCCAGCAGGCGCTCGACCGCCCCGAGTTCGATCTCGTCGCCGACCGGGGTCGAGGTGCCATGGGCATTGATATAGTCGATATCGGCCGGCGCCAGGCCGGCGCGCCGGAGCGCCGCCGACATGCTGCGAAAGGCGCCGTCGCCGTCCGGTGCCGGCGAGGTGATGTGATGGGCGTCGCCCGACATGCCGTAGCCGACGAGCTCGGCATAGATCCGGGCACCGCGGCGCTTGGCATGCTCCAGTTCCTCCAGCACCACCACGCCGGCACCCTCGCCCATGACGAAGCCGTCGCGATTGATGTCATAGGGCCGGGAGGCTTTCTCCGGGGTGTCATTGAACCCTGTGGACAGCGCCCGCGCGGCACAGAAACCGGCAATGCCGATGCGGCTGATCGGGGATTCGGAGCCGCCCGCCACCATCACGTCGGCGTCGCCCAGCGCAATCAGGCGGGCGCCGTCGCCGATGGCGTGGGCACCGGTCGAGCACGCCGTGACCACGGCGTGGTTGGGCCCCTTGAGGCCATGCTCGATCGACACATAGCCCGAAGCCAGATTGATCAGCCGGCCGGGAATGAAGAAGGGCGACACCTTGCGGGGGCCGCGTTCCTTGAGCACGATGGCGGTGTCGGCGACGCCGCTGAGGCCGCCGATGCCGGAGCCGATAATGACCCCGGTGGCGCATTTGTCGGCCTCGCTCTCGGGATGCCAGCCGGCATCGTCGAGCGCCTGACCGGCCGCCGCCAGGGCAAAAATGATGAAGACGTCGACCTTGGTCTGGTCCTTGCGCTTCATCCACTGGTCGGGGTTGAAGGTGCTGGCGGAACCGTCGCCCCGCTCCACCACACCGGCGATCTGGCATGGCAGATCGGACACATCGAAGCTCTCGACGCGCCGGATCCCGCTCTCGCTGTTGAGCATACGCGTCCAGGTCGCTTCGACGCCACATCCAAGTGGCGAGACCATTCCAAGACCCGTGACAACAACCCGCCTCATTGCAACCACTCCGATCGCCAAAATGGCATGGTTCTGAAAAACAACAAACGTTCTGAAAAACAACAAACCGGTGGGCCGCATCAAAACGGCCCGTCCGGTTTCAACCTCTGTCGCGATCCGGTGTCGTGCCGATCACGCAAGAGTTGCGCAGCCCAGATGAGGCTTGCGGTCTCAGCTCTTGGCGTTCTTCTCAAGGAACTTGACGGCATCACCAACGGTGAGAATGGTTTCCGCGGCATCGTCGGGAATTTCGCAGCCGAACTCCTCCTCGAAGGCCATCACCAATTCGACGGTATCCAGGCTGTCGGCACCGAGATCGTCGATAAAGCTTGCGCCCTCGACCACCTTGTCGGCCTCGACATCCAGATGCTCAACCACGATCTTCTTAACCCGCTCGCCAATGTCACTCATCGCTAACCTCGTGTTGCTCCTTGACCCGGCTCAGGGGACGATACGAGCCGTCGTGGTCGTTAATACTGCTTCGTACGCGCCTTGAAACCGCAAGCCCGCCGCACTCCCCCGCTTTCGCGGAGTGATGCGAAAAGTCCACCGCCCAAGGCCCCCCATGCAAAGGCCCTCACGCCAATATACAGGGTTTCCTAAACCTGCAATGGCGTTCTTTGCCTGACTGTTGAAGATGGCTTATCACAGCCAGGCCGCACTGCCTACCATTCTACCGTCCCGGCTCCAAGGGTCAGGCCTGAACGCCTCCCCTCCCGGCCGGAACCGCACCTGGTCAGGCCTCAGATCATAGCCATCCCGCCATTGATGTGAAGGGTCTGGCCGGTGACATAGCCGGCCTCGGTGGAACTGAGATAGACCGCCGCCGCGGCAATATCCTCCGGCGTGCCGAGGCGCCCGGCGGGGACCCTGGTCAGGATCGTCTCCCGCTGCTTGTCGGTCAGAACATCGGTCATCGGGGTCTTGATGAAGCCCGGGGCGATACAGTTGGCAGTGACCCCGCGTTTGGCATATTCGGCACCCAGGGTCTTGATCATGCCGATCACCCCGGCCTTGGAGGCGGTATAATTGCCCTGTCCGGGATTGCCGGTCACCCCGACCACCGAAGTGATGGCGATGATGCGGCCGAATCGCCTGCGCATCATCAGCTTTGTCGCGGCCCGGGCGAGGCGGAAGGTTGCGGTCAGATTGACCCGGATGACCTCGTCCCAGTCCTCGTCACGGAGCTGAACAAACAGATTGTCGCGGGTGATCCCGGCATTGGCGACCAGAATATCGAGCTGGCCCATCTGCTGCTCGGCGGCCGGCACCAGGGCCTCGACCTCGTCGGCTTTGGACAGGTTGCAGGGCAGCACATACACACGTTCGCCAAGTGCGGACGCCAGTTCCTGGAGCGCCTCGACCCTTGTGCCGGAAACCGCCACCGTGGCGCCACGCTCATGCAGCGCCCGCGCAATGGCATTGCCGATACCGCCACTGGCTCCGGTAATCAGGGCCTTCCTGCCCGTCAAATCAAACATCTCCTGGCTCCTCTCAAGCCCGTCGGGCTGCCGTAACCGCAGCAACCGCGGCGGCGATATCATCCGGCCCGCCCACCGCTGCTCCCACCGCACCGGCAGCGATGCGCTTGACCAGGCCGGTCAGGACCTTGCCGGCGCCGATCTCGAAAAAGCACGACACCCCCTGTGACGCCATCCACGCCACCGATTCCCGCCAGCGCACGGTGCCGGTCACCTGCTCGACCAGGCGCTGGCGGATCGCTTCCGGATCGCGGATGGCGCAGGCCAGCACGTTGGCGACCAGCGGCACCACCGGTTCCCGGATCGCCACCTGCGACAGCGCCGCTGCCATGGCCTCGGCCGCAGGCTGCATCAATGTACAGTGGAAGGGGGCCGACACCGGCAGCAGCATGGCACGCCTGGCACCTCTGGCTCTGGCAATCTCGATGGCGCGGTCGACCGCGGCCCTGTTGCCGGAGACCACAACCTGGCCGCCGCCATTGTCATTGGCAGCCTGGCACACCTCACTTTGAGCGGCCTCGGCGGCTACCGCCTGTACGACCTCATAATCCAGGCCGAGCAGCGCCGCCATGGCGCCGACGCCGACGGGAACCGCGGCCTGCATCGCGCGCCCGCGAATCCGCAACAGCCGCGCAGTGTCGGAAAGGCTCAGACTTCCCGCCGCCGCCAGCGCCGAATATTCCCCAAGCGAATGCCCGGCGACAAAGGCGGCATCACCGGCCACCGAAAACCCGGCTTCGGTCTCCAGCACCCGCAATGTCGCCAGCGACACCGCCATCAGCGCCGGCTGGGCGTTCTCGGTCAGCTGCAGGGTCTCGGCCGGGCCATCCCAGATGATCGCGGTCAGTTTTTCGCCGAGCGCGTCATCCACCTCGTCGAACACCGCACGCGCCACTGGAAAGGCCTCGGCCAGCGCCCTGCCCATGCCGACGGCCTGCGATCCCTGCCCCGGAAATGTGAATGCTGCGGTCATTGGCTCTCCAGTTCTGCCGCGTGGCGCTTCGCTTCGCGTAACCCCGACGGCACAACGTCTGTGGTCCCCTGCAGCGCAGCTAAGACACTGTCCCGGGCCGGGATGTCAAGCAGGCCCTGTCAAATCCCGGATGGCTCCCAATGGCCCCGGATGGCCGACAGAACCTTGCCAAAGATCGGGAAATCCGCCATAAGCGCCTTTCCGCAATTCCCGACCGGGGACTGAACGGACGGTTGTGCCCGAAAAACCGCTGGCGCTGACCATTCTCTGCCTTGCCTGCAAAGCGGATCCTGACAAAGCGGATCCTGCAAAGCGATCCTGACAGGGCGGATGATCAGGCGATGTGCCGGCGGGCTCTGCCTTTGCTTTAAGGGCGGCAGCTTCTTGCAGGATCCTTCTTTCGCCATGCTCTTCTGGTTTTCCAGGACATGCTTAAGATTTTCCGAAGAGCAGCCCGCAAAGAGGAGGCAGGCTTCGGGGGTGACAGGGCCAGTCGGCCTGGCGTCCCGTGTTCCCGCCTTCTGAGCTACCCCCAGAGTCCTTTCCGAAGGTCTCGAAGGGCTTGACGTCAGGAAATGCGCCAACATTTGAGGAAAGGACAGCCATGCCTCTTTACGAGCATGTATTTCTCGTGCGCCAGGACGCCAGCGCACAACAGGTCGAGGAACTGACGGCGCAGATGACCGGCATCGTCACCGGTCTCGGCGGCAAGGTCACCAAGACCGAGAGCTGGGGCGTGCGCTCGCTCACCTACCGCATGCACAAGAACCGCAAGGCGCATTTCGTGCTGCTCAACATCGACGCCCCGTCGGCGGCGATCTCCGAAATGGAGCGGCAGGAGCGCATCAGCGAAGACGTCATCCGTTATCTCAGCATCCGCGTCGAACAGCTTGAGGAAGGCCCCTCGGCGATGATGCGCAAAGCCGATCGGGGCGACCGCGACGAGCGCGGTGGCGGATCCCGGGGCGATCGTGAGCGCGGACCCCGTCGTCCCCGCGAAGACGTCGAACCCACGGTTGAGGAGTAAGAACAATGGCTGAAGCCGGTGCCCGCCGCCCATTCTTCCGTCGTCGCAAGACCTGCCCGTTCTCCGGGCCCAACGCGCCGCGGATTGATTACAAGGATTCCAAGCTGTTGATGCGTTACGTCTCCGAGCGCGGCAAGATCGTACCGAGCCGGATCACCGCAGTCTCCGCCAAGAAGCAGCGTGAGCTGGCCCGCGCCATCAAGCGTGCCCGCTTCATTGGCCTGCTGCCCTATGTGATCCGCTGATCCAAATCTTCGAGAAACACCGCGCCGGCGCGCTCAAAACCTGTCAGGGCGCGGTGTTTTTCCTTCCACAGTCTTCAAACAGTCTTCTGATTGAGGCTTCCGCCGCCGGCGGTCGCCGATGGTTGGGGTGCCGGACGCCTCTAACCGCTCAAAGGGGAGCGGGACAGCTGATGATCAAATTCGCAACAACTGCGTTCGCCATTGCTGCGGCGTCGGTAGCCATGTTCCTCTCGCTGGCATCGGGCTCGCCGCTTTCGATTGTCCTGTTCCTTCTTGCCCCGCTGCCACTGATGGTCGGTGCCATGGGCTGGGGCAGCTATAGCGGGGCGCTCGGCGCCATCCTCGCCGTGATCACCCTGGCGGTGGTTTTCGACCTCTCCCTTGCCCTTTATTTTCTCGTCACCGTCGCCGTTCCGGGCTGGTGGCTCGGCCATCTCGCCCTGCTCGGTGAGGAGACGGGCCCCGACCGCGCCCCCTCCAGCCTGACCTGGTACCCGGTCGGCCGCATCCTGGCCTGGATCGCGGGACTTGCCGGCGTGATCACCCTGCTGGCGCTGCTGACGCTCGGCACCAGCGCAGAGGACATCACAGCCGGACTGCACGCCGGCTTCAAGCCTCTGGAGCCCCATCTGCCCGCCTTGCGCGAAAAGCTGCAGGGGATTGATCCCCAGGCAGCCGGGCAATGGGATGAAAAGGCGATCCTTGACATGCTGGTCAGTTTCGCCCCGGTCGCCGTTGCGGTGGCCATGAGCAGCTCGCTGACGCTGAGCCTGTGGCTCAGCGCCAGGATCACCGCCGGACTGGGCCGGCTTTACCGCCCGTGGCCGGATCTCAGGACAACCCGGCTGCCGGCGCTGACCCTGGTGGCGCTGTTTGCGGCCGCATCCTTCTGCTTCCTCGACGGCCTCCCCGGCATGGCTGCCCGGGCTGCCACCGGCGCGATCATCGCCGCCTATATCCTGACCGGCTTTGCCGTACTCCATACACTGACGCTGGAACTCTCGGGCCGCCCGTTCTGGCTCATCGCCGCCTATGTCATCGCCGTCCTGTTCAGCTGGGCGCTGATCGCGGTCGGCCTGCTCGGCATCGCTGACGCCCTGTTTTCGTTCCGGTCCCCTTCGCCGCCCCCTCAGAAAGGGCCCCCGCCGCTTTAGGCCGTCTTTCCCGCTTCACACAAATCTCATCAGGAGAATCAACATGGACGTCATTCTGCTCGAACGCGTATCGAAACTTGGCCAGATGGGCGAGGTCGTGAAAGTGCGCGACGGTTATGCCCGCAATTTCCTGCTCAAGCGTGGCAAGGCGCTGCGTGCCACGGCCGACAATCGCGCCCGCTTCGAAGGCATGAAGGCCGAGCTTGAGGCCCGCAACCTCAAGGCCAAAGGCGAGGCCTCCAAGGTCGCCGAGAAGATCGAAGGCCGCAATATCGTCGTCATCCGCCAGGCCTCGGAATCGGGCCAGCTGTTCGGCTCGGTCAGTGTCCGCGACATTGTGATCTCCTTCGCTGCCGACGGCGTCGCACTGGCCCGTCCCCAGGTCCAGCTCGACGCGCCGATCAAGACCATCGGCAAACACAGCGTCACCATCGCCGTCCATCCCGAGGTCGAGGTTGATGTCACCGTCACGGTGGCGCGCAGCCAGGAAGAGGCTGAGCGCATCAATCGCGGCGAAGACATCTCGACCCGCAACCAGGACCGCGATGCCGCCGCTGAGGCCATCGCCGCCGCTGGCGAGTTCTTCGATCCCGATGCCGTCCATGAGGACCTCGCAGCCCCCGTCGCCGAGGAGGCCGGGCAATAGCAGCCCATATCCCACCAGCACCTTCCGGGGCTTGGCCAGGTCTGGCGCCCCCGGAAGGTGCCAAGGGGTCCAGATTGTGGCGGCGATGGCCGGATCCCTGAGGAGAACAAGGACTCCCGGCGAGGTTCTGCCTCCATGGGCCTTTCCGACCCCGGATGGATCGGTGCCCCGGCGACCTTTTCCGTCACCTGTATTCCAGTCTTCCCAGCCGCATCCTGACACCGGCGCTGATGCTGTCGGCAATGCGGTCAGGAAACATCCCCGGCAGCGCCCCCGTCACCCGATCGAGCGCGGCAGGTACCTCTGTGTGCAACTCCTCAAGGATCCCGGTGACAATTGCAGCACCGATCCCTGCCTTCGCGGCGGTCTGGACAAAGTGCCGCGCAAGGATGCCGTCGATAACGCTGTGACGACGGTCACCGACGGCCATGGCCAGCTTCATCCCGTTGCGCCGGATCTGTCGGGCGTCGACACAGGGCTGCGCGGAGAGCACGTCATAGAGCGGCGTCATGCGAAAACGACCGCCGGGAGAGAGAAAAACGCTGAAATTCTTGGCATGCCCATCGGTCGCGCCAAGAAGCCAGAAGGCCATGAGCGCCTTCAGGAACATCCTCTGATCCGCCTCGCGCTGATTACTCCCTTTCAGGAGATTGAGGATGGCTGGAATACCGGGCCCGCCATCGGATTCATATTTCGTCGCCGACGAAACGGAAAGGGCCTGGCAGCAATCCTCCTGAGGCAGACGCAGGAGACGATTGTCACGGGTCCAGCGACGATCGAAACGATCGATCACCAGCACCTGGCTTCCTTCAAACCGCTCGATCGCAACTGCGGCACTCGGCAGCCCGAGCGCGGCGATAAGCTTGAGGCAGAAGAACTCGTTCTCAACGCTGTGGGAAAGATCCATGCCGTTCGGCAGTATGCCAATCGGCGGTTTGAGAATGTGCGTCGTTGCCGTGGTCGCCAGCGGTTTGTACCACCGGCCCTTCATGAACAGGAGCGCAGTCTTTTCCTGTGCGCCAGCAATCGAGATCCGAAAATCCTCGTCGGTCCCGAGCCCAAGGGGGTTCGATGCAAGTTCGCGCAGCAGCCGGGCAATCTCGTGATCCTCAATCGACCTGGCGCTGACGGCACCGGCAGCGCCAGGTTCGACACCGTCCGGCAGGAACTGCAGGGCGCCAACACAATCCCGCCCGACAGCAGCGAGCAGGTCATAGGCAGCAATGCTCCGGGCGTGCACCCGCTCCGCCACACGACGACGAATGGCGGGATTGTCGGGCAGGAGGTTGTCAAGAACAGCAATCACAGGCGAACCCGCATAGCCGTCCTCGCGCAAGGGCAGAGACAGCGACACCGGCAATGCATACTCCCAGGCAAGCCAGGACTTATCGTAGCGAAAGACGATCCCGCCATTCGCTTCCCTGTTCATCTGCCCGACGAGACGGCTGTTGAGGAACACATTGAGAGGGATGCGCGGCACCCGCACCATCAGAAAATATCCTCAATCGCAGGCCCCCTGGTCCTGACACGGAGAACCAGCTCAAGGTCAAGCGCTCCAAGAATATCGCACAGCGTTCCCAGTTGGGCCCCCCTCGCTCCATTCTCGAGCGCCGAGATGGTTGCCTGACGCAGCCTGACGGGAGCCCCCACCTCGGTCTGGGTCAGGCCCAGCCTGCGGCGCTGCCGGCGAACGGCAACTCCAATCTGCTCGGGTGTTCGGGCAATCTGGTCCATTGGCACACTCCATCAGAACCGGATATACGCTCAAGAGCATAAAAAATCAATATACGCTTTAGCGCATACTTGCATTTTATACTCTGGATCGTATTTTCTGAAATATACGCATTTGGCGTATGAACCCCGGCGCAGGTCCGTGCGTGTGACGCGATTTCAAAGCGATGGCGATTATCCAGCAGGACCTGCCGACTCTGTCCCCAAGCCACCCTTGTGCCAACCGTCCTCCCTTCAGCCGTCCGCGTTCTCACCCGGACCATGTGCAGTCGCTGGCCGTCCCGGGGGCCGGAAGGGAACAACGGCAATCACCCCTGAGGGGGAATGGCGCGACAGGGCGGGTCCTGTTCCCCCCACTTCGTGGCGGCATTTTCCTGACGGGCCCGGGTGGTCAGGGGGCAAAACAGCAGCGACAGCTGGCAGGGATCGCGGTTTCACCCCTCGAAAAGGTCCGTCGCTCCCCGGCCACAGGAGCAGCGGAGCCTTCACAGCCACCGGCTGAGAGCTATCTGGCCTCCGGGGCCGCCGGCGGAGGCGCCGCAGGTGCCGGCGCCGGGGCATCGTTTGCCAGCGGCGGCGGTGCCGGGGGGGGCGGCGGAGGCGGCGGACTGGCAGCGGCACCGGCGTCACTGCTGCTGCCGGCACTGTCCGTCGGGCTCTCCCTGACGCTGTCCCGCAGGCTTTCCCCGGGATTTTCCCGGGTGCTGTCCCGCAGCTTTTCCTGGGCGCCGCTGGTCGGGCTGCCACCCGGCTTGCGTTTGCTGCGCGCATTGACGGCGCCATGGGGTTCCGGTGCGCCTGCAGGCTTGGCCTGCCTGTGTTTGGGCGGTTTGTGCGGCTCGGGAGCATGAGCCCGCATCGGTATTGCCTCTGGCGGGGTCGGATTGCGACGGAAAATGTCAAATGGTTCCGGGATCAGCGACGGCGGCTGTTGCGGCTGCTGGTACACCCGCTCTTCGGCCCGGCCTCGGGGCGGTGGCGGATTGTGATAGCGCGGGTCGGCGCCACCATTGGACATCAGATAGCTGGCCAGCCAGCCCGCCATATCGGAACTGGTGGTATAATGCTGGCGCAGGAAACCCGGCAGCGAGCTCGCTGGCACGGTTCGAACCAGGCCGCGCGGGCTCTTGTGGCAGACGCTGCAGGTCTGGGCGAAAAGCTGTGCCGGGGTCTTCCCCGCCTCCAGATTCTGCGCCTGGGCATGTGCGCGATCCGCCCTGCCCAGGTTCAACAGGCCCAGGCTCAACAGAAATGCTGTAGCCGCAAGGCAGCGCAATCGGCCCGACATGGTCTTGATCCCCAGTTGAAAGGCGTAACCTCGAAAAGCGCATGGCGCGGCCATGACCGACCGCTGACGTTCTAAAGCATTCCAACCCGAATGGAAACGCTGGCGCGCCCCGACCGCCCGCCCCCCGGACCGGACCTCCTCCGCTCAACCCGGCGCTTCCGAGCCTTCTCTGCTGAGCCTTCTCATTCTCCTGAAAGCCTGCAAATTGAGATTTACGCCCCGCTTTTGCCGTCATCCGGCAGTCGTCAGGCTTCCCTCCACGCTTGCCGGGCGGAGCGAAAAGCCAGAACCGAAAACTTCCGCCCCTGCCAACGCAATTCATCGGGCAAATCTGACTTTCTCAGGCCCACCGCCCGAGCGCCGGGTCGCCCGGACATTTTTCAGGGCTCCGCTGCAAGCCGGGTGCCCCTTTGTGGTTCGAGAACTTCCAGGCGCCATCCCCTGTGAATTCCCCCGCTGAAGCGGCCGATCCGCCCGGCAGGTGTCCCCCCCCCGGAAAGCGCGAGAACCAGGCCCCAGACGACAATTTTGTGGTCCCCCTCTTTGCGGCCATCCCCCTCCTCAGGGATCCGTCCCACGAAGCTCGTCCCCCGAGGCTCCTGGCGCCTCATCCCGGCACGTCGCCCCTTGCTGAGGCAAAAGCCTGTGGCCCGCATCAGGCCCCTGGCGGCGTCGCCCGCCCGGCGATGAGGCTCATGTGACAGGGGGCGCGCCGCCGCGCCATGGCTTGAGCCATATCAAGCGCGACTGAAGCGAAGAGGGAGCGCGACTGAAGCGAAGAGGGATTGGCCCGCTTTGCGCGCTGCCGCTTCGAACGGCCTTCCCGCTGTCGCGCCCGGCATCTGACCCGCGCAAAGAGCGGCGTGCCACACTGTCAGGAACGCCCGTCATTTCTGTAGTTCAACGCACAGCCACCCCACCCGGGCACCGGCGCCTGTTGGCGCAGCCCAGGAGCCGGGAGCCGATCTCACAGATTTCGGCACGCGCAACGCCGGAGACATCCGCATATCTCATTGAAGACACGCAGCTCCCCGCCCTGCTACAAACGGACTTAAACCCGCGCCTGATAATAACTGCATAGAGATGCAGAAATCCCTCTTTGTGGGAATTTCTGTTCCTCACAGAAAGTTGATGTATTGCTGCGGTGCCCTCGCCAGCGACGGAGCCCGATACGTGCCGCAGAAGCAGGCCGGCAGACGAGTACAGCCACCGCATGTACATTTAATTCAGGACCCGAACTGAGATTTAATTTTGGCATTTGTTTGACGCAAATCACACTGGCACTTTATTATCGCCGGCAATGACGCTTTCCTGCAACAATTAAACCGCTGCGGGCACGCCGCACCGGGTTCCCGTCCGCGCCAGCCCGGTGGATAAACCATCGCACTCTCAACCAGTTATTCACAGAGCCAGGGCGTAAAGGCAGCCCCGACCCGGGACCCGGTGCGGTTACGGCAAAATCCAGTCAAGCATCCGCCATGGCCCGGCGAATAATCATCCACCGTTTTATCTGAGCGGTTGATGGAGGTCAGCTTTCGCTTTCGCTTTGTGCATAGCTGGCGCTTTATCCCCCTCCCGCCGCCAAAGCTGCTAAGCATGTCCGATCATGGCCCCTGCTGATTCGACCGTCCTCAGACTCGCCCCCGACAGACTTGCGCCCGACGCCGGCATGCCGGCTTACCGCAGTGCGCCTCATAACATAGAGGCCGAACAGGGGTTGCTGGGCGCGATCCTGGTCAACAACGATGCCTTCTACCGGGTCTCCGACTTCCTGGAGCCGAAACATTTCTTTGAGCCGCTGCATCAGACCATCTATGAGACCACCGCGAGCCTGATCCGGATGGGCAAGATCGCCACCCCGGTGACGCTCAAGACCTTTCTTCCCGCCGACACCGATCTCGGCGGCATGACAATTGCACAATATCTTGCCCGCCTTGCGGCCGAAGCCACCACCATCATCAACGCCCAGGACTACGGACGCACCATCTACGACCTGTCCCTGCGCCGGGATCTGATCGGCATCGGCGAAGACATGGTCAACGTGGCCTATGATGCGCCGGTCGATTTCGCGCCCCGGGCGCAGATCGAGGATGCCGAGCGGCGCCTCTACGAACTCGCCGAGTCCGGCCGTTATGATGGCGGCTTCCAGAAATTCTCGCAGGCGCTGACCTCGGCGGTGGATCTCGCCGCCAACGCCTTCCAGCGCGCCGGCAGACTGTCCGGCATCGCCACCGGCCTGCGCGATCTCGACACCAAGATGGGCGGCCTGCAGCATTCCGACCTCATTATCATTGCCGGACGCCCGGGCATGGGCAAGACCTCGCTTGCCACCAACATCGCCTATAATGTCGCCCGCGACTACCAGGGCGAGGTGCAGTCCGACGGTTCGATCAAGGCGATCAACGGCGGTGTCATCGGCTTCTTTTCCTGCGAAATGTCGGCCGAACAGCTCGCCACCCGCATCGTCGCAGAGCGCACCGGCATTCCTTCCACCAACATCCGCCGTGGCGGCATCTCGGAGGCCGACTTCGATCGCATCCGCGAAGTATCAACCGAATTGCAGGTGCTGCCCTTCTTCGTCGACGAAACCGGCGGGCTGTCGATCGCGCAGCTGATGGCCCGTGCCCGCCGCCTCAAGCGCCAGCGCGGCCTCGACCTCATCGTCATTGATTATATCCAGCTGCTGCAGGGCTCGAGCCGTCGGGCCCAGGACAACCGGGTCCAGGAAATCACCGAGATCACCACCAGCCTCAAGGCGCTGGCCAAGGAACTCAACGTGCCGGTGATCGCGCTGTCGCAATTGTCGCGTCAGGTCGAATCGCGCGACGACAAACGCCCTCAACTGTCCGACCTGCGCGAATCCGGCTCGATCGAACAGGACGCCGACGTCGTGCTGTTCGTGTTTCGCGAGGAATATTATCTGGCCATGAAGGAGCCTCGCGCCGGGACCGAGGAACATGCCAAGTGGCAGAGCGACATGGACCGCGCCCATGGCAGGGCCGAGGTCATTATCGGCAAACAGCGTCATGGCCCGACCGGCACGGTTGAGCTGCAGTTCGACTCCTCGGTCACCCGTTTCGCCGATCCGGTGCAGGACGATCACCTGCCGGACCGCACCTTTTGACCCAAAATCACGCCCCCGCCTTCACTTCCGGTCAACTCTCCTTTCCCTTTCTGCTCCCGCCTGCCTCTCCCGGCCGCCCCCCTCAAGGCGTGACGGCCGGCATCCGGCTGTTGAAACCCGCCCCCGGTGCACGCTAAGAGGAGGCCATGAGCAGCGTCTCCGACCCCAAATCGCCCCCACCGATGCAACCCCACACCGCCTCCGGCACGGCGCTGCCGGCCACCTGCGGGGTGCTGACGATCGACCTCGATGCCATTGCCGCCAACTGGCGCAGGCTTGCCAAGACCGCGGTCGCCGCCGAATGCGCCGCCATCATCAAGGCCGACGCCTATGGCTGTGGCCTGGCCCCGGTGGCGGTGGCGTTGTGGCACGCCGGATGCAGGACCTTCTTCGTCGCCGACCTCAGGGAAGCGGCCATCGCCCGCGCCGCGCTGCCCCATGCCGCACTCTATGCGCTTGACGGCTATCTGCCCGACAGCGGTCCGTATTACGCCAGCCTCAACTGCAAACCGGTGATCGGCGACATCAACGAGCTGGCCGAATGGGACGCCTTCTGCAGCCGCGCGCGCTGGATCGGCGGCACCGCGATCCATATCGACACCGGCATGAACCGGCTTGGTCTGCCCCGCGCCGATGCCCAGGCGCTGATCCCGCGGATCCGGATCGGTTATCACGGCGTAACCCTCCTGATCAGCCACCTCGCCTCTTCCGAGCAGGCCGCCAACCCCGCCAACGCCAGGCAGCTCGCTCTGTTCCGCGACTTCTCCCGTGAATTTCTCAACGTGCCGGCTTCGCTTGCCAATTCCTCCGGCATTTTCCTCGGGCCCTCCTTCCATTTCGACATCGTGCGTCCGGGCGCAGCGCTCTACGGCGTCAATCCCACCCCGGACCGCGCCAATCCGATGCAGCCGGTGGTCAATCTCAAGGCCCGCATCATCCAGACCCGGGTCATCGAACGCGGCGAGAGCGTCGGCTATGGCGGCACCTGGACCGCCCACCGCACCACCCGGCTCGCCATCGTCGCCGCCGGTTACGCCGACGGCTATTTCCGCTCCGCCTCCTCCGGCGACGGTACACGCGGCGCCGATGTCATCGTCGCCGGACAGCGCTGCCCGGTGGCGGGGCGGATTTCGATGGACCTCATGACCGTCGATATCACCGACGTGCCACAGCAGGCGGCGCGGCGCGGCGACCTGGTGACGCTGCTTGGCGACGGCATCACTGTGGACGAACTCGCCCATCATTTCGGGACCAACGGCTATGAGGTCCTGACCAGCCTCGGCCACCGTTACAGCCGGGTCTATAAAGGCGACCTCGCTGCCGCGGCGGCGACATAACCTCCCGGGCCCCGAAACTCTGATGGCGCGAAACTCCCTGTCCTTCCTGTGCCAGAACTGTGGCGCCGCCTATAACCGCTGGCAGGGCAAATGCGAGTCCTGCGGCGGGTGGAACACACTTGTCGAGGAAGACAGCGCCGGCCACCTGCCGGTCGCCGTGCGCTCCCGCGGCAAGGGACGCCGCTTCGTCCTCGAAACCCTGTCCGGCGACAGCCATGACGCACCGCGCGTGCCCTGCGGCATCGGCGAACTCGACCGCGTCACCGGCGGCGGCTTCGTCCACGGTTCCGTGCTGCTGGTTGGCGGCGACCCCGGCATCGGCAAGTCCACGCTTCTGACCCAGGCCACCAGCGTGCTGGCGCGTGCCGGCCATCGTGTGGTCTACATCTCCGGCGAGGAGGCCGTGGCACAGGTGCGGCTGCGTGCCGCCCGCCTCGGCCTCTCTGACGCACCCGTCCAGCTCGCCTCCGAGACCTCGGTCGAAGACATCGTATCGACCCTGTCGCAGGGCACCGTGCCGCGTCTGATCGTCATCGATTCGATCCAGACCATGTGGACCGACAGCGTTGATTCGGCCCCCGGCACCGTCACCCAGGTGCGGGCCTCGGCGCAGGCCCTGATCCGCTTCGCCAAGAAGACCGGGGCCGCCATCATCCTGGTCGGCCACGTCACCAAAGACGGCCAGATCGCCGGCCCCCGTGTGGTCGAGCACATGGTGGACGCGGTGCTGTCTTTTGAGGGAGAGGGCTCGCAGCAGTTCCGCATCCTGCGCGCGGTCAAGAACCGCTTCGGCCCCACCGACGAGATCGGGGTGTTCGAGATGACCGGGCTCGGCCTGCGCGAGGTCGCCAACCCCTCGGAACTGTTCCTCTCCGATCGCGATCTCGGCACGCCCGGTACTGCGGTTTTTGCCGGCATGGAGGGCACGCGCCCGCTTCTGGTGGAATTGCAGGCGCTGGTGGCGCCGACCTCGCTCGGCACGCCGCGCCGCGCCGTGGTCGGCTGGGATCCGAGCCGGCTGTCGATGGTGCTGGCGGTGCTCGAGGCCCATTGCGGGGTCCGCCTGTCCGGTCACGACGTCTATCTCAATGTCGCTGGCGGCCTGCGCATCCAGGAACCGGCCGCCGACCTCGCTGCCGCCGCGGCGCTGGTGTCGTCTCTGGTAAACGCGGCGTTGCCGGCGGAAGCGGTCTATTTCGGGGAGATCTCGCTGTCAGGGGCGGTGCGCCCGGTGGCCCAGAGCGCGGCCCGGCTCAAAGAGGCCGCAAAGCTCGGTTTCAAAGCCGCCGTGCTGCCCGATCGCGGCCGCGGGGAGGCACTGGGCGACGCCGGCCTCAATCTCTGTGCGGTCGCAGGCCTCACCAGCCTTGTCGCCAACATCGCCGCCCGCGCCGCAGGCCGGCATACAGCTGAGAAAAAAGCCACAATATCGCGAGATTCGCCCCCCGAAAACGCCCGCCAGAGGTGACGTTGCGGACGGGCAACGGTATACAGCACCTCAGGAAGCAGGATCGGATGCGCGCGGCAATGCGCCTCAAGGCGGCCCGTTCGGCCAACGCGTGAGGCTTATCGTCACACGTCGATTGGCTTCATCTTTACTCAAATAACAGCGGACCAGCCCACAGATGTCGTTACCCATTCTTGATCTGCTCCTGCTCGCTGTCATGCTGGTCTCCGGCCTGCTCGCGATGGTCCGCGGCTTCATGCGCGAAGTGCTGTCGATCTCCGCCTGGATCGCCGCCGCGCTGGTCACCGTTTACTCCTACTCCAAACTGCTGCCCTTCGCCAAATCGCATCTCGACAATGACATGCTGGCGAACGCGGTCGTCATCGGCGGCGTTTTCGTCCTCACTCTGATCATTGTCTCGATCATCACCATCCGCATCTCCGACATGGTCCAGGACTCCAAGGTGGGCGCGCTCGACCGCACACTCGGCTTCCTGTTCGGCCTGGCGCGCGGTCTTCTGATCGTTGCCGTGGTCTTCATGCTGTTCACCTGGCTGGTGAACGAGCCGCAGCGCCCGAACTGGGTCACCCAGGCCAAATCCCGCCTGGTGCTGCAGAAGACCGGGGACTGGCTGATGGCTCTGATCCCCGAGGATCTCGACAAGAAGTTGAAAGACTTCAAGGGTAACAAGGGTGAGGACAATCAGGCCGACAGTGATCCCTCAGCCACGGGCGACGGCTATAGCAAACCGACCCGCGACGGCCTCAACAAGCTGATCGACAAACCCGCGCGGTAAAGTCGAAAAGCGCCAGGACGTAAGGTGGAGCGATGGACGAGACCCGCAATCGCCAAAGCAGCATTGCATTTTCTGGCAACAGCGGTCCGGCCGGGCACGACTTTGAAGAAGACTGCGACCTGAACTGGCACCTCGACGACGACAAGCCGCGCGAGGAGTGCGGCGTCTTCGGCATCTACGGCCATCCCGAGGCCGCCGCCATCACCGCGATCGGCCTGCACGCCCTCCAGCACCGTGGCCAGGAGGCCGCCGGCATCGTCTCCTTCGACGGCAGCCGCTTCCATTCCGAGCGGCGTCTGGGCCTGGTCGGCGACACGTTCTCCCGCCGTCAGGTCATCGACCTGCTGCCCGGCAATTTCGCCATCGGCCATGTGCGCTACTCCACCACCGGTGCCACCATCCTGCGCAATGTCCAGCCTCTGTTCGCCGAACTCGATGCCAGCGGCGTTGCCGTCGCCCATAACGGCAATCTCACCAACGGACTGAGCCTACGCCGCGAACTGGTGCGCGGTGGCGCCATCATGCAGTCAACCAGCGACACCGAAGCGATCCTGCATCTGATCGCTTTGTCCAAGCGCAGCCGTTTCATCGATCGCTACATCGACGCACTGCGCCAGATCGAAGGCGGCTATGCGCTGGTATCCCTCACCAACAAGAAGCTGGTCGGTGCCCGCGACCCCCGCGGCATCCGCCCTCTGGTGCTCGGTGACTTCGGCGGCTGCCCGATCCTGACCTCGGAGAGCTGCGCCCTCGACATCATCGGTGCCCGCTTCGTGCGCGACATCGACCCCGGGGAAATCATCGTCTTCGATGAGGAGGGCAGCAGTATCCACAAGCCGTTCCCGCCGATTGCGCCACGGCCCTGCATCTTCGAATATATCTATTTTGCCCGCCCCGATTCGATTGTTCACGGCCGCTCGGTCTATGAGGTCCGCAAGGCCTTCGGCGCCCAGCTGGCGCGCGAGAGCCATGCCGATGTCGATGTCGTGGTGCCGGTGCCCGATTCGGGCGTTCCGGCCGCACTCGGCTACAGCCAGCATTCCGGCGTGCCGTTTGAACTCGGCATCATCCGCAATCACTATGTCGGCCGCACCTTCATCGAGCCCACCCAGGCCATCCGCGAATTCGGGGTGCGCATGAAGCATTCGGCCAACCGCGCCGCGATCCGTGGCAAGCGCATCATCCTGATCGACGACTCCCTGGTGCGCGGCACCACCTCGAGAAAAATCGTGCGCATGATGCGCGACGCCGGAGCCACCGAGGTCCATTTCCGCCTCGCCTCGCCGCCGATCCTCTACCCCGATTATTACGGCATCGACCTGCCCGACCGTGACGGCCTGCTCGCCGCCACCCATTCGCTGGAGGAGATGCGCCAGCTCATAGGTGCCGATTCGCTCGCCTTTCTCTCGATCGACGGCCTTTACCGCGCCATGGGCGAGGACGGCCGCGATGCCGCCAATCCACGTTTCGCCGATCACTGTTTCACGGGCACCTACCCCACCCCTCTGACCGACAAGAACCAGCTGGAACCTCAGCCGCGGCAATTATCGTTGCTTGCCGAAGCCAGCTGATCCCGGCCGGCGTCTTCCCCCTGTTGCGCCCCAGAGCCCCGCGGCCGCATGATCCATGGAAATCTTTTCATGACCCAACCTCTTGCCTCCTCAATTGCGCTTGTCACCGGAGCCTCACGCGGCATCGGCTACGCCACGGCTCTGGCCCTGGCGCGGGCCGGCGCCCATGTGGTGGCGGTGGCACGCACCCAGGGCGGCCTGGAGGAACTTGACGACGAAATCGCCTCTCTCGGCGGCCAGACCACTCTGGTGCCCTGTGATATTGCGGAGCCCACCGCCCTGCCGCAGCTCGGTGCCGCACTTCATGAGCGTTTCGGCAGGCTCGATATTCTGGTCGGCAATGCCGGCATGCTCGGACCCGCCTCGCCTCTCGGCCATATCGACCTCAAGGCCTTCACCGATGTGGTGACGCTCAATCTGACCACGAATTTCCAGCTGATCCGCTGCATGGAGCCCCTGCTGCGGGCTTCGGCCGCCGGCCGCGCCGTGTTCGTGACCTCGGCCGCCGCTCATAAGGCGCGGGCCTATCTCGGTCCCTATAGCGCATCCAAGGCCGCGCTCGATGCCATGGTGCGGTGCTGGGCGGAAGAAACCGCATCGACCGCGATCCGCGTCAATCTGTTCGATCCGGGACCGGTTCGCACCCGCATGCGCGCTGTCCTGATGCCGGGAGAGGATCCGATGAGGCTCGATACCCCCGAACAGATCGCGCAATTCATCCTGCCGATGTGCCTGCCGCAGTGGTCCGAGACCGGCAAGGTCTACGCCTACCCGGCCCGCGCATTGCGGGAGTTTCGCGCTCCCGCATGAGAGCGCGAAAATCCCCTTGAGCGCATTTTCAGCGTTTGGGGCGGAAGGGATTGGCCTTCTCACGCAGACTGATGCGCACCGGGGTCCCCGGCACATCAAAGGCGCCGCGGAAGGAATTGGTGAGATAGCGCAGATAGCTCTGCGGCACCGCATCCGCGCGCGAGCAGAACAGCACCAGGCTCGGCGGCCGCGCCTTGGTCTGGGTGATGTAGTTGAGCCGGATACGGCGCCCCGATACCGCCGGCGGCGGATTGGCAGCGGTCACCTGTTCAAACCAGCGGTTGAGGGCCGATGTCGGTACCCGCCGGTTCCACACCGCATAGGCCTCCTCGATAGCTGCCATCAGCCGATCAATGCCCTCGCCCATCAGACCCGACACCGCCACGATCGCCACACCCCTGAGCTGGGGCAGGAAGTGATCGGCATCCGTCCGCAAGGCAGCGACGGCTTTGCCCTGGTCGGCCATCAGGTCCCATTTGTTGACCGCGAGCACGATCGCCCTGCCCTCGCGTTCGACCAGGTCGGCGATGCGCAGGTCCTGTTCCTCAAAGCGGTTCTGTGCATCCATCATCAGCACCACCACCTCGGCAAAGCGCACCGCACGCAGTGCGTCAGCCACCGACAGCTTCTCCAGCTTTTCCTCGATCCGGGAGCGACGGCGCAGACCCGCAGTGTCGAAAATCCGGAACGCCCGCCCCTTCCAGGTGACCTCGACCGGGATGGCATCGCGCGTGGTGCCGGCTTCGGGGCTGGTCAGAAGCCGCTCCTCACCCAGCAGATGATTGATCAGGGTCGACTTGCCAGCATTGGGCCGGCCGACAATGGCGACGCGGATGGCGCGCGGCGCCCCTTGCGCGTCCACCTCTTCGCCGTCCTCGTCCTCATCCTCGTCTTCCTCCTCGGGCGGGCGGATCCACGCCCGCACCGCGTCATAGAGTTCGCTCAACCCGTCGCCATGTTCGGCGGAGATCGCAACCGGCTCGCCGAGACCCAGCGCATAGGCTTCCATGGCGCCGGCGTCGCCCTTGCGCCCCTCGCTCTTGTTGGCAACCAGCAGCACCGGCTTGCCGGCACGGCGCACCACATCGGCAAAGACATGGTCATGGGGGATCACCCCGGCCCGGGCGTCGATGACAAAAAACAGCGCATCGGCGTCGGCAATGGCGGTTTCGGTCTGGGCGCGCATGCGCCCCTGCAGCGAGCGCGGATCATCGCCATCATCAAGGCCGGCGGTGTCGATCACGTCAAAGCTGAGATCGCCAAGCCGGGCCTCGCCCTGGCGGCGATCGCGGGTGACGCCCGGCAGATCGTCGACCAGAGCCAGCTTCTGGCCCACCAGACGGTTGAACAGGGTCGATTTGCCGACATTGGGTCGGCCAATGATGGCAATGGTAAAAGACATCGGTCACCCATGTAAGCCCGCCAGTCACAACGGGTCCTGCACAAAATGGGATCTGTGCGGGCAGTTGATCATCGCCAGTCACGCCAATACGCAAAGTCTGGTTACCCAAACCCATCTGCACCCAGGCGACATTCCGCTCGCGTCTCGTACGGGCTCACCGAACGTGCCGTGACCGGGCTTGCCATCTGCCGGATTGAGATCGGCGACATGTCGCGCTCGGTGATCTGGCCGGGCGGAACCAGCCAGACAGGGCTTCGAGATCAACCCTGATGATCCTGATTGATATCCGGGGAGGCTCCTCGAGATCAGCGCGGGAAGGGGCTGATCGGCGCGGCGTCCTGATCGGGTGCCGTGGTGCGCCTGCGGGCCACCGCTCGCGGTGCCGGGGCCACCTCAACATTATCCTGGGCGGCCTCGCCATCAACCGCAGAGGGTGCCGCGCTGGCGGCAGGTGCGGGACGCGGCTTGGGCTTGGGCTTGGGCTTGGGCTTCGGCCTGGCATCGGCGACCGGCTCTGCAGCTGCGGCGGCAGCTACAGCCTGCGCATTGTCCTGCTCCTGCTGCTGGGCCCCCTTGTACATGTCCTTGGGCACCCCCTGCTCGAGGCCTGGAACGCCCTCCGGGAACACCGGCTTGCGATCGCCTGGAATCTTCTTTTTGGTGTCAAGGAAATCCAGCAGATCACTGGGGTCGAAGCTGCCCCCCCCGCTGGCGCAGCCGCCGAGAAGGGCGGAAAACCCGATCAGAACGAAAGCCGCGGTCAAACGTGGTTTCCTGCGCATCGCTTCATCTCTCTTTCAGCCGTCCTCGCCTCAAACGCAATTTCGTCAGCGACCAGGCTCACGAAACCCGCAAGGAGAGCGGATCCTGTTCCGCGGGCGGCCACTGCTGCGGCCCCCCTTCAATTACGAACGTCCGTATCGGATGGCGCTCTAGCTCCTGCCTGCCTCCGGCAGCATCGCCCCCAGCGCATCCACTACCCGTTCCCGGATCTTCTCCGGTGTTTCGGGATCGTCCTGCACCGCCTCAACCCATTTGCGCGCGGATGCCATGTCGCCTTCACGCCACGCACTCAAAGCCAGCATTTCACGCGCAGTGTGGCGAAAACTTGATGACGGCACCGTAAAACGTTCAAGGCGCCGCAGCATCTCAGCATAGCCCGCATTATCCAGCAGCAGTCCGGCAGCGCGGATTTCCGCCAGCTGGCGTTGCGCCACACCGATGCTGCTGTCGGCGGCGATGTCGTCGAACATCCTGGCCGCCGCCTTGACATCGCGCGCCGCGACTTCCCCCGCTGCGTGCAGCCGCGCCAGAGAACGGTAGCCCTTGGGGGCGGTCGCCGAAAGCTCGTTGAACAGCGCCTCGGCGTCGGCATGATTATTCTGTTCGGAAAGGATGACCGCGCGGTCGAACACCACGCTCACCTTGGCCGACTTCTCCGCCTCCAGATACGTATAGTAGCGCCACCCGCCAACTCCGGCGAGAACCACCGCCATCACCCCGATGACGTAAGGGGCATATTCCTTCCACAGCTTGGCGAGCCGTTCCGCCCGCATCTCCTCGTCAATTTCGTCAAATAATTCAGACACTTAGTTATGTCCTATCGGCTGCTGCGGAGGTTGTCGGAAAGCGCGCCGGGAAAAGCCTTCGAAGCCCGGCGGGGGACGCGCGCTGCGCGATACAATATCGATGCCGCGCTGGCAAGGCAATGTCAGGGTGATCAAAGCGTTAGCGTCAGGCGGCGATCCGGAGATGCCAGGCCCCCGAACGGGGTCTTTGATGCCGGCCGGCCACCACAAAGAGGTGGAAAAACCGGCTCACCGCGCCATCGGCCACCACGTCTGTCACAATTGCGAATGGCGTCGCCGGCCACTTCACTCAAGGGGCCACGATCCCTTGTGCCAGGCAAAGGACGCCCGATCCGGGATGGCAAGGCCCGGGAAGGCCCCGCACAGGATCATCGCCTGCCGAATCACCCCTGGCCACCAGATGGCCCGCCGCCCACAGCATTGTGTCGATCCGCATGAGATGCCTGACCGCGGCAAGGAAGCGGCCACGGGCACAGGACGCCGCCATCGCCGATCCGCGCCGGCAGCATCCGGATCCATGCGCCCGATCCTATCCCCGGGGCGTGAAGATGAGCCTGTCCGCCCGCACCGACGGTCCCGCATAGCGACTGTCGATATAACGCACCGCAATCGGCCGGCCCGCCAGGGCACCGCCCAGACCCACACTCAGATGCAGGGGCAGGCAGGCATTGAGGGAGTCGGTGATGGCCCTGAAATAGGCGGCACGAATCTCCTCCGAGACCCCCGGCGTGGTATAGGTGACACGCGGCGGAGCAATCAGGCTGCCGTTGCGGTTGAAGCTGAAACGGAGCGTCATCTGCATCCCGGGCAAGGCCTTATTGAGCGGCGGCGGGCTCCAGCACGAGCGCAGCATGGCAAAAAGATCGGCGATGGTATCGAGTTCACGAGTGCCCGCCTGAGCCGGCGCGGCCGCGATCGCCAGAATCACTGACATCACCAGAGAGCCGACTCCTCCAGCCATCCGACCCGTCACACCCATGCCGCCCCTCCGCACCCCAGCCAATGGCGGACACAACCGGCACCGACCGACGACACCAACGAATCTCCCCTTCGGCGTGCCACTCTTGCGCCGTACTCTTGCACGCTACCCTTTCGTGCCTTCGCGCCGGACATCCTTGACGTTGGCAAAAACGATGTCCGGGGCCCGCTCGCTGGTATAGCCGAGGTAGAACTCGTTCCTCGCCAGATAGACCGGATCGCCGTCGACGTCGTCGGCAATGCTCGACATGTTGGCGGAGACGAAGTCATCAAGTTTCCCTCTCTCCGCGCAGGAGATCCAGCGCGCCAGCTGGAACTCGCTGATCTCGAATTCGACCGGCAGGGCATATTCGGCGAGAAGCCGCGCCTTGAGCACATCGAGCTGCAGCGGCCCGACCACGCCGACCAGAGCGGGCGCGCCGTCACGGGGGCGGAACACCTGAACCACGCCCTCCTCCGACATCTGCTGCAAGGCCTCTTTCAGTTTCTTGGCCTTCATGGCATCGGTCAGGCGCACCCGGCGGACGATTTCCGGAGCAAAGCTCGGCACCCCGACAAAGGTGAACTCCTCGCCCTCGGTCAGCGTATCGCCGATCCGCAACACGCCATGATTGGGAATGCCGACAACGTCGCCGGCGAAGGCCTCGTCGGCGACCGAACGGTCCTGGGCGAAAAAGAACTGCGGGCTCGACAGCGGCAGGCTCTTGCCGGTGCGCACCAGCTTCGCCTTCATGCCGCGGCTCAGTTTGCCCGAGCACAGCCTCGCGAAAGCAATGCGGTCACGGTGGTTCGGATCCATATTGGCCTGGATCTTGAACACAAAGGCGCTCATGCGCGGCTCGTCGGCCTCGACCTTGCGCTGGTCACTGTCCTGCGCCCGCGGTGCCGGGGCGAGGCGGCCGATGCCCTGCAACAGATCCCCGACCCCGAAATTGCGCAGCGCGCTGCCGAAATAGACCGGCGTCAGATGGCCCTCGCGAAACGCCGCCAGATCGAACGGCTTGCAGGCCTCGCTGACGAGATCGAGTTCCTCCTTGACGGTGGCGACATCGAGATTGGGATTGAAGCGGGTCAGATCGCTGATCTCGATCTCCATGGTGGCGCCAAGCCTGGGCGAATCGACCCGGCCCCCGCCGTCGATGAGCCGCACCCCGCCATGGATCACATCATAGGTGCCGAGAAAGTCGCGACCGCGCCCGACCGGCCAGGTCATCGGTGTGGTGTCGAGCGCCAGCGTCTTTTCGATCTCATCGAGCAGTTC
>WQYW01000018.1 GCA_009781045.1 Alphaproteobacteria bacterium
CGCGCTTCCTTCAGACCCCACCTCGCGATGGTGCCCTTGCGCTTCGCTAACCCTTCGCCGTCATCAGGCTGGGTAAAGGACTCTAACCTCCAAGCTGTCGATCATGCTCGGCACACCAAAAAAGAGCCGCCGGAAACCGGCGGCTTTGAAAGTTGATAACAGGGAGGCGTCAAACAGAGTGACAGGAGCCACTCGGTGTCCGAACGAGGACAATCGAAGTCATAAACCCGAAAGCTTAATTGGCGGTAAACGAAGCACTTTTCCGCCAATTGTTAAGCCTGTCAGGCGGCGCCTCAGGGCACTTCATCGATCATCGATCATCGATCCATCACGACCTGAAAAATGCGTCGGCACTGGCGCGGGAGGCGCGCTTTTTCGCCAGCGCGGTCTCGATCCGCGCGATCTCGTCGCGCAGCACCATAATGCGCTCATGGAGATCATCAACCGACAACAGCGACAGATCCTGCCCGATCTCATGCACCGTTTTTTTGCGCGGACCGTCGTCTTCGTCTCTCGCCATTGTCCCTCTCCGCCTCTTGCCTCGCCAGCTCCGGCCCTGGTGGTGGTACACCTTCTAAGGATTCCCCGGCCCGGGTTTCTCCAGTCCTGCGAAAACGGCTGGCGCCTGAAGTGGCGGCGGGCCGACCAGGCCACGCCTCGCTTGCCTTGCCGGCATCCTGCAGACCAATAGAATGGAACCGAATGATCCGGGCGACAGGGCTTCGACAGTGACATTCCCCGCCCCCGCTCACCGATTTCTCTTACCGCCCCTGCCCGGGAGCTGTCGACCGCGATCAACCCGGGACAGCGGGGCCTGCCGACCCGAACCTGCCTGACGGCCAAACCTTGAAGGATGAATCATGGAACAGCTTCCCACCCGGATGACAGTGGTCGCCATCACAAAGCCCGGCGGACCCGAAGTCCTGTGCTGCGAAACCCGCCCCGTACCCCAGCCCGGCCCCGGCCAGATCCTGGTCCGGGTGGAGGCCGCCGGCGTAAACCGCCCCGATGTGGCACAGCGCTCCGGCTCCTATCCACCCCCACCCGGAGCCAGCGACCTGCCCGGACTGGAAATTGCCGGTCATGTGGCCGCAGTCGGCCCGGACTGCACCCGCCACAAGCGCGGCGACCGGGTGATGTCTCTGGTCGCCGGCGGCGGCTATGCGCAATACTGCATCGCCGAGGCCGCCCAGGCCATCACCGTACCCGCCGCACTGTCGACCCAGGAGGCTGGCGCGGTGCCGGAAACGCTGATGACGGTGTGGCACAATGTCTTCGAACGTGGCGCCCTCAAAGCCGGCGAAACCCTTCTGGTCCATGGCGGATCCTCCGGCATCGGGACAATGGCGATCCAGCTCGGCAAGGCCCTCGGCGCCAATGTCCTGGTAACAGTGGGCAATGACGAGAAGGCACAGGCCTGTCTCAGGCTCGGGGCCGACCATGCCATCCATTACCGGGAGCAGGATTTTGTCGCTGCGGTCAAGGCAGCCACCGGCCGCAAGGGGGCCGATGTCATTCTTGACATGGTCGGCGGCGATTATGTCGAGCGCAATTATGCCGCGGCCGCGCCAGGCGGCCGCATCGTCCAGATCGCCTTCCTCGGCGGTGCCCGGGCTCCAGTGAATTTCACGCAACTCATGGTGAAGCGCCTGATCCATACCGGCTCGACTCTGCGCCCGCGCTCCAACGCCGAAAAAGCGGCGATGGTGGCGGCGATTGAGGCCTCCGTCATGCCACTGTTGCATGACGGCCGCATCAGGCCGGTCATCGACAGCGTTTTTCCGCTGGAAAATGCCGCGGAAGCCCACCGCCGGATGGAAACAGGTGGCCATATCGGCAAAATCGTGCTCTGCGTCAACTCGCCCGAGGGTCCCCAAAGGTTACTTCAAACCCTTTGATTTCTTTCACATTCGTGGCATCTATCGGGCCCGGCCATGGCCCTTTTCGCAAGGGGCGGCGTTGAAGGCGGAGAATTGAGTTTGCGTCTGATCAGGTGCCTCGCGCTCATAGCGCTGGCGGTCATATCTGTTGTCGGGGCCACGTCCGCCCACGCGGCTGAGGCCATCCCGATTCGCAGCGACATGCGCGCGATTGACCTCACCAACGTGGTTGAGCACCAGCAGAGCGATGGCGACCGCATCCAGGTGACGGCGACCGACGCCGAAAACAACGTGCGCCGCATTGAGGTCCGGGCCCGCGCCGGCGGGCAGAACTGGGTGGTGTTCGCGCTGACAAACCGCACCGACGAACAGCTCGACCGCCTCATCGTGGCGCCCCATTACCGCATCGTTTCCTCCGGGCTGATGCCACCCGATCTCGGCCTGTCCCGAATCGCCAACATCACGCCCTCCGCCGGTGATCCGCCCGAGCGTCAGGACAGTGCGACCGCCGACATCTTCCGCATCACCCTCGATCCCGGCGCGGTGGTCACCTATGTCGCCGAGATGCGCACCGACAAGCTGCCACTGCTCCAGCTGTGGGAGCCGGAGGCCTACAAGGACAACGTCAACTCGCTGACGCTGTACCAGGGCATCGTGATCGGCATTTCCGGCCTGCTGGCTCTGGTGCTGACGATTCTGTTCGTCGTCAAGGGCAGCGCCATGTTCCCCGCCGCCGCCGCCCTGGCGTGGTCGGTGCTGATCTATATCGGCATCGATTTCGGGTTCTGGAACAAGGTGCTGGACATGTCGACCAGCGCCGAACGGGTGTGGCGGGCGGCCGGCGAAGCCATCCTGACCGCGACGCTCCTGGTATTCCTCTTCGCCTATCTCAACCTCAATCGCTGGCATGTGCGCTATTCCCATATCACCATGGCCTGGCTCGTCTTCCTGGGCTCGCTGGTGCTGCTGGCCGTGTTCAATCCGGCCGTGGCCTCGGGGATTGCGCGGCTGTCGCTGGTGGCGATCGCATTCGGCGGCTTCACACTGATCGTCTACCTCTCCACCCATGGCTACGACCGCGCAGTGCTGCTGATTCCGACCTGGTTCCTGCTGGTGGTGTGGGTGGTGGCCGCCGGCATGGCCATTGCCGGCTCGGTAACCAATGATATCGCTGGGCCGGCGCTGCTCGGCGGTCAGGTCCTGATCGTCATGCTGATTGGCTTCACCGTCATGCAGCATGCCTTCGCCGGTGGCGGCGCCAGCACCGGCATCGTTCCCGACATGGAGCGCCGGGCGCTCGCCCTCACCGGCTCCGGCGACATGATCTGGGACTGGGACGTCTCCGCCGACAAGGTTTTCACCAGCCCCGAGGCCGAAAGCCTGCTCGGCCTCAAGCGCGGCACGCTCGAAGGCCCTGCCGCCAAATGGCTCGAGGTGCTGCACCCGCTCGATCAGGATCGCTTCCGCGCCGCCCTCGACAGCGTCCTCAACCAGCGCCGCGGACGTCTGGTCCAGGACTTCCGGCTGCGCACCCCCGATGGCCATTTCCTGTGGTTTGCGCTCAAGGCCCGTCCGGTGGTCGGCTCCGACAGCGAGGTCTCACGCGTGATCGGTACGCTGGCCAATGTCACCGAGCAGCGCAACGCCGAGGAGCGTCTGCTCCATGATTCGGTCCATGACAATCTCACCGGCCTGCCCAACCGCAAGCTCTTCATGGACCGCATGGGCGGACTGGTGACATTCTCCAAGAGCCTGCCCAACCTGCGTGTCACCCTGATCATGATCGACCTTGACCGCTTCAAACAGGTCAACGATTCGGTCGGCATTACGGTGGGGGATTCGATCCTGCTGGCGCTGGCGCGCCGCCTCACAAGAGTGCTCAAGCCCGAGGACACGCTGGCGCGTCTCGCCGGCGACCAGTTCGGCATGATCGTGCTCTCCGAACAGGATCCCAACCGCGTCATGGCGCTGGCGGAATCGATCCGCAAGACCATCCGCTCGCCGATCACCTTCAACAGTCGGGAGATTTTCCTCACCGCCTCCATCGGCGTAGCGCTGTCCGATCCTCAGACCAAGCTGTCCGACGAGATCATCAAGGACGCCGAGCTGGCGATGTACCACTCCAAGCAGATCGGTGGCGACCGTATCGATATCTACAAGCCGGCAATGCGCACCCACAAAACCGACCGCCTGTCGCTCGAAAGTGATCTGCGCCGCTCCATCGAGCGCCAGGAGATCACCATCCTCTATCAGCCCATCGTGCGGCTGCAGGACCGCTCGATCGCCGGTTTTGAGGCCCTGCTGCGCTGGGACCATCCCAAGCTCGGCCGCATGCCGCCCCTGGAATTCATCGCCATCGCCGAAGAGACCGGACTGATCATCGATCTGGGCATGTTCGTGCTCGATCAGACCGCACGCCAGCTCGCCACCTGGCAGCGCGCCATGCGCGCCCGCATCCCGATCTTTGCCAGCGTCAATGTCTCCTCACGCCAGCTGCTGCGCCACGATCTCATCCACGACATCCGCACCGTACTGTCGCGCTCATCGGTGGCCCGCAACACCCTCAAACTCGAACTGACCGAATCGCTGGTGATGGAGAACCCGGAGCATGCCGCCCATATGCTGGCACGCATCCGCGAACTCGGCACCGGCCTGTCGCTCGACGATTTCGGCACCGGGCATTCGTCGCTCGCCTATCTGCAGCGCTTCCCCTTCGACACCATCAAGATCGATCAGTCCTTCGTCCGCCCGACCACCACCGGCTCGCGGCCGGTGATCCTGAAATCGATCATATCCATGGTCCATGATCTCGGCATGAGCGTGGTCGCCGAGGGCGCCGAGTCGGACTCGGACGCCGTCGAACTCTACCAGCTGGGTTGCGAATTTGCCCAGGGCTACGCATTCAGTGAGCCCTTGAGTGCGGATGCCGCCACGAGGCTTCTGGCCCAGGTACGCGCGCCGGCTCCGCAGAACCGGGAGAATGCGCGGATGCAGAAATGAACGAGGATGCCACCGGGAGCCGTTGCGCCTGCGACCCGACCGGACAGGAACTCAAAACCCTGCTGAACAGACGCATCGAAGAAGGTGACCTGTCCACCAGGACTTTTGGTGAAATCGTCGAGGAGGAATTGGGCGAAGTTCACACCGCGGGAAAATTGTGAATTTCACTCTGAGGAAAGCGAAGGCTCCGCCGATCGACGTCGGGAGGACCCGCGAGAGCCGGGAGCCAGGCAGAGGCCCTTGCCCAGACCCTTTGCCCCAGCCTCCCTTCGGTGCCACAAGCAACCGCGTTGCCGCAGGTGACGGTCACTTCAAAGCCAAACTGGCGAACCTGACGGAAACACCGCCTCTGCTTCCGGGCACCGGCAGAACTCTCCGGCCGCCCCCCCAGGGGAAGCCCGGTTCGGAAGACAAGGCCCCCCGCCCACCGCCGATGCTGTGCGATCTGGGGGGACAGACCCGAGCCCTAACCCTGTCCCCAGTCAACTGCTCCCACGACTCTGGGCTGTGCTCGCGATACGAGGTTGCTGACAGGGAGGTGGAGGTCGAACTCTCTGCCGAAGAACTTCGAATCATGGGGATTGCCTGCATGCGGATGCTGCACATTCTGCTGGAGCCGGATGGCTCTATCCGCAACGACCTTTCCGGTGCTGTCGCGCCTGAAAGTGTGTTCCCATATTACATTCCAGTAAAAATGCATGAGCACGTGGAAGCTGCCCGCCGGTTCCTGAGCCACCAGCATGGTGCAGAACAACAGCTCGGTAACCACATAATGCAGGAAATTTGCCGGGTTGCCCGCCACGACCGGATTCGCCCAGGTCTCCGGCCACCACCGCCCCGGCCTGTCGTACAGGTGGGAAGCCACGTTCAGGGAGCCTGAAGGCGGCAGGACCGTCGCTTGCGCGAGCTGGTTCGTTCCTCCAGGACCGACCACTGGACTGGCCGAAAAGAGTGGATCATACCACACTTCATGCGACGTCTCGTCGGTATCGCGACAAAGCGTCTTATTGCTCACAGTGACCAGTACGCTGCCATCGCGCACGGTGGCACCCCGGTAGCGCGCCTGATTTGTGCCAATATATTTCAGCTAGATAAAGCCGAGGGTCCAACCGGCCACATCCTCACCAGCGGTTCCCTTCAGCGTCATCGCCCCGTCCGCATCTATCGTTGGCGAATTGAAAGCAAAGCCGCTGATAACTCCATTAAGCATCGGAGTCACATCAGGTTTGGTCCCTGGAACCGTGATATGAAGCAGGACGCTACGCGTATCAATGGTGGCCACCACGCAAATCTCCCTGAAACAAAAGAACAAAACGACACCGCAATCTGCGGGGGGAATTCACAACTTTCGACGGGCAGGAGCGAAGCTATTGTGATTTCGGCATTTCAAAAACCGGGCCCGCAAAACGCTGTTTGCCATCGCAGGTCGTGACAACAAACCGGAACTTTCCGGACAACCGGACGTTCCGGTCGCAGGTCCGGTTGCATTGCGACGAACAGGTCATCCCGGTCCATGGAACAGGCTTCAGCCCTCGTTCCCCAACTCTGACACAGCGACCGATGGGCTCGCCACAGACCGTGACCAGTTTGAGCGAACTCACATCGAGTTCCCGAATCGGGGAAAATGAGCCATCGGGCTGCTGCCACTCCACGATGAGTTCCGGGACCAGATCGATCGGTCGGCTCGCCTCTATTTCCACAGATCCTGGAATCTGTCCGTTGCGGACCTCGACTTCGGTGCTGTGGTCCTGCTCCGCATGTGAGAGTTGAGCCGGTGAAAGCTGAGCCGTGGACATTCGCGGCGCGTCTGAAGATTCCGACGCCGCAGCCCCGGAAGTTGCCAGCGGGCTCCCTGAGCCGCCCGAAAATGCGGCGAGAAATGCAAAAACGGCCATCCAGCGGGGCACGAGCACCTCCATTTTCAGAAAAGGCAGGGGTTCCAGAGCTTGGTTCGACGAAGACGATTTCCGCTCCGCTCAGACCGGATCGGGTGCGGCAGGATGGTGGCATCGGGTGCGCCGGAACGATTCCTGGCGCACCTCGCAGCCCCCCAGGAGGAATGACTCACTCCAGATATTGCCGCAATGACGCTGTGGACACGTTTTCGTGAACGGCACTTGCCGGTGGCCTGTCGCCGAGGCTGTGTGGCGCGACCTGTCGGATGGCGGGTATCGCTGCTGGCTCAAACGGGAAACGACAACGGAAGCTGCCTCCTGCAGAACCGGACGCTGCAGCGCCGTCTCACCGCCGGGGCCACTCCGCCCTCAAGGCTCGCAAACGCATGCCGGCACTTCAGAGATTGCAGCCGCACGGAGCGCAACAATCGCTCCCGCACGGCACCGCCTTGCCAGGCCAAACGCCCTGAGTGCGCATCAGAAGTTCCACCTGCAGACAACGGCGGGAGAGGTGGTACGCAGGTTCACAGCACCCCTCCCAACCCGCCATTGCGTTTTGCGGCGTTTGCCTGAACATGATACACAGATGATAGCGTCGGCCTCTCCAGAGGGGGCGGCACGCAAAGTGAACGGGGTTGTCCATGTATGAAATGATGAAAAAATGCAGGGCGCGGATGGCGGTGCTGTTGCTGCCTGCCGCATTGTCGGCGTTATTTGTGCTCGGTTCCGGTGGTGCCGCAGCCGCGGCTGAACAAAAGGTGGCAACGCCTGCTCTTCGACACCAGTTCGCCATACTGATTCTGGATGCCGGGAAGAGGTCTTCGAGTGGTTCGCTGATAAATTCACCGTTCAAAATCACAAAAGCATTCATAACAGAAATGAGGTCCGGGGCGCTCAACACCAACGCTTACGACGATTTCTATTGCGTCTGGCTGGAGGGCGACAGGTGGGGGACGGTCCGTCTGATCGCGGTCTCCGTTTCACGGCTGTTGCACCGCAGTCGCGGCCTGTTCGGGAAGACGGACGTTTCAACAGAGAGCAGCACCAGGCTGTATTTCATGGATGACCAGGACTGGACGTTCAAATGCGGACGAACGATGCAGCGCTTCCCGGAACTCGTTGGTAAAACCTTCACGGAAAAGCCGCGGTGAGCCTGTCGCTACCATCCCGCCGGGGCGCCAACAACCGGTCCAGCGCGATCCCGACTACCACCGATGGCACTTTTGGAAGGTCGCGCTGGCGACCCGGTGCCGCAACGCGAAGGACCTGAACGACACCTTCCGTCTTTTGGCCTCCCTTCCGGGCGATCGGCCTGACCTCAACCGAATCAGGAAGACCTGAAGATCGCGCCTTCGATGGCGACGCCGCTGCTCACATATTTCCAGAGCGCCCACCATGTCCGATTTTTTCCCATCGCCGTCATCAGCTTCGGCGCGCGCTCTGAACCACTGCGCCAGCGCCGAATCCGGCTGATGGCGCAGCCACAGCCACGCCATCCGAAAAAGCGTCTCCCGCAACCTCGGATTGCCCGATTTCAACCCACCCTTGCCGCCATCGGCGAGCACACTCTGCCCCGGCGACAAGCCTGCAAAAGCCTCAACCTGGCGACGGTTTTCGAAATGGCGGGACAACAGGCCTTCGCCCCACAGCACCGCAACCGCTTCGGTGTCGACGCCCTTGAGCCTCAGCAGCCTCTTCACCGGCGCATCTGCCGGCTGTGCGGCAATCAGCGCGTCGCGCTCTGTCTCGATCGCCTTGATGTGCTCAAGCACCAGTTCCAGTCGATCCAGCTCACGGCGCACCTCGTCGGTCACGTGCTTCGGCAGATCCTGTCCTTCATCGCTGCGCAGTCCGTCAAGGCGCGCGCGCCGATCTGCCGCGAGCGGCTGATAGTCCAGGATCCCTCGAGAAAAAAGCAGTCTGTTGATGCGACTGACGTTGCCGTCGCGATCCCCGATCAACATGCCGCGTTCCCGGCATAACCGCTTCATATCCTCTTCGTCAGGCGGCGGAATCCGCAGCATTGTGCACGCCTGCGCCTCACCACGCCGGTGGGCCATCAGCTGCGCCAGCAGCTTCTCACCACCGATACGCCTGGTCGGCCTGCGTCCGCGCGACGGCGGCGTCAGGGTCGCTCTTCGGGTCGCCTGCTCAGTCGGTGATCGGTCATCGGTCCACCTCGTCCGCTGGTCAGCCAGATCCCGGATCCGTTGATCACCCCGGAAATCCGCAGGGCCGGACAACAGCGGCCGGTCGCTGTCCGCACCCCCGCCGCCATCTGCCCCCGTCATTGCCTCACCCGTCACCTCGCGGCCGGATCGCACCCTTGATGAAGACTCTTCGCAGGACCCTTACCCTGATCCCTCCTGATCCCCTGCCACGGATTGCCGTCGTAATCGTCAGGCTTTCAGCTTTGCCCGCGCGTCAGTGCGTTGCGGGCAAAGCGCACCCTCTCGGCATCCGGCAGCCGGGTCGCGGTGAAGCCTGCGGCAATGCAGGCCTCCCGCTGCGGCATGCCGATCTCCGGGCTGCGCGTGCAGTCCCACCACGAGGCACGCTTTGCCGCCCGCGGCAGGGGGGCGTCGATGATGTCCTCGATCTCGGCGAAGGTCAGCACAAGCTGCTGCGCTTTCTGCTGCATCAGGAAATCACGCAGCGGATCATAGTTATTCATGGGCGCTCTCTGCCGTCACCGTCCCGTCAGGTCCGTCTTTCACCACAGCATCCCTGTGGCACCATCCCAGAACCGAACGCCCTCACGCTGCGCCGGTATGCTTCTTCATCTCCGCGATCAGTCCGTCGCGCAGTTCGGGCCGCATCATGGCAAAGGCGATATTGGCACGCAGGAAGCCGGCCTTCGAACCGCAGTCGTGGCGCTCGCCCGCGAATTCGAGGCCATGGAATTTCTGCAGCCTGGACAGCGCGATCATGGCGTCGGTGAGCTGGATCTCGCCCCCTGCCCCACGCTCCTGGCGCTCCAGCATGTCGAAAATCTCGGGCTGGAGAATATAGCGTCCGGTGATCGACAGATTGGAAGGCGCGGTGCCCTGCGGCGGCTTCTCGACCATGCCGTCGACCTCGAAGATCCGGCCCTGGCGTTTGCCGACGCCGCAGATGCCGTATTGGTGGGTGAGATGGTCGGGCACCGCCTCGACCGCGATCAGATTGGACTTTTCACCAAGATCCGTGGCTGCGGCGATCATCTGTTTGAGACAGCCTGGACTGTGAAGCACCAGTTCATCGGGCAGCAGCACGGCGAAAGGCTCACGGCCGACGATATCGCGCGCGCACCACACCGCGTGACCAAGACCCAGCGGGGCCTGCTGACGGGTGAAGCTGACCGCGCCGGCCTCGGGCTGGCTGCGGGCCAGGATGTCGGCTTCGGCTTTCTTGCCCCGCGCCTCAAGCGTCGCGTCGAGTTCGAACATGTGATCGAAATGGTCTTCGATCACCGCTTTGTTACGTCCGGTGACAAACACGAAATGGGTGATGCCGGCCTCGCGTGCCTCGTCATAGACATATTGGATCAGCGGCTTGTCGACAATGGTCAGCATCTCCTTGGGCATCGCCTTGGTGGCCGGGAGGACACGGGTGCCGAGACCGGCAACCGGGAACACAGCTTTGCGTATTTTCATGTTTCACCCTCGGGAGAGCCCATCAACGGATCCTGCCGTTGATTTCATTATGGAATTTCCAGACCGTCAGCGGGAAATCGCAGCACTTTCAAGCGATTCGTCGCCTGCGAAAACGGTGGCAGTGCGGCAGAGAGACCGCAAAAATCATCTTTACCTGTCTTCAGGCCCGCTGCCCGCAGGCTTCTGATGACACGGCCGCTGATCACAGTAAAGCCAGGCCCGCGCAGGGTTTTCGCAAAGTCCGTGCCGAAAGAGCTTTGCAAGCGCTGAATCGGAACATTCGAAAGCGTGACGCGGCAGCCTGGCGCATTCCCGCTCACGGAAAGTTCAGTTGCACAACACCCCTGCCCGGTGATCTGTTGTCCTTAACAGCGTCCTGCCGCTCCGGCGCACAGCTGCCGCTTCTGCCGAACCACCATCCCTTGAGGGCGGCAGACTGCAGCGCCGCGACCGCCCGGTAGTGGAGATGCCCGCTCGGGCTCTTTCGGCTTCGCATCATCTTCTACCCTGAAGACATCACTTAATCATTTACATTTTTTAATTTGTAATAGGCATTTATTATCGTTTATCGGTAATGAAGGTCGGTGTCGACCCAGCTTCATGTCCGCCTGAGATGACTGAAAGTGAATCTTCGTTTTCCAGATCGCTCACCGTTTTTCCCGGCATGGCGACGATCCTGCGCCGGAACAGGCCCGGCATTTCGGGGGCCGGAATTCCCGGCAGGCAGCAGCTTATCGCTGCCGATCCGCTCCAAGACCGGGCGTAGCGTCCCGACGATTTCCAAAGCCGTCATGCGTGGTCCGAACATCGGCCACACACATCAATCTCAGCTCTCTCGCACATCCGTGAAGGAACAACCGAAGCGGGATCGAAAGAGACAGAAATACGCTCAAAGACGGTCCGTCTTGAAGATCCTGCCATCACACAGGGAACTATTTCGATGAAGAATGTCGCACCTGCTGTCACCCTTGCTCTCTCCGTCGCCGTCACCGCACCCGCTCTTGCAGCCGATGCCTTCGGGATTGATCCAGGGCTCCCGCCATCTTCTGCCGACAGCGCATGTAAGAAGACCTATGTCCGACTCCGGCAGGACGTCTCAAGGCGGGCCGAACGGTTCCGCAGGACGATGGCCGGGACGAATGGCGCCAAGCCGGTGCCGCTGGCGCAGTCCTGCGCCATGATCCGGGACGTAGCCACCGCCAACTCGGGGCTGGTGGCATTTCTTGAGGCAAATGCGATCCGCTGCGGGATTCCGTCGGATCCGGAGAAGCGCAGGTTGAGCATCAGGGTGCTGGCGGCGATGGAGCACAAATTCTGTAATCAGTCGGCGCTGTCACTGCCTGTGCCGGGTTACGTCGGGCCCGATGATCTTGACCCAGAGGCATCCCTCCAGGAAGACGAGGCGGAGCAGGATGTCAGCGCAGATGACGGCAGCACGGCCGATTCCGGGGCATCGTTTGAGTACTCGTGGGGCGGAGGGAGTGACGGCTTCCAACCATGGCCAGGGCGACGTCGCAGGGACCGTCGCGATAACAGCGAGGCGGAGAACCATCATGGCGCCGGGCGGGATGGTCGTCACGTGCTCGAGGTGCCCTCGACCCTTTACGGCCACGGTTCCAGCAGCGCGTCTCCAGGCTTCGGAGGGTGGCACAGCGGCCACTCTGGCAGCTGGGACCATGGCGGCTCTGGTGGCGGAAGTTATGGCGGCTCCAGCGGCGGGAATTATGGCAGCGGCTTCAGCCACTCCGACCATGGCAGTTCCGGTGGCTTCAGTCATGGTGGCTATAGCGGCGGATCGAGTTCTTCCAGCTTCGGCGGCGGCTCGAGTTTCAGTCATAGCGGCTCATCCGGCGGCGGCTATGGCGGCGGTGGCGGCTACAGCGGTGGCGGTGGCAGCGGCGGTGGCGGTGGTCACAGTGGCGGTGGCAGCGGCTTCAGTGGCGGCGGCGGTGGTGGTGGTGGCGGTCACAGGTAGCAGGACCACCCCCCTGGCAGCAGCGCAATCCTGGAAAGAAACTGGCGCCAATGGCCGGCGCCCCCTGGGTGCCCGCTGGGCCAAGTTTCATCCAAGGGGGTCGGCGGGACGCCGGTGTGGAACTCAGACGAACGGTTGATGCGACGGGTACTCCCGCCGTCTCAACGGTCCGACAGAGCGCCGGGGATCACACTGCAGCTTTATCAGATGGCGAGGCGAGGACTGGCGCCGGATCGCAAGCCGGTGAGGAAGAGCTATTTCCGATTGCCTCACACCACTTCGCCCTGGCGCCTTCGCCGGGGACGATCGGGGGGATGGAACCTGCCCTTTCGTTGATAAAGTCGTGGTGGATTGATGACATCATCTCACCTGATCAACTATCAACTACCCCCCTTACCTGATCAGGTGACTCCGATCCGGAGCCGTCAGAGAATATTCGCTCCGAAGGTCGGGCAAATCTGCCTCTGGCGATTCCGTTATTTTCACCCGGCTCCCTGACCTGAGCAGGTGAGAGGCCTGCTGTGATCCGGGAACAAGCCCGGGCTGGAAACGAACAGGGAACCTTTTTCTCTCGTCCCGCTCGGCCGTGTTGACAGACCGCCGGCCTTGGACGGATCGCCGGCACAATCCGGCTGTCAAGCGCAAGGACCTGATGTTATTGACATTTGCGTCAGTGACCGGATTCCAGCCAGGGTTGCGGCCAACCGTCAGCCCCCCCTGCGCTTACGGAAATGCTTGACACGCCACGCCAAACTGCCTGGATGGGGCTCGAAACGGCGCCTGCATCAGGCCGACTGCGACGACACGACCGTCACATTCCCCGGGGAATCCCATGTCCAAGCCCGCGTCCATCTTCTGTGCTCTGAGCCGGACCGGTCCCCTGATCGCCCTCACCGCGATGATGGTGTTTGGCACTGTCGGCCCGGCCGCTGCCCAGTTCTTCGGTCTGCCTGATTTCGGTGGCCGCCGCCTCGCACCACCGCCACGCCGGGGCTGGTTTGGCGGCGAAATATTCTCGCCGCCCTCCTCCATGCCGTCGCAGCCCCGGACCGATTTCTCGCGCGCCCCGCCGCCCGCCAAGCGCGACACCACACCGACGCACAATATCCTGGTGCTCGGTGACTCCATGGCGGACTGGCTCGCCTTCGGTCTGGAGGAGGCCTATGCCGACGACCCGACAATGGGCATCCTGCGCCGGCACCGCGCCAATTCCGGGTTGATCAGATATCAGCCCAGAGGCGAGCCTTCGGATTGGGCGGCGGCGGCCAAAGGCATCCTCGCCAATGAAAAGCCGGATATCGTCGTGATCATGCTGGGCCTCAACGACCGCATTTCGCTGCGGGAGCCGCCAAAGCCCACCACCGACACCAAAGGCAAGGACGCCAAACCCCCAGGCGGCGCAGAGGCCGAGGCCAAACCCGAGGACAAGCCTGTCGATGCCGAGGCCGGTCAGGATGACGCCGAGGGCGAGACACCCCAGATCGCAGTGCCGGAACGCAGCCGCAACGGCGTCTTTGAATTCCGCGACGAACGCTGGGCCGAACTATATGGCAAAAAAATCGCCGAAATGATCAGCGTTCTCAAAACGAAGGGTGTGCCGGTATTGTGGGTCGGCCTGCCCGCAATCCGCGGCCCCAAGGGAACTGCGGAAATCCTCTACCTCGACAATCTCTATCGTGAGGGCGCCGCCAAGGCGGGCATCACCTATGTCGATGTGTGGGATGGTTTTGTTGATGAAGCCGGGCGATTCCTGCAGAAAGGTCCCGACCTCGAAGGCCAGATCCGCCAGTTGCGCAGCGCCGACGGCGTCTATTTCACCAAGCCCGGTGCACGCAAACTCGCCCATTATGTCCAGCGCGAAGTCGCCCGGCTGCTCGCCGACCATTCCGACCCGATCGCCCCCCTGGTCGAGGCGACGCAGCCGGAACGCAATGCTGCCCCCGATGCCGGGCAGACCGGTCCGGGCGGCGCACGCCCACTGGCCGGCCCGGTGCTGCCACTGGTAGCCGCGACAATCTCGACCGATCAGCTCCTCGGTGGGCCGAACTCCCCCCAGGCCGCCATCGATCCCCTCACAGCGCGCACTTTGATGAAAGGTGAGGCGCTGACGCCAAGCGCAGGACGGGCCGATGACTATTCCTGGCCGCGACGCGAAGTTGGCCGCGAACAGGCCACCGCTGACAGTCCGGTGGCACTGGCAACCCCGACCAGCCCGGCTGCCGCTGGATCCGCCGCAGCCGCCAATCCGGCACAACCCCCGCCACCGCGCCTGCGACGCCCCGCTGCGCAACGCCCGGCGTCAGGACCGCCGCCATACCGTAACTTCTTCCGCTTCTGAAGCTGGCCTTGCACATCAGACCCGAGCGGACCCGATTCCTGAGATCGTCCCTGGAGGTGCAGCTCGCACCAGCAGCGCCTTGCCGGATCCTTCGGCCGACTGCGGCGACGGGCACGCCCACCCCACCCTGACGGGCAAGTCCCAAAGCCTGCTCTTTCGCATCCCCCTGCTGCAGGCTGACCCGCAATTCGGGGAATCACGTTTTCCGCTCCATGGATTCGATTTGGAAATTGCAAAAAGGTCGACAACCTGGAGCCTCGGAATGTCTCTCAACATCAAAAATCCGGGCACTGTCGACGAACGTGCGCGCCACCTGGGCACCACCAGGACCGTCGCCCTCCACCAGGCGCTGAGCGAGCACCTGCATCCTGCATCGCCTCGGATACGGAGGCAGGGAGCCGGAGTTGCTGCTTGCGAAGCTGCGTGCGATCCGCGAGCGGGAGGCGCGATTCCCGGAGTTGGACCAGCGCAGCGATGCAGAGATCATCGGTTTTGACGACAATGGGATATGGGATCGCCTGTTGATAGTGATCGACACTTCCGCCATCGCCGCCAATCCCTTTCGCCTCGTTCCAGCGACCTGTGTACTTGAGGCATCCATGGCGCTGGTGAGCCGGCACGGCGAACACGCTTTGGCCGAGATTGATCTGTCGCTCGCCACGATCAATGCATCAATGCCGAGGTCATTGCCGTCGACACCGATCTCGCGGATCTCACCGCTCAAGCCTGGCTTGCCTGAAGGCCGCCACCCAGCCGCACTGAATTTCGCGGATTGCCTCTCCGATGCCCTGGCAACACTTTGCACCAACCGACCTCAGGGTCGCTCACAGCGGGGGCCGGCTCCAGTGACCAGACCCGGGTCCAGGCCCACAGAATGCCATCCGGGTCGACCGGATTTCAGCAACCAGCGAGCGGCTTTCAGCTTTCACGACCTTGCCGGCATCCGTGCCAAAGAAGGGGTCGAGATCGAACAGGAGGCGCTCGCCACCCCGAGCAATCCCGCCGCTGCGGGCGCCAATCCGGCGCAACCCCCGCCACCGCGCCTGCGACGCAACGTCCGGCATCGGCATTGCACGCACCACGCACCACCTCTTTCCGAAAAACGCCCGCGCCTTCAGACAGACGTGAAACGCGTATCCATCGTCAGTCTGGCACCAATCAATCCCAGGATCACATCAAGCTGAACGTCCCCCCCTTCCTGCATCCCCAGGCATCTGGCGACCCCCTCAGCATCTGTACTCAGCTCTTTTTTAAGAACGAGCTGATGACCACCACGCGCAGGTAACAAACCATACGCATGAAAGTGCATCGGATCCGCCCTGCGCGCATCTCGAAGATGATCGAACGAAAATTCTCTGGTCATATAGTCAAGCAGTCGATCCTGGAAAACCAGGACAAGATGCTTTTTGAGCCTCTCAAAGATCCCGATCTTGTGATGAAGCTGCACCAGGATCGTCTTTGCTGTCATCTTCCAATTCACGCCACAGGGCCTCCTACTTCCGGTATCGACCTCCGAAATACCGGCAAAGCCAACCGCCTTCAAAAACCGTTGCCGCTCTGGCCAGACGGTCCCAATCGTATCGAGCGCCTGCAGCTCGGCACCAACAAAGTCACGCACCTTACCATCTCGGACCGAGGCGATGCAGTAGTCCAGACTCCCACCCGGGATCCCCAACTCGCCGACGAGATGAATTTCGTTTCCCGGCTCATGCGAAAGCAACCGAAGACAATCAATGAAGATTTGCCTCCGCTCAAGCAATCCAAGTGGACAGATTATCACAGGATCATTGCCATGCCGCACTGTACATGTGCCTATGGATATTTCAGGCTGGCTTTTTCGTACCTTGTAACAGCGTTTCTGAACGAATGGACACTGCTGCGACCTTACGACAGCGGCCCACTCCGGCTGTTTCATCGTTGTTGTGTCACGACCAAACAGATCAATAATCTTTGAGTTCTTCATGATTCATGAAATTTCTGTAAGCAAATCGGCCAGGCGCCCTCGAGCAAAATCAACATAGCTTTGCGAGATATCAATTCCAACGGCGCCTCGCCCGAGCGATTTTGCTACCGCAAGCGTGGTTCCTGTGCCGCAGAATGGATCGAGCACCACGCCTCCCGGCGGACAAGTTGCCAGGATTGGAATGCGGCACAGGTCAGAGGGGAAGGGCGCAAAATGTACATCGCCCTGACGATGCGTATCCTCGGGAATGATGTCCCAGACATCCGACGGCTTGCTCACATTGGGGTGATACTTGAGGAAATAGAAGCCTTTGTCCTTTATTTCCCGGGCACGCCCGGAAACGCCTGTACTGTCCGAATGCGTGGTCCGCTGCTGACCGCGGATGATCATGCGAAAATCCGCCAGCCGTTTTTCGCGCACGGCATCAAGCATGTCATTGAGCGCGGCAAGCGCCTCAACCTTCTCCGTCGGCGTCAACGCTGTGGAAAGTTCGATCTGCCTCCTGTAGCGGACACCGGACACTCCCGTTGCGGAGATGACGGATCCGTTCACAACCTTCGCCTCTTTCGGGGTCGAGCGGATCGCGTCGGCGTCGTAGTAATAGCTTCGCTGCTTGACGAAATGAAAGACATGCTCGTGAATATTCCGAAGTTTGTCTTTCGCGTTGTCCGGCGCGCCCTTGACCTTGTTCCAGATCACGTCGTTACGCAGAATCCAGCCTCCCCCATCCATCAATCCGATCGCGACCCTCCAGGGCACGCCCTGGAGACACTTGCGGTCGTAGGAATCGCCGATATTCAGCCACAGTGAGCCTTCCGGCTTCAGCACGCGCTTCACTTCGTTGAGGACCGCAGTGAGCGCCTCCACATATTCCGGGCACGTGGCTTCGCGACCAATTCCGTCCGTGTCATATTGGCGCTGCCCCCAGTAGGGCGGCGAGGTGAGACAGACATCAATCGTCGATGTGCACATCAGGCGCAGCACATCCAACGCATCACCGCACGTGACGGGAAAGGCCGGAGGCTTTGAACGTGTCCCGGATCCGTGCATTTCTGAGAACCTTCTGGCGAGCGCGAAAATCACACCCGGATAGAGAATCGCTTGACAGGGCTAATCCGATTCCTCCGCCTGCGCCACAACTGCCGACACGGTCAAACACGCTCAAGCCTGACCTGTCACGCCTGCAGAACCCACAGCACAGTCCCATCGAGTCGGCCCCGGAGCACCTGCATGGAGCCCATCCCTGCCTTGGTCCCTGGGGTCTGCCGGCCGCGATCCGATGGCCGTCAACGGCGAACTGGGGGGTCTGCGCCGTGGGCACCCGTGGAGAAGCGCAAGCAGCGCGTCGCAACGCACCCAGAACACGCACAGGCCGCACCAAAAAGGCCGCCGATTTTACCAAGGCAAGACACCCGCGCGGCACACACCCCCTTGAGAACCCATTCCATGCGCGTCCTGAAAAGAGGCCCTGTGCGCAAGGGCAACGGGCGGCGGATCCGCCGCCACTCCCGCCGGAATTCCGCCAACGACTTGAATTCATTAGACGAAACGTCCGATTTCGGGGTCTTTAAGGCCGCCTCAGCCTGCGGCCTTTGCCAGCTTCCTTGCCGCTTCCCTGCTTCCCTGGCACTTCCTCGCCGCCGCGCCTGGCCATCGGCATTCGGGCACCCTTGAACACCTTGGGCACCGGCACCAGTGGGGCCCCCAACACATGCTTGCATTTCGGCGCTCCTGACGCCACATTGCGCCTCAGGAGGTTGGCGGTGGACGAGCCACTCGCCAACCGGGTCAGGTCCGGAAGGAAGCAGCCCTAACGAGATCCGGATCGGGTCGCCTGCCAATCTCCTGCCTTTCTTCCGGGGAGCAATCCCTGATTCCAAGGGTCAATCCCCGAAATCCGCCATACGGGAATGCGTGCGCGCCCTGACGTCAATGTCGGGGATCACCGGCAAATGGCTTGGGCCTTGCGCCAAAGTCGCCCCGAAGCCGCGGCACGACAGAAGTCCGGGGGGCACTGCCAATGTGGATCGACCGATGAGCGACGTCGATGACAGCACCGGGCCGGGCCTGGATCTCGGTCTGCCACCGGCGGCACCGGCCCCCCCTGCTGCCCCCTACCGGGTGCTGGCGCGCAAATACCGCCCCAGCACCTTCGATGACCTGATCGGCCAGGAGGCCCTGGTCCGCACCATTTCCAACACTTTCGACACCGGGCGGATTCCCCAGGCCTGGATCCTCACCGGGGTGCGCGGCATCGGCAAGACCACCACCGCACGCATTCTGGCCCGCGGCCTCAACTACGAACTTGCCGACGGATCGGTCCGCGGCCCCACCATCCATATGCCCACCCTCGGCGTTCACTGCCAGGCCATCATGGAAAGCCGGCACATGGATGTGCTGGAAATGGACGCCGCCTCCCACACCAGCGTCGATGACGTGCGCAAAATCAACGACAGCGTGTCCTATGTCCCGACCAGCGCCCGCTACAAGGTCTATATCATCGACGAAGTTCACATGCTGTCGGGTTCCGCCTTCAACGCCTTTCTCAAGACGCTGGAGGAACCGCCGGAACACGCCAAATTCGTTTTCGCCACGACCGAAATCCGCAAGGTTCCGGTCACGGTGCTGTCGCGCTGCCAGCGTTTCGACCTGCGCCGGATCAAGCTCGAAGTATTGATGCAGCATCTTGCCGGTATCAGTGCCAGAGAAGGGGTCGAGATCGAGCAGGAGGCGCTGGCCATCATCGCCCGCGCCGCCGAGGGCTCGGTGCGCGATTCGCTGTCGCTGCTCGACCAGGCGATTGCCCATGCCGCCGGCACCGTCAGGGCGGAGGCGTTGCGCCAGATGCTGGGGCTCGCCGACCGCACGCGGGTGATCGACCTGTTCGGCGCACTGGCGAGCGGTGATATCGCCGCAGCGCTGCGCGAGTTCCGGGAGCAGTATGACATCGGTGCTGACCCGGCCGTGGTGCTGTCGGATCTGGCGGAATTCGTCAACTTCGTCACCCGCGTCAAGATCGTGCCGGAAGTCGCCGAAAATGTCGCTCATAGCGAGACCGAGCGCCAGCGCGCCCGCGATTTCGCCGTCAGAATTTCAATCCCGGCGCTGGCGCGGATGTGGCAGATGCTGCTCAGGGGCGAAGCAGAGGTCGAGGCCTCGTCCCGCCCAGCAGCCGCGGCCGAAATGGTCCTGGTGCGCATCGCCTATGCTGCCGGTCTGCCGCCTCTGGAAGACATCCTGCGCTCAGTTGAGGGCCCGGCTGCAGCCCAGGGAGTGTCCCGGGGAACCTCCCATGGAACGTCACATGGAACGTCACATGGAACGTCACATGGAACGTCTCTTGGGGCGGCCCAGGGTGCTGCCACGACCCGGGGAACCTCCCAGACCATGGCCCGCAGCACCGCCCCAGCGGCGCTTGCGGCTCAGCCACGGCCCCAGCTGGCCGCCAGCTCTCCGCACACCGCCGCGCCGCTGCGCCATGTCGCCAGCTTCACCGAACTTGTGGAACTCGCGGCGGAAAAGCGCGACCTCCTGACAAGGTCGGCGTTAGAGGCGGATATGCGCCTGGTTGCTTTCGACGACGGCCGGCTCGAGGTCGCACTTGAACCCACCGCTTCGAAACAGCTGATCACCGAACTGTCACGCAAATTCGAACAATGGACCGGGCGGCGCTGGACCGTCGTGGTCTCCAATGCTCCCGGCCAGCCGACGCTGCGCTCGGTCCAGCTGGCGCGCAAAGAAGAGCATGCCCGCAATGCCGAGACCGACCCACGCGTGCGCGAGGTGCTGGCACGCTTTCCCGGCGCCAGGATCGTCGAAGTCCGCAAGCTCGCGCCCGACGCACAACCCGAGCCGGCAAACGACTATGGCAGCGACGAGGTGAACGAAGACGCCGACGACTCCTGAAACCCTGCGTCCTGAAGCCTCTCCTGACACCGCACCAGGAATTTTTGCGGGCCTGAAACGGCTCCTTTTGCGCAAAACCTCACACAGGGAAAATAGTGATGGCTGACTTTCTTGGCATGATGAAACAGGCGGCGAAACTTCAATCGAAAATGCAGGAGATGCAGGAGGAGCTTGCAGCAGTAGAGGTCGAAGGCATGTCCGGTGGCGGTCTGGTCCGCGTGCGCATGAGTGCCAAAATGGAGATCAAAAGCATCGCGATCGATCCCTCCCTGATGAAGCCCGAGGAGCGCGAAGTGCTGCAGGACATTCTGGTCAGTGCCCTCAACGATGCCCGTCGCAAGGCCGAACAGGCGATGCAGGAAAAAATGCAGGGCCTGACCGGCGGCCTCGGTCTGCCGCCCGGTCTGCTCGGCTAGTTCCGGCGATGGCAGCCGTCGTGGGCCCGGAAATTGAACGTCTGATCCAGCTCCTGGCACGCCTGCCGGGACTGGGCCCCCGGTCGGCCCGGCGGGCGGCACTGCATCTGATCAAAAAACGCGAAGCCCTGATGCTGCCGCTCGCAGGAGCGCTGCAGACCGCCCTCGACAGGATCGAGCTGTGCCAGGTCTGCGGCAATATCGACACAAGCAATCCATGCCTGTTGTGCAGCGACCCCAAACGCGACGCCTCGATCATCGTTGTCGTCGCCGATGTCGCCGACCTCTGGGCCCTGGAGCGCGCCCATGCCACAAACGGGCACTATCACGTACTTGGTGCCACGTTGTCGCCGCTGGACGGCATCGGACCGGAGGATCTCGCCATCGCGCCTCTCATTGCCCGCGCCCATGACCCCAAAGTGACGGAAATCGTCCTCGCCCTCAACGCCACCGTCGATGGCCAGACCACCGCCCATTACATCACCGACCTGTTGCAGGACGCCCGGGTCCGGGTCACGCGGCTCGCCCATGGCGTGCCGGTGGGCGGCGAACTTGACTATCTCGATGAAGGTACGCTGTCCGCCGCCATGCGCCAGCGCACCCTGTTCTGACTGCCGAAGCCCGCAAGAGAAGGAATGCCGGCAGAAGGACCGCGCTTGGCCCGCCGCACCGTCCCGACGGCGGCGTGCCAGCCACCTGACCTGCGGTCTTTGCTGCAGCCAGGACGCAGGTCCCGCAAAGAGGGCCGTGCCGATTGCCGGCCAACCCGGCAGGGATCGGCGCCAGTCGGGGATCCGCCTTTGCGCGTCATTTTTGCGGCCTTCCCTGCAACCAGGCGTTGTCGCAACGCACGGCCGCTGCATGCCCTGCAGCGGGCGCGGCGCGGCGCTCCGGACAGCACAACCGCTCTCTGAAATCCGTGATTTTGATCACTGTTCACAAGAGGTGCCGCGCGCAAGAGAAAGGCTTGCGATTCACAATGCCATGCGATTGCTCGCAGCCGTTGCCGATCGGTCACCCCCTCAAGACCCCGCCGCGACCCGCGGAATCATACGCCGAAACAATGGCTCCCGGAAATATCTCCGCTCCCGCCAGAGATTTTTCCGATCCGCACAATTGCGCGCCCGGGTTGCAGAAAAATGAAAAAAACGCTTTATATCGCGCCGTGAAAAGCGGGCGTTTTTCCGCACCAGAGAAAAAGCCCCCAGGCAGGACGGAAAACACGGGCGTGACCAGCAAATCGGCGATACCTGCGATTTTGACGGCGGTGATGGTGGCGCTGACATCTGGCGCGGCCACTGCCCAGGAGGACATCCTCCAGACCCCCGGAAAACCGCTCCGACTCGGTGACGTCATCTCCGGCCACCTCGACGCCATGCATGTGCGCGGGCGCAAAGGCGATGCCTTCCAGCTCAGCAGCGAGCCTCGCCGCCTGCCGCCGCCCCACCTCACCTGCGATCTCATGACCGGCCCGCAGACCTTTGAACTCGTCACCCATAATGATGCCGAGGTGACACAGCTCAAGGGCCTTATGGGTCACGTGGTTTCCATCAAGGTCGGCGAAATCAGCTGCGCCGACGCTGTCGGGCAGCTGAGCGAGGCGGTGATCAGCCAGTGGCGCGTGGTCAAAACACGCGCCGCTCAGTAAGGACGCCGGCCGGCCAGGCGCTCTTCGAGGAATGTGGAATGGGGTGCGTGTCGCCCCCACCGGCTTTTGGCGGGCTTGCCGACAGCACGCTTTCCGGCGTCTTGAGGAGTTTCACACTGGCGCACCGCCCATCCGTGGATGAAACCCGGCTCGAGGGCGGCGTCACGCCGGCAACGGGCACAGGTTTCGTCCAGCCGGCCAGACGTCGGTGAACCGCTTGGCGGGGCCGGGAGGCTTCTGTCCTGGCGCTGACGCCAGCGCCCGGAGCGATCCATCAGGCCTGCGACTCGAACTGCGTGAAATGCCCCCGGCTCTGGAGATAGAACAGGAGCAGGAAGCTCGGGATCGCCGCCGCCGCCGAGAGCAGGAAATAGTTCACCCATCCGGTTTCGGCGACGATGTAGCCGCTCGCTGCAGCAAAGACGGTGCGTCCGACCGCCGTCAAGGCGGTCAGGAGCGCATACTGGGTGGCGGTATGCTGCCGGTTGCCACAGAGTGCGGAGAGATAGGCGACGAAGGTCACGGTGCCGAGCCCGGCGGTGAACTGTTCGGCGGTGATGGCAAAAGTCAGCCAGGCCACGTCATGGCCAAGCGTCGCCTGCACCGCAAAAGGCAGAATGGCGACGGTCTGCAGGATCCCGCCGATCCACAGGCTGTTTCGCAGGGAAAAGCTGCGGGCAACAAAGCCGCCGACGAAACCGCCGAGAATGCTGGCAGCAAAGCCGACGCCCTTGAGGATGGCGGCGAGTTCGACCCGCGAAAACCCCATATCGAGGACAAACTTCGTGTTCAGGGCGGTTGCCAGCGCATCGGCAAGCTTGAACAGCACCACAAAGAGCAGGATGGCAACCACAGCGTCGCGGGTGAAAAAGTCTTTGAGGCTGCCGACCGCCACCGCGATGACGCCGCGCTCCTGCGGCTGCACCGCCGGCGCATCCGGGCCTCTTTCACCGCAGACGTCGGCAACCGCGGAGACGCCGGGCTCAGGCGCAAGAATTGTTGCCAGCACCCCGACCACCACCAGCACCGCCATGATGACATAGGTCATGCTGTAGGCCTGCTGCTTGTCGATACCGAACCATTCGATCAGGCTCGAGACTACGAGCAGAGCGCCCGCCCCCGATACCAGGGTGGCGATGCGATAGGCGGCGACATAGGACGCCATCCCCGCCGCCTGCTCGTTGCGCCCCAGGCTTTCGACCCGGAAGGCGTCGATGACGATATCCTGGGTGGCCGCCGCAGTGGCGACCAGAACCGCAGCCGCAGCCAGAACCACCGGTGCGCCGACCGGATCACAGGAGGCCAGCAGCAGCACCGCCGCGATCAGCAGGATCTGGGTGAGGATCAGCCAGGCCCGGCGGCGCCCCAGCATGCGCGTCAGAAACGGAATCTCGACGGCATCGACCAGCGGCGACCACAACACCTTGGTCACATAGGGCGTGCCGACAAAGGCAAAAAGGCCGATGGTCTTGATGTCGACCTGGCTCTCCGCCATCCAGGCCTGCAGCGTCGACCCCACCAGGGAAAACGGCAGCCCGGCGGAAAAGCCGAGCAGAAGCACCACCAGGACCGGCCGCTGCAGATAGACCGTCAGCACCTCCAGGAGGGACGAGGTGGATTGCGGGGCAACACTGGAACCGGGCTCAGACTTTTGCATCTCCCGCCATTAACAGATTTCTTGCGCTGTCGCGCCCCCCCCTGCAGGAAATCCGCGCCGCCCTCCGTTCGCTCCACCGCGTGACCGCACCGGGCCCCGGCTTTCTGGTGACCATGGAGAGCACCGGCTCCAGCGCCCGGATCCAGACCAGGAACAGCGAAACGCCACGCCCGTTCACCGGTCCAGTCGCGCCGTGGCCTGACACCCAGAACATGAGCGACCACCCGAATCGAGCCGACGCAGATGTCACCGTATCTGAGCGCCCCCTTTAAACAACGCGTCGCGAGATGGGATACGCAATGAGCCGGCACGCCGCGGGTTGACGACACTTCCAGGCACAGGCGGGTGGCCTCCGGGGATAAGGTGACATCTGTCAAACACCTCGGACACGGAACTCATGGCTGGCCCGCAATGGTACTCCAGCACCACATCAAAATGTCAAAGCAGGGGACCTCAGGATGATCCGTTATCCACCAGGACGGTCTCGCGCGCATCGACTGCGACACGCCAAAAGAACATCTGCGCAGGCTTGAGCCGTTGCGAGGGAATTCATGTGCCTCCAGGCTTTCCGCCTCACACCCCCCTCACGTACCGATCTTGATCAACTCCACGCGATTCTTGAGGAGTTCATTCAGCATCGAATTTAGGGTTGTGCCCCTGGCCCTGGCCCTGGCCCGTTCCGCAAGATAAACCAGAACTTCCCGATCGATGTGCACAGGCGGGATAAGGACTGCGTCTTTGCAAACGCACCTGCCACGCTCCCTCCGGAAAAATCATATTCGTCGCGCATCTCATCAAGCTCCTTCATAGTACTGTTGAGCCTCACGCCGGGTTGGTCGCCTGGCCGAAATAAGGCGGATCAATATCACATCTCCGTCGATTTCAGTCCCGGTGTGAACAGCGAGAACAAGGTGCAGGTCTAAACTCTCGCCAATCGAACTCCCGCGATCTTCTGCATCGCTGTGGTCGGCGTCAAAGACAGTGATGGAAAACGAATCCTCGAAAATGGTCATGGCCATATCGAAAGAAACACGTGTGCCTGCGAAGATTCGCTTCCGCTTCCCTCATCACACGCACCGCAACCATCCACAGCCAACATCGTTTGACAGAACCGCCGCCGCGGTCAGGACAGGCGTTGACCACGAGCGAGACATGCGGCAGCACCCGGACGGTGAAGGTTCCACGTTTCAGCGAATTGGGAAACGCCCGGCCAGGCGGCACCCTGGGTCTGCTGTTTTCGCGAAGCCTCACCGGAGACCCGCCAGTCACAGACGCGCTTTCGAGCCTTGGAAAGACCTCGTCCGAAACGCCCTCTCTCTGAACGCTGGGTGTGGGCCGCCTGTCTCCCCCCTTTCCCATCCGGTCGTGGTCCAGGCTTTGGCCTCGATCTCCTCAGGCCACCGGAAACAATTCACCGGACAGACGCGGGGACGGAGCGAAACCGTCCGTATCGCTGAAATCCAGCGCCTCGATGCGGCCGGCGCGTTTTTCGATCTTGTCCGCCGAGACCACAACCTGACGCAGGTCCTCGGCAACATCGCCGAAATGCTTCTGCAGCCTGAGGACGCGCTCACGCAGCCGTGCCAGATCATCGCCGAGCAGGGTCACTTCGCTGCGGATCTGGTCGGCGGCGTCGCGCATCCTGGCGTCCCTTGTGATCTGCTGCACCACCTCCACCGCCAGCATCAGGATCGTCGGTGACACCAGTACCACTCTGGCGCGGTAGGCTTTCTGGATCACCTCGGCAAAGCCGTCGTGGATTTCGGCGTAGACCGATTCGGAAGGCACGAACATCAGCGCCAGATCCTGGGTCTCACCCGCGATGAGGTATTTCTCCGCGATGTCGCTGACATGTTTCAGGACGTCGCTGCGCAGCCGCTGCGCAGCTGCGCGCCGTGCCTCCTCCCCCCGCGCCTCGTGAAGCGCGGTCATGGCTTCCAGGGGGAATTTGGCATCGATGCACAGCGGCAGCTGGTCCGGCAGCAGCACCACGCAATCGGGCCGCTTGCCGGTCGAGAGCGTGAACTGGAACTGATAGGCCCCGGACGGCAGAGCGTCGCGGATGATGGCCTCCATCCGCGCCTGGCCGAAGGCCCCGCGCGACTGCTTGTTGGCCAGCACCTCGCGCAGGGTCGTGACCTCCGAAGCCAGTTCGGTGATGTTGTGGTGGGCGCTGTCGATGATGCCGAGGCGCTCATGCAGCGCCGTCAGGCTTTCCAGGGTGGAGCGGGTGGCACGCTCCATGGAGCGGCCGACCCGGGAGGTGACGCAATCCAGCCGCTCATTGACCGCCCGCGTCATCTCGACCTGACGCCCGGCCAGCGAGCGGCTCATGGCATCGAAACGGCCATTGGCCTCGCTCTGCGCCCGCAACAGCTCGCTGACGCGTTCCTCAAGCTCATCGGCCCGAAAGGCCTGGGTCAGGGCCTGCGCATGCGCCCGCCGCGAGGCCCGGGCGATGGCAAAGGCGATCATCACCAGCACAAGGACCGCCAGCGCCCCCAGGCCCAGAAGGACCGTCGCCATTCGCAAAGAGTGATGACCAAAAGTGATAAACACATCGTTCATGGTGATTGCTCAGGTCACGCCGGTGCAAAATCCACCCCCGGCGGTGCTTCAGAAAAAACCGCGTTTCACCCCCACCCAACCTAACCGATTCGCGCAAGCGCGCGAACGGAGAGAGAACAATCGTGGTTAATGAATGGTAAACGCCCCCCGGGGCGCAGCACTGCCCCCCTGCGGCGAGCGGTGCGGGCGGCCCTGAGCAGCCCCCGCCACGCCTGCCGCTCCTCTCGCGCGGCGGCTCCTTCTGCGCTGCAGCTCCCGGCCGTGCCACGGATCACGACCGCCGCACGGTGAGACAACAAAAGCGGACAGCCGCAGACGCCTGGAGACGCCGGGCGCGATTGACGCTCCCGCAATCAGGCCCTACATCGCGGACCATGGCACTGCGAAAGATCCTGACCCTTCCCGACCCGCAACTGCGACTGGTGTCAAAGCCGGTCGAGACCATCACGCCCGAGATCCGCACCCTGGTCGACGACATGTTCGAAACCATGTACGCCGCACCGGGCATCGGTCTGGCCGCGATCCAGGTCGGCTGTCCGTTGCGCATCATCACCATGGACCTGGCTCCGCGCGACGACAACAACGAGGCCACGCCGCAACCCCGGGTCTTCATCAATCCGCAGATCGTATCGCAGTCCGAGGAGACTTTCGTCTATGAGGAGGGATGTCTCTCGGTGCCGCAATATTACGAGGAGGTGACGCGGCCTCTGAATGTGCGCCTGCGTTTCACCACCATCGACGGCAACGTGGAGGAGGAGGATGCCACGGGGATCTTTGCCATCTGCATCCAGCACGAGATCGACCATCTCAACGGCTCCCTGTTCATCGATCATCTGTCCCGCCTCAAGCGCGAACGCGTTATCAAGAAATTCGAAAAGGCCGCGCGACTGAACGAGGACTGATACCGGGATTCGGCGCCAGAACCGGCCCAACCCGAACCCGAAAAGGCGGGAACCCGATGCCGCTTCGCCTCATCTTCATGGGCACACCCGATTTTGCCGTGCCGACGCTTGCTGAACTGCAACGCCGCGGCCATGAGGTGGCGGCGGTCTATACCCGCGCCGCCCGGCCGGCCGGCCGGCATCTGCGCCTGCAGCCCACCCCGGTCGAACAGGCAGCGCGGGCCCGCAGCCTCAAGGTGATCACGCCCGCGACCCTCAAGACCGGGGAGGCGCTCGCTGAATTTGACAGCCACGGCGCCGACGCCGCGGTCGTCGTCGCCTATGGTATGATCCTGCCCCAGGCGGCGCTCGACGTCCCCCGGCTCGGCTGCTTCAATCTCCATGCCTCGCTGCTGCCGCGCTGGCGCGGTGCCGCACCCATCAACCGTGCCATCATGGCCGGCGATACCGAGAGCGGGGTCATGGTGATGAAGATGGATGCCGGACTGGACACCGGAGCAGTTGCCGCCGCCGATCGGCTGCCCCTTTCCGACCGCATGACCGCCGCCGATCTCCATGACCTCCTGGCCGAGCGCGGTGCCGCGCTGATGGGCGCGACCATCGACGCGCTGGAACACGGCATGCTGCAGCTGACACCGCAGCCGAAGGAAGGCGTCAGCTACGCCGCCAAGATCGACAAAGCCGAGGCGCGGATCGACTGGAACCAGCAGGCGCAGCAGGTCCTGCGCCACATCCATGGCCTGTCGCCCTTCCCCGGCGCCTGGAGCCAGCTCAACGCCGGCGAGACCATGCGGATCAAGATCCTGCGCTGTGAACCGGCGCCGGGTCAGGGTGGACCGGGCGAAGTGCTGGATGACGCTCTGGCCGTCGCCTGTGGTCAGGGTGCGATCCGCATCCTCCAACTGCAGCGCGAGGGCAAGGCGCAGATGACGGCACGCGACTTCCTGCGCGGCACCGCAGTGATGCCGAAGCTGCGGTTCACCTGATGCCCCGCTACCGCCTCCGGATCGAATATGACGGCACTCCGTTCCACGGCTGGCAGCTCCAGGAGCGGCTGCCTTCGGTCCAGGGCGCGCTTGAGACCGCGCTCCAGGCCATGGCCGGCACGCCCACCCGCATCCACGGTGCCGGGCGCACCGATGCCGGCGTCCACGCCACAGGCCAGGTCGCCCATTGCGACATCGAAAAGCCCTTTCCGCCCCACCGCCTGCGCGACGGGCTCAACGCCCATCTGCGGCCTTTGCCCATCGCCGTGCTGGATGTCGCGATCGTGCCTGACAGTTTCGAGGCCCGCTTCTCGGCGCTGAGGCGCCACTACCGCTACCGTATCCTCAACACCCGCGCCAATCTCGCCCTCGACGTCGACCGCGCCTGGCGCGTGCCCCGTGACCTCGACAGCTCCGCCATGCAGATGGCGGCACAGCGCCTGATTGGAAAGCACGATTTCACCACCTTTCGCGACAGCGACTGCCAGGCCGCTTCTCCGGTGAAAACGCTCGACCAGCTCGACGTGCTGCGCCAGGGCCGCGAGATCGTCGTCCTGACCTCGGCACGCTCCTTCCTTCACAGCCAGGTCCGTTCCATGGTCGGATCCCTGGTCTATGTCGGTGAGGGCCGCTGGAGCGCCGACGATCTGGCCGCTGCGCTGGCCTTGCGCAGGCGCAGCGCCTGCGGCATCGTCGCGCCCCCTCACGGCCTCTATCTGACGCAGGTCGACTACGACCCGCTGCCCTGATACCTGACATCTGCGCGGATCCGCCCCGGCAAACCAGGCTGTCGCCCCGTTCAGGCACTCCTGGAGGAATTTCCGATCCGGTTCGAAGCCGTTGGCGGCCGCAGGGAGAGCCGGGTCCATGCTCCCCCGAGGCGCCTGCCTTACGCACATCGCCTGCAGGCGACAGCCACCGTTTGTCCGACTCTTCCTCTGCTTTCAGCGAAAACCGCGTTACCCGCACCCCCGAACCATCGTCTGCAGCCCGACCGCCAAATCGCAGGACCCGATCCGGACCCGGGCCTGAACCCTGAACCGAAATACACGAGCTGGAGTCTGGCGGCTTCCTCATTGCCCGAGCGGTCGCGGGCTCTCACGTGCGGGCTTCAATCCTCCGGCCGGACTGAATTCCGCGCTGCTTAGTAGTAATTCCGTAGTCTCCATGATTTCCAGAAGTTCCGCCTCCAGCCCGTTTCCCAGTCTCCAGATGTGAAATACATTCCCGTTCATATCCGGCCGCCTGCCAAACTGCGCGGAGGCCTCGTCAACCGAGACCGCCCCCTTCGCGCGCACCCTGAAAATCGGGTGGTTTGGCATCAAGCAGTTGTAATAGAATGAGATTTTATTGATCTTCGGCTGTTGGACAATGCACTCACGGGTGGCGAAAAACTTGTAATCATGCGCTTCGCAATTCCACCTGTGCTCTGAGATAACGCGTTCCGCATCCGCCTGCGACATGCCTGGAGACAAGCCCAGAATGTCCAGCCTGACCTCGCCACCATAGCTGGGGCCCGCTATTGCAGCCACACCGACCAGCACTGCACAGAGTGTTCGTAATCGCATAATTGAAATCATCGCAGCTGTCGCAGCTTCACGAAATCCGGCGTGATTCCGGGGTGACAAATGACGTGCGGATCAGGCTCGTTCATGACTGACCAACGCTGTCTTAGCGCCTCCGCAATCTTATTCAAGATCGAACCTGCCCCGCCGGCGGCAGAGCGCCTGTGCGCAGAGGGCGCTCGGACTCGATCTTTCCGCATCGCATCACGGGTTTTGCGCATCCCCTGCAGCGCAGGGAAAGCCGCCAGCAACTCTCACTGCCTCACAACATCGTTACCAAAGCCGCAACACCGCTGCCCCGCCCTTGCCGCGGGCCGAAGGGGCGGCACCCCGCCTTCCAGCAGCGCGGGCCACCGACCTTGAGGCCTGTCCGCCCTCCGCCCTGCCGACGCCACAGCGAAAGCGCGGCAATCGCTTCTTCCAGGGGGCGCAAAAACCCTGCGCGCCTGAAGTGCACCCCGGAAAGCGGCACGTGGCCTGCAGCCACCTCGCCTGCGGCGCTTTGGCGCCGCACCGCCGCCTCGCCCCCTTGCGACACAGCCTGCCACGCCCGCCACGGCCCTTTCGAACGCCACGTCCTGGTCGGCCGCGCCCGCCCGCTTCGACCTCACGGCGGAACCGCGCCTCAACGCCTGCGGTCGGGAAGGGTTGCCTGTTACCTGACGCCAGGCGGCAGAGACGCATGCTCCCCCCTCCCGGCCCCGCAAGCGGATCCATCCGTTTTCCGCGCAGGCTGCCCGTCAAATCGCGACTGCAGCAGCCCGGGCCCGGAACCGCAATGTCAAAAACGAAATGTCAAAAGCGAAATGAACTTGGAATGAACTGTGACGTCGGTATCCTATTCCGCCTGCAATCGCGCTTGTCCCAGCTCACCGCTCACCCTGCGTTCGCAGCCGTCGCGCCCCCCGGCCAGAATGAACATCGGTTCAGATCGGCTCCTGTCAACGCTGCGCGCCTGGAGATTCCTGGAGATTGTTGTCGGCATGGCTTCCACGACATGGGTTCCACCACATGGCCTGCGGGGCAGGCGCACTATTTTGCAACACTGACGCATCGCTGCCACAACCGCTGCGCGACGTCACGGACGGCAGCAACAGGCGCGTGGACGATGGCGCCGACATGTTCTAAGCAACCGTCCGCCTCTTCCAGACCACCATCGCCACCATTCCGTTCAGCCCATTGCTTCCAGCAATCGCACCCCATGAAACTCTTCCAGGTTGCCCCACGAGGAAGCTTGCGATGAAATTTTTTTTTGCCCTCCTCCTGCCTGCTGTTTCCGCTCTTGTTTCTCTCTGTTTTGTTCCTCCCGCTCTCGCTGCACCCGACACCCCGGCTCAGGCTCCGGGCAGCGCCGCTGCGGGCCCGGAAAATAGTACCGCCCCGACCTCCGGGGTGACCGCCGAATCGCTGCGCCAGGCCGCTGAATACGGCAATCCCACCGCCCAGGTCACTCTCGCGATGTCGCTGGTCTGTGCGCGCCGCAGCAGCACGCCGCAATCCAATCGGGCACAGGAGGCGGAGATCCTGTACTGGTTCCGCAGGGCCGCGGATTTTGGCAATGCATTTGCAGCCAGCACATTGCGCATGCTGAAAGCCAACGACACCGAGGCGGTTCTGCTCACCCTGCAGACGATCTGCATTGCCAACCCCGGCAACCGTCCCAACGGTGCGAAATCGGATATCGCCACCCTGCTCCAGCAACTGAATTCCACCAGCTTCAGCTGGCCCGAGCAGGGCGCTGTCAGCCTGATGATACCCGCGAGCTGGGACGTCCGCACCCGACCCGGCAATGACGAGTTCTATGTCTCAGCCGGGCCCGCAGGCACAGAGACACAGGACGCGGCAGCCGTGAATGTGCAGATTTCGCTCATCGCTTTGCCCTCCGGACAGTCTGCCGACTGGAAGCAGTCAAGGACAACGCTGCAGTCCGTCACCAGGCCGATCCTCGAGCAGTCGCTCGAGAAGACCTTCGATCCGAAACCCTTCGCGTTTCTCGACGGCACCGGCTGGATGGTCCAGTTCACCGATGCCTCGCTGATCGACAAGCCCCACCAGCCGGGCACTTACAAATTCGTGGCGAGCGCCGTCGTCGACCTCGACGACCGGGTCTTCCTTGTCGCCACCGTCCGGTTTGACGATCCTTCCCACCCCGACGTCGCGCTGGCAATGGCGCTGCTGTCATCGCTGCGGTTCAAATCCGCCTCCCATGGTCCGCAGGAGCCGTTCACATTCACGACGCCGCAGAGCCAGGTCATCATCAAGGTGACCGATACCACGCTGCGCCCCGCCAGCAGCCTGCCCGCCAGACCGGGCTCCTTCCGCATGCGCAGAGCCGACCCCCACCTCATCCTCACGGGCTGGCTGGCGCCGGCCTCCGACTACAAGGGACTGAAGGAATTCTGGCAGTCGGAGAGCCGCTCTCCCGCCTATGCCGTCGATCTTGCCCCGATCCGGGTCGAGATGATCAAGGCCGGTCCATGGGAGGTGATTGCCTTCGACGTCTCCCTACCTGAGGGCACCAGCGCCAACCTGCGGGCGGAGCGCATCGAGGCCGGCTCCTGGATCGACCTCCACCTCTCCACCACCTCGACCAAGCCTCCTGCCGAGCTTCGTGCCGAACTCCTCACCGCGCTTGAGAAAATCGAACTGGTCGCCAAGTGAGCGCCAAGTCAGCGCCAAGTGAGCGCCAAGTGAGCGCCAAGTCAGCGCCAAGTCAGCGCCAAGTCAGCGCAAAGTGAGCGCAGTTGCGGCAGGCCGACTGCGCCGCGGCGTCCAGAGAAGGAAAACGCCCCTGCGAGCCTTGCGGGCATGGACTGCGCGAACCTTCTGAGGCTCTCTGCAACGGGTGATCGGCTGCCGCGCGGGCCTGCCGCCTGACAATGCGCAAGTCCCCGGGACAACCGGCCGCCCGGCCTGTGGCAGGATGAAGGAGCGATGCGGACCGGGCCTTCCGCGCATCCGGCGCAGCACCATCCTCCCTCGACAGCGGCGCACCTGCCCAGAGAGCCTGTCCGTGAGGCTCCCCGGCCCGCAGCGGCAGGTCCGTCCGCTCCCGCCAGCCTCGCGCGCGACCGACACAGCGCCGGCAAGCCGCAGGCAAGGCGCGTCGCCACTGCAACAGCCCGAGGTCCATGCCCAGCCGTAACGCGCCTTCGCGCCCGCTGCGGTGATTGACGCCCGTTTCCGAATGGGCCAACCTCCCGGTGTCAATTGCGCAAGCTGTACCGACAGGAACAAAGAGCCCCCCTTCGAATGAAAATGATTGCCGCTGCCACTGCCGCTGCCCTGGCCCTCTGCCTTGGTCTCACCCCGCCGGTCTTTGCCCAGAGCACATCCCGCCCCGCCAGCCGGGAGCAGCCATCCGCAGACCTCGACAGCACACGTGCCGCCGCGGAACGGGGGGACGCTGAGGCACAGTTCAATCTGGCTGTGGCGTACGAAAACGGCCAGGGCATCCCCCGCGACCTTGCGCAAGCCGCCGCCTGGTACCGCAGGGCCGCCGATCAGGGACAGGCCAATGCCCAATACGCGCTGGGGCGCATTTACGCCACCGGCCATGGTGCGCCGCAGGACCAGGCCCAGGCCGCCGCCTGGTTACGCAAGGCCGCCGACCAGAACCACGCCAGGGCGCAGTATAATCTCGGAGTGATGTACGCCAACGGTCTCGGCGTAGCGCAGGACGATGCGCAAGCGGCTGCCTGGTACCGCAAGGCCGCCGATCAGGGCAACATGGCGGGGCAGTATAATCTTGGCGTCGTGCTTGCCACCGGCAAAAGCGTTCCGCAGAACTACACCGAGGCGGTCTCCTGGTTTCGCAAGGCTGCCGAACAGGGGGCCGCGGACGCACAGTATAATCTCGGCGTCCTTCTTGCCAACGGGAAAGGCACCGCAGCCGACTCCGCAGAGGCCGTGCTCTGGTTGCGCAAGGCCGCCGACCAGGGACACGACAAAGCCCGGGAGGCGCTGCGGGAAGTCGAGGCCGGCAGCACCACGTCACGGTGACGCGCGACCATCCGGCACCCCGGATCTGGTCGTTGGCGAGAGGTTTCAGGCTTGGCCCTACGGCCCTGTCCTGGCTTCTCTGTATCACCAGTTCAAGTCCAACGGATCAAAACCCATTGAGGGATATGCAAGAGAGATTGATCCTGCGACAGGATCAATTCGCTCTTTGAGGGTGTCTCCTGAAGACAAGTCGTATTATGACGTCTTTGATCGCGTTTGGCGCAGATACCGAGGCTTGACTGGTCTCCACCTGTCGGCACTTACACATGCCAGCGGGACGCCTTGGAGAAGTGCGCGAGATGCACGCCGCCCATATCTGTCTGACGATGATATCCGAAACTATTTGAGAAGGTTAGCCTTTGGGCAGGATGCCCATGACTGAGCCAAAGGCTCCGCCTGTTTCGCTTGACAAGATTGAAGCTGCACCTATTGAGGTCCAGGAGGACGATTTTGATAGCGCCCAGAAAGAATCCGACTTACTTGCTGCCAGGAATATCTTCGAAAGAGAACCTGGCTGGCTGGGGCGATTATTTGGAGGGAGAGCAGAAAAATCAGGAAATATATCTGGACTTGTTATCGTGCTGTGCTTTCCTGGAATGGCTATTGTTTTTGTCTGGCCCAACCATGTGGAGACCGGTTTTTCCGTCAAGGATGCCTGGCAGATGTTGATGAGCGTCGTTACGCTTGTCCTCGGGTACGTGTTTGGCAGCAATGAACGATCCCACAAAGAATGACGAATGACAGTCACTCTCCTGTCTTTCTTCTGTGAGCAATCGGCATCCATGTACCCTACCTGCCGAACCCGGAAATTGGCAAAATGCACCCGGAGATCGGCCTGGGGATGCCCGGCGTCCAAAAATCCAGAAGCAGGAATGATCCATGATCCTGAAAGCCGCAGGTGGCAGCCTGTCGTGACCGACAACCAGGCATTCACATTGCGCTGGGACTGATCCAGCCACTCTCGGCAGTCGATCGCCACCCATCGGGGGAACGGGGCGAGTCCAAAATCCGGCATCGAAACAATCAGTTCTTCCCGCGAGGGTTCGCATCCGCTCACGGATTTGGGATGATCCGACACAACTGCTGCGAAAGGCTCCTTCGGATGTCCCAGCCAACTGATTCATCTGCGCGATCTGCCGACGTTTTCTCCCCCTCGGCAGGCACGCAATCCCCGGGTCCGGTACTTGATCCGGGGACAGCGCCACCCGTGCGGCCTCTTGCCCCGACGGCACGCTATCCCAGACACAAGCTGCGCCAGGTCAGTCCCCGAAATAGCGCTCCAGAAGAGCGCGGTAGACCGATGTCAGGGTCTCCAGATCCGCAACCGGGGTACGCTCATCGACCTTGTGCATGGTCTGACCGACCAGCCCGAATTCGATCACCGGACAATATCGCGAGATGAAGCGGGCATCCGACGTGCCTCCCGACGTCGAGAGTTCCGGCCTGCGCCCTGTGACCTCGCTGATTGCAGCACTGGCAAGGTCGGTGAAGGGACCCGGGCTGGTGACAAACACGTTGCAGTTCGACTTCTCCCAGACGATCCGCGCCGCAACGGCGCCGGCACAGGCCGTTTCAAGCCTCGCCTCGACCAGCTCCCGCAGCGACGTCTCGCTGTGCCTGTCGTTGTAGCGGATATTGAATCTGGCCCGGGCCTGGCCCGGAATCACATTCCAGGCGCTGTTGCCGACGTCGAGCGAGGTGAATTCGAGGTTGGAGGCCGGGAACTGCGCGGAGCCGTGGTCGAGCGGCTCCGAGTTCAGGGCCAGGATCAGCCGCGCCATCTGCGGCAGCGGATTGGCGGCGCGCTCGGGATAGGCGACATGGCCCTGGACCCCGTCAACATAAAGCGTGCCCGACAGAGAGCCCCTGCGTCCGATCTTGATGCTGTCGCCGATGGCGTTGATGTTGGAGGGCTCGCCCAGTACACAATGGTCGAATTTCTCGCCTCTTGCGGCCGTCCATTGCAGCAGCTTGATGGTGCCGTTGACCGCGATGTCCTCCTCGTCCCCGGTGATCAGGAAGGCGATCGAGCCTGCCCCGTTCACCCCCGGCCTGCCGCCATTGGCCTTGAGATATTCCAGCACCGCGGCAATGGCGCAGGCGATGCCCCCCTTCATGTCGACCGCGCCGCGGCCATAGAGGAAGCCGTCCCGCACCGCGCCCGCAAACGGCTCTTCGCTCCAGGCGCCTGCATCGCCCGCCGGCACCACGTCGCTGTGGCCGGCAAACACCAGGCACGGCCCGCTGTCCCCGATCCGGGCATAGAGATTGTCGATCTCGGCGGTGCCCGGCTCACTGAAGGGGAGGCGATGGCAGATGAAGCCGGCACCGGCAAGCAGGCTTTCAATCACCGACAATGCGCCTGCATCGTCAGGGGTCACCGAGGGGCAGCGGATCAGCTCCCGGGCGATGGTGAGAGCGTCGGTCATGCTCAGTCCCGCAGCAGTTCGTTGATGCTGGTCTTGGAGCGGGTGCGCTCGTCGACGCGTTTGACAATCACAGCACAGGCGGTGCTGGGACCTGGCCTGCCGTCCGGCAGGGGCTTGCCGGGCAGCGCACCCGGCACCACCACCGCAAAAGGCGGCACCTCGCCGATGAAGATCTCGCCGGTGGCGCGATCAATGATTTTGGTCGAGGCGCCCAGGAACACCCCCATCGCCAGCACCGCGCCCTGGCGCAGGATCACGCCCTCGGCGACCTCGGAACGGGCACCGATGAAACAGTCGTCCTCGATGATGACCGGGCCGGCCTGCAGCGGCTCCAGCACGCCGCCGATACCGACCCCGCCCGAGATATGGACACGCTTTCCGATCTGGGCGCAGGACCCCACCGTGGACCAGGTGTCAACCATGGTGCCTTCATCGACATAGGCTCCGAGATTGACGAAGGAGGGCATCAGGACAACGTTGCGGGCGATGAAGGCCGAGCGGCGCACGATGGCCCCGGGCACGGCGCGGAAGCCGCCATCGCGGAATTCTTTCTCGCCCCAGGAGGCGAATTTCGAGGCGAATTTCGAGGGCACCTTGTCCCACCACTGGCCCGCGCCCGGGCCGCCACTGATCAGCGCCATGTCGTTGAGCCGGAACGACAGCAACACCGCCTTTTTCAGCCATTGACTGACGCTCCAGGAGCCGTCGCTGCCCCTCTCGGCAACCCGCGCCGCCCCGCAATCGAGCAGGCCGAGCGCCTGCTCCACCGCGTCACGGACCTCGCCCCGGGTGCTGGCATTGATGCCATCGCGGGCCTCAAAGGCGCCGTCAATGACGGACTGGAGCTCTTGCAGCGAATCGCGCGACATCTGGATTTCCTTGAAATTAAAACGACATGCCTGTCATTTCAGGGGAGAACTTGCGCTGTCTCTTGCAGAACCCGGGGCACCGGAGTCAAGCGCTCTGTTCCCGGGTTCCGGAGCTGTCCGCGGGAGCGCCGATGAGGGCCGGAAGCAACCGCTCCGGACTTGATCGCAGGCCCACCCGACACGCATTGCGCCTCGGCCGGAGGCAAAAGACACAGCTTTCAGCCTTACGCAAACTGCGCAGCATGGCGACGGCCTTCACCTCGGTTGGACAGCGGTTCAACCCGCACAGTGAAGGCTCGTTGGCGCCCGCCCGGGTTGAACCACGAATATTGAATATTGAATATTGCAGGCTCGCCGTCCCTGATGCGCCGCCCGTCTCGCGATTGGCCGTTTCGCCCACGGTCGATATTTCGATCACCGGGCCGACAGCCGGATCAATCGCGACGACACCCGTACCAGCAATCGACCCTTCGCGGTACAGATCCGACAGTCCGCGCTCAACAACCTGGCGCTCCGGTCGCCGATCAGGGTCGTGGCGACGATGTGCTGCCCACGACGGGCGAGGGAAAAATACTCGATCGAGGAGTGAATGGTTGCATAGGCTGAACTCCAGCCGGAGCAGAACACCGTGGTGCCGATGATATCGTCGGCAATGGCAGCGCTCACTCCGCCATGGAGGCTCCCCCCCGGATTGCACATATCCTCGCGCACCTCATAGCCGAAACTCAGACCATCCGCGGCAACCGCAATCACCGTCGGGGCCAGCCAGCGACCGAAGGGAGAAGGCGACTGGTCGAATTTCTGACCCACCAGGGCCTGCAGGGCCTCAAGTGCCACATTCCCGGCTGTTGCCATGGCGTCCTCTCGCCTCCGAAAACTGTCACCCGTCAGGAAACGGCGGATTGTGCCCGATTCCGGAAACTGTCGGGCGGATTCCTGCACAATGTCGCGATCCGGCAAGCGGGAGCCGAATTTCGTGGCACCACCAGGAGAACCCCGCCTCTTCTCTTCGGGAAAGCCGCCTTCCCGCCCTGCAGCCGTGGAAGCCCCTGGCACGCAGGGGCCGCCACAGCCCCGAAAGCCGGCACGCAACAGGCCCGCGACAAGGGGCCTCACGGATTCTCCGCATCCTGAGAAAATTTCGCCGAGCCGCCGCCCGAGATTGCGCCAGTGCAGTGTTGCATCCCGGCGTCGCCCCGCTCCCCGGGCCCGTGTTTCATACCCAGGGGTCGACGGGCCCGGCCGTGTGCAAATGGCATGAAATTACCTGTATGAGATCCCTTGATCCCTTGGCTAAGATCCCTTGCCGAGGATGGCGCGATGCAGCTTGTACATCGGGCAATAGCCGACCGCACCGGTCAGAAGGGGCACGATTCCGATCCACCCCCAGATGCCGATGTAGCCGCCGATCGAGGCGCCGACCAGGGCGGCACCGATGACAACGCGCAGGATGCGGTCCCACACAGAGATATTTGTCTTCATCTTTCAGTTTTTCCGGTTTGCTGGGGTTGAGGCCCGTCTCGAAGTGATTGACGGCACGGATTGGCGCAGACGCCACGCCCGAGGCAAGGCAGGTATCTGGTGGAACAGGGGTACATCATCTTCATCCCTGGCGAGCCCGATCAGGAAGGCACCGACGGATATCGGCGCCCCGCGTTGCGCGGGCGGCCTCTGGCACCTGGTGGACTGGCAAGCCTCTCTCCCGCACAAACATTCAATCAACGGAATGCTTCAAGGATCAATGTCACAGCATCCGATACCGTGCAACCACGGATTCCTTCCCCACCCCGCACCGACCCATCATCTGGACCGGCCGCCGCGCCGCCGGTGCATCATCACCCCGATTCCCAGGCCGCCGGGGCGCGCTCCCGCAGCGCAAAAAAGTCTGGCGTGGAGACGGCAACCTTCTTGACGGATCTCACGTATGTAACCCAAGGCCCGGCATCCCAAAAAGGACGATGTTTTCCCGGCGTGCGGCCGCCCTCTTGCCTTTCTCGTCACCCGCACATCAGTTCTGTTTCTCCACAGCGTGTTTGGCAATCGACGTGGTCAACCTGGCAAAGTCCTCGTGACACTGACCCACATTCTTCTGATGAGCGCCGATAGCTCCGTCCGCGCTGGTCAGGCTGAACATCGGTTTGCGCGCCTCCATCGCCATCGGCATCCGGCTGCGATAATGCTTGATGCGAGAAATCTCGTATTGATGCCCTGCTGCTGCTTCAAGACCAAGAACGCTTTCCCGATAGGCCGCAGGCAGGCGCGAATTCCGATAGTCCGTTATTCCAGGTTGACCAAAATTTTCCGGAGTCACACTGCCAAACGGACCGCCCGGGTTGTGGATTTCGATGCGATCATCAAACCAATAAACCTTAACCGGACTATGCGTTGCCTCATAACTCCGGTGCATATAGGCATTTCGCACCAATTGCCGTAAGGCATCCAGAGGGTAGGCATCCCTGCGTTCCTCGACCACGACATCTGTGAACCGCACGCCGCGCAGATTGTGGGCCGAGAACTTTTCTTCCACTCTGCGGATCTGGTCAGAAATCGTGCCGTAGATGGCTTCCTCGTCAATCACAGCTGCCGTCAGATCATTTCCTCCGAAACACAGGAACTGCGTATAGGCGCCGGGTATCCAATGCTCCGGCGACCTGCCGATCACCAGCAATCCCAGCACGGTGGGAGTCGGATCGGCTTCACCGAGCACCATCTTGGTGGCTGCCAGCCTTTGCTCATAGCTGCGGTCATTCGCGTTCAAAACATCCCGCGCGACCAGAGAAAGGAGATATTCCTGCTCAAACCGCAGACGGTCCAGATCTGCCAGATCCGCGCCCCGCACCGGCTGCACGTCATAAGGAGCCGTGGAAAAATAACCGAATCAAATTTTGTGGAGATCGGCCTCGTTGCCTTCATCGGTGGCTTCGACTCCGGCCGAAAACCAGGGTGTTGCTGCTCAGCAACATGGCCTTTGTTCTCATTTGTTCGCGCGATTCTGGAGCAGTTATTTTTCCACGGCCCCTAAGGCCGATCGCAATGCCGGCGACGCTCATTTAGGATACGCTCATCTTGCGCGCTCGCCAAACCACGGCGCGGCCCCCTCAGCGGATGAGCCGGGCCAGGAACCGGGTCAGTTCGCTCGTTACGTAATCGACATGGGCCGCATCGCGGCCTTCCATTTCCCACTCCTCGCGAACCACTTCCCTGCCGGCATCGGGCACCACCAGAACCGTGGTCATGCCGACCTCGTGAGGGATCACCAGATTGCGTGCCAGATCCTCAAACATCGCCGCCCGCCTGGGGTCGACGTCATGATCGGCGAGGAATTTGCGGTAGGTCTGCGCTGCCGGCTTGGGTTCGAAGTCGGCCGCGAGAATGTCGAACACCCCTTCGAAATGCGAGGCCAGACCAAGGCGCGCCAGCACCGCCGCAGCATGGTCACAGGAGCCGTTGGTGAGGATCAGCCTGCGTCCCGGCAGAGAGGCCAGCACCTCGCCCAGCGCCGGGTCGGGCTCCAGCGGGCTGTGATCGATCTGATGGACATAGGCCAGGAATTCCGCCGGCTCCACCCCATGCAGCGTCATCATGCCGCGCATCGTGGTGCCAAAGCGGTGGTAGTAATCCTTCTGGATCCGGCGTGCTTCCTCGGCTGTCACCCTGAGCCAGCGGGAAACGAATTCCCCTATCCGCGCATCCACCTGCTGCCACAGATTGAGATGATGAGGGTAGAGGGTGTTGTCGAGGTCGAACACCCAGGTGTCGACGGCAGAGAAATCGCGGCCACTCATCTTCTGCCTCCTTGAGCCGGGAGCAAAATCGTCACCTGACGGACGAAATGCAGCCGAGTGGGCCAGGGTCAGATCGACCGTAGCAAGCAAGGGCGGGGGTTGCAAAACCACGTCTTGCGCCGTCGTCCTGTGCCAGATGCCAGACGCTGTTGGCGGCCCACACGTGCGCCCCTTCCCAGGATCGGGAACCGCCAGCCACTCTTCTGTTCTACCTTCATCCTTCATCGACCGTTCATTCTGCCAATGGCGAAGAGGTCTTGCGGGACGATTATCGGTGGCGCCCGTTCTTTGGCAGGCAGGTGATCGCTTCGAGCAGTTGCCGCTCACATTGAACCCGCGATCCGCGAGACCTGTGCATCCACGCCAAAAAGCGCGCAAGTCCGCGTGGCAGAATTACGGCGGTCAGGGGAATCGGCAGATAAAGGCGAACGAAAGCAGAACACGGCAGACAGATCCACGGAAAATCGTTGGAATTTGATTCCTGATCCCTATACGTTCACGGCGCGAATCGCCGTCGGAACAGGGTTCCGTGGCTGAGACACAGGGAGCGGGTCTCCCGACCACGTCGGCAACGACCACGAGACAAGGGCTGCGATAATTCCGGGTCTGGCAATTCGGCAGGCCGCCTCCAGAAGGGCCGGAGCAATCCCGACCCCGGTCCTGCGGCCCGCGATCATCCACAGAAAACGGTGTTTGGTGCCGAAAAGGGCTCGGCCGAGCCGGCAGACCGCTGGAAAGCGGCTGGCGTCCAGGACGCACCTAAAGCAATGTCATGTGCGAATAGGGCAATAGCTGCGGCAAGGACGTCATGAGCATCGAGGAATTTATCAAACGCAGGAAAGCCTCTCGCGGCGGCTCCGAACAAGCCAATGCGCAGCTTTTTCTCACCGAGTTGTGCGATGCCCTCGACCTGCCCCGGCCCGACCCCGCGGGCCCCGTCAATGAAGAAAACACCTATTGTTTCGAGCGCAGGCTGTCCGTCCCTCGCGGCGACGGAACCACGGAACTGAAGCGCATCGACCTTTACCGCAGAACCTGTTTCATTTTCGAATCCAAACAGGGGCAGGACCAAGTCGACCCCGGGCAATTCCAGCCTTCCGGCCAGACCGTTTTCACAGCCGTCAACCGCGGTTCCCGCCAGTGGGAAGATACCATGGAGCGTGCCAGGCGTCAGGCCGAGGACTACGTACGCTGCCTGCCCGCCAGCGAAGGGCGGCCGCCTTTTATCATCGCATGTGACATCGGCCATTGCTTCGATCTCTACAGTGAGTTCTCCTGCACCGGCGGCCTCTATCTGCCCTTCCCGGACGCCCGCCGCCGCCGCATCATGTTCGACGATCTGGCAAAACCGGACGTGCAGAAGCTGTTTCGGGATATCTGGACCGATCCCCTTGCCCTCGACCCCTCACGCCGCGCCGCCCGCGTCACCGAGGAAATCGCCAGACATCTGGCGAGACTCGCCCGGATGCTCGAAGAAGACGCCAATGACCCCGGGAAAACCGCGCAATTCCTCATGCGCTGCATCTTCTCCATGTTTGCCGAGGATGTCGGCCTGATTCCGGCAGGCAGCTTGACCGAAATTCTCAACAGAGCCATCCAGAAACCGAAAACCCTCAAACCCGAGCTCCATGGCTTGTGGTCGGTCATGAACACCGGCGGCTATTATCTCGTCGCTCATGAAGATCTTCCGTGGTTCAACGGCGCCCTCTTTGCCGATCCCGAAGTCCTGCCTCTCACACCCTCTCACACGCCAACACATTGACATCCTGCTCGAGGCCTCGACATTCGACTGGAAGGAAGTGGAGCCGGCCATATTCGGCACCCTGCTGGAGCGCGCCCTCGACCCCAGGGAAAGGCACAAGCTCACTACCGCACCTACGGCAACGTCACCCCACAGCCGCCGATTATCCACAAATACGACAACATCCAGTGCCAGGACGCGTTGATTGCCTGGGAAAGCTCGAAAACCGCCAGCGACAAAAACGGCAAGCCAATCACCCGCTGGGACGGCGAAACCTGTACGACCGATCCGGTCACCGGACGGAAAGTGCCTGATGAAAATGCCACCATTCAGGATACGGTTTATGAAGGCGTGACCGCGGCGAAATGGCCGGCAGCGAATTTCATTGTCGGGAATCCGCCGTTCATTGGCGGAAAAGACAAGCGGCAGGTGCTTGGCGACGGCTATTTCGATGCCGTCACCAAGGCTTACCCCATGCTCCCGGAATCCTGCGATTTCGTCATGTACTGGTGGCACAAAGCGGCGCAACAGGTGCGCGAC
>WQYW01000019.1 GCA_009781045.1 Alphaproteobacteria bacterium
GCGTACCGTTGACGCACTGACAGAAAAGGTCGGCACTGTGTTGAAGAAGATAGAGCCGCCTGAATGCAAGCGATTTGTGAGGCACGCCGGGTATGTGCCAATTTGAGCGGGAACAGCTCTAGCGATCAACGACGCGATCGACGGATGGAGTGCGCGGGATATCCGGGGTTCTGACGTCGGTCTGGAGCAGACCTGCTCCGAGCGCGCCAACGGCTTCGCAAAGCTGCTCCATGACATGAGGCCAGGCCGATGGCTCAATCACCGTGTCACCCAGCGAAAGCAGGGATCCAGCCAGTTTGTCGGGTGACTTGAGAATTGGCATGAGACAGGCTCCGACCACCAATACTGCAAGAAAGAGACAGGCGGATTGTGTCCATGTTGGTCATATGGACCGGAGTGAGCCGGATTTCTGCCGCAAGGGTCGGCGGATGAAAAGGACTATTTGTGGGGGCCGCGCCTGTCTTCTGTCTTTTCACCTCTCAGGCACACCGGCAAGGCGAGCAGATGCGGCGATGCAACCTGAACGGAATGTAGCTTTCCGTGCGAAAGGAATCAATCTTCGGGGTGCATGTCGGCACGGCAGGGTGCGTCGGCGACAGCGCGAAAGAATGCAGGCGGGTGGGCGGCTCTCTGACGTTTGTTTTGGCGACAGAATCTCAGTTCCCAGCCGATTGGCGCGCCACGCGCACTGAAGCGTCAGGCTCAATGCGGCTTGAAGCCTGAAGGCTTTTTCGACAGGAGGAGGCTGGCCGGACGCGGGCGTTCTCTGCCAGATGCGCTCGGGTCGGCAGATTGACAATATTTGGCCACAATGGCCTGCGCCTGCCGGTTGACAATTTTCGGCGCCGTTCTCCGCACGACCTCAGGCAGGCGTTTGCCGAATCCGAAGTCGGGACCCTTGCCGCGGGGATGTTTCGGCACGGCTTGAGGGATCTGGTGAATTTCCCGCTCAGGGCAATGTGCCAGCTGCGTGCGCCCGTGGAGCGAATGCGCCCATTCGCAGACGCCAGCCGGTTGCGGTTGTGGAGACTGTTGCAGTGGCGCGGTCCGCAAAGAGGGGGCGTTTCTCTTTCAGTTCCGGAAAGACAGCAGCGCGCCCACCGGGCGGCACGTCGCCGCGCGCCCTGTGGAGTCCATGTGCTGCGCGGCGGGCCGCGACAGAGCGAGCGACAGGCGCTGGCCCGCACAGCTACCGGAGTCTGGTTCCATGCCCGAGGAGGCTTGCGGCGTCTCTTCTCGTTCCCTGGATGCGTGAGAGAACAGATGAAAAAATCGCGGGTCGCCTGGAGGAGCAACGGATGGAGGCCGTCCTCACTTTGTCGATGTGACCGCAAGGCCTTGAGGATCCGGCCCGGCGTGAGCGGACAGTGTCGAATCGCGTTGCGGGCGCAGGCGGCTGAGGAGCGGACCTGCCCTGTTGCCGCGTCGATCGCGGCCCCTGGTTTCAGCCGCGTTGACCGCTGGTTCCCCCGACTCTGCGACTCTACTGGGAGTGACGATGAGTCCTGGGCGTGCTTTCCGAAGTGCTGGCGCGATGCTTTATGTAGGCGGCGGTATCTTCGGCGTAGTTGTCGGCCCAGGAGTCCAGTGTGACGATGACCGCTCGTCGTGCAGCGGGGGATATGGTTACAAATCGCTCGGTGCGTTTGGTGGGGTTTTCGCGTGTCACCACCAGCCCGAGCCGGATCAGTTCGGCCAGTTTCCGTTTGCCCGTGGAGAGGCTGCCGCCGGCGAATGCATAGGCGTCGGTGGCGCGGAGCGGATGACCTTCCTCGTCCGTCAAGGCGTGGATTGCGGAGAGCAGGTTCCAGTAGGGAATGGCGTCGCCTTCATCAAAGGTGGCACCGAGTTCGTGAAGTTGCGTCGACCACAGAGCAAACTGGGTGATCGCGCGTTTGATGATTTTCGTTACCGGGGAATTTGCGGGGTAGCCTACCCAGGGTGAGGGCATATCGTGGGTTCCATCGTTGCAACCTTACTGAAAGTTAACCTGGAGTCAGAGGAGGAAAGGTTCCTTTCGTGAAACCTCCTCGTGCTTTGTTTCCCGGTCTTTTCTGCAAATCAGGCGCCCGCTTGCGGCCCCGCGCTGGCGTCGGCGGATGCATGCCAGATATCCCGATGAAAGGCGATGGAGTCAAGAACATACCTGGCATATATCTTTTCTGGCGGTGCCATCCGACTGCCACAACGCGACGGTGCCTGCCATGCGAGGCGCAAAGCCTTTCTGCTGCTCTGGCGCCTGATTTGAGCGTTAAGCGTATGTTCAGAGTCGCTGTTGGCGGGATTTGTTGGAACGGCGCATCAGCTGTGGGCGTGAGGCGTGCGTGCGCCGGCGTGCGCGCCCCGAGGCAGAGCCGATCACGTGAAGAGAAGGAGGACCGGATTGCGGAAGTTCAGTCCGTTTTCGCGGGCAATCGCAGCTTCCCACCGCAGGCGTGAGACCTGTTGCGTCAGACCTGGGTCTTGCGGGTTGTACCGACTGCGCCTGCCGCAGCCCACGCGCCTTGATGTGGGGGAGCAATTCCGCCGGCCTGGGAGTTCCTGAAGATGGCTTTGATGCCAGCCTGCACTCAGTGGCGGGGCGATGGCGCCATGCGCCATTCCGGCAGGCGGTCCTCAGCCGTCAGAGTGTCGCCACTGGGATCCTGCGCCGGGACGGCCTGCTGTGACAGAGGCGGCCCGTCTTTGGCCAGGTCGGCCTCAGGGGATGGATCGCTCTCTGCTGCGCGGTTGCCGGATACCTCCATGCTGTCACTGAGGATCGAACCGGTGTGATCGGGGGCCTTTCTGTCACCGCGCTCGGGAGCCTTCTTTCCGCTGTGATCAGGGGCGGTGATCATGCGGTAGACTTTGCGGGCGCCGTCCTGGGCGCGCTGGCCGATGATGGTCGCAGCGTGGCCGCCGACCTCGCAGGCCGCAGGCTGGCGATTGCAGAACTGGCCGATGTCGGAGGCGGTGGCAGCCGCGGCCTGGACCGCCTCGGATGCGCCGATATGCGGCGTGCCGACGGGCTCCTCGGTCTTGTCTCGGGGCAGGAATACCAGCACCAGCCCGAGCCAGAAGATCATGCGGAACAGAAAACGCATTCCTGGGACCTGTCTTTTACGCCACACGCGGCAGATCAGAGTGAAGAAGAGTGAAGGGGGGCGGTAAATTTTCTGTTGACGTGCGCGCTTTACCTCCGGGCCTGGGAGTGCGGGAAAGGCTCTGTTCACTATGAAAGTTTCAATTCGAAGCAAAAATGCAACGATTCCAATAGCGCCCGGCGCCATGTGGGGCTGCCTTAGTGTTCGCTTAATGTCGCTCTGACACGCTGGCTTTACGAACCAAGGAGACGTTGCGGCGTGTCTTAAGTGAACGAGCCGACGCGTGAAGCCCCCGTGACAGTGTTGAGTATCATTCAAAATAGTGTCGACGCTCTGCTGCATCCCTCGGCGCGCAGGAATGCGTTGACCCGGGCGCGCCATCGCGCCTTCATCGCACCGCGGCTCCTGGGGAGCCTTGCGGTATTCGCCACCTTCCCGATCTATCTGGTGATGCGGGGCGCGCCCAGCGCACTCGAAGTTGTGGTCTTCGCAGGCCTGATGTCGCCGATCGTGGTGTCCTGGTATCTGTCGCATACCGGTCGGTTCGAATACGCGCACATGCTGTCATCGCTGGCGCTGGCCTCCGTGATCGTGGCGGTGGCGGCGACCTCGGGAGGAATCGAATCCTTCGCCGCGGTGTGGCTCCTGGTAATTCCGCTTGAGGCCGCGCTGTCGGCCTCGCGGCGGGTGGTGGGCTTTGCTGCCGCTCTGGCCTTGTGCTGTGCCGTGCTTCTAGTGGTGCTCGGTTACTTTGATCTGTTGCCGCCGATGGCGAACGCCACCGACCACCGCATCCTGATGGCCGCAGGTGTCATTTCCGCGATGCTCTATGCGGCGGGCCTTGCCTTCGGGGCCGAATCCCTGTCGCGCACCAGCATGGCGCTGCTGCTGCGCGAAGAGGAGCGTTACCGGCTCCTGGCGCGCAATATGAGCGATGTGATTTCACGACACGGCGGCAATGGTGCGGTGCTGTTCATCTCGCCCGTAGCCGAAGATCTGCTCGGCACCGAGGTTTCGACCCTGCTCGGGCATGGCCTGTTCGAGCGTGTGCATGTCGCCGATCGCCCGGTTTATCTCACCGCATTGTCGGATGCAGCGTGCGGCAGGCAGCGCTGTGTGCGTTTCCGTGCCCGGCGGGACAGCCTGAGCGGCGGGCGCTTCATCTGGATCGAAATGCGCTGCAATCCGCTGGCGGCGGCTGGGGAAGGCGCCGACGATCGGCAGGTTGTCGCGGTGCTGCGGGATATCAGTGCGCGCAAGGTCGAGGAGGATGCACTTTCCGAGGCACATAGTGCCGCGGAAGCCGCCCAGGCCACAAGGACCCGTTTCCTCGCTGCCATGAGCCATGAATTGCGCACGCCGCTCAATGCCATCATCGGTTTCTCCGAGATGCTGGTGCAGGAACAGACGCTGCAGCTCGAGCCTGCAAGGCGCCAGGAATATGCCGGGCTGATCGCCGATTCCGGCCGCCACCTGCTCTCGGTCGTCAACGGCATTCTGGATATGGCGCGGCTGGAGGCCGGCAGTTTCGAGATTGTACCGGAGCCTTTTTCGCCGCGCGGGGCGCTGGTGCAGTGCTGCAATCTGCTGGCGCTGAAGGCCCGCGAGGGCGATATTGATCTCGTCACCGATGCGCCGCGGGATCTGCCGATGGTCAACGCCGACGCCCGCGCCTTCAAACAGATCGTGCTCAACCTGATCTCGAACGCCATCAAATTCACCGGACGGGGTGGCCAGGTCGCGGTCGTCGCCGAGGCCACGGATGTTGAACTCGTGGTGCGGATCAGGGATACTGGCGTCGGCATCGCGCCCGATGATCTCAAGCGGATCGGAGCGCCGTTCTTCCAGGTCGGCAATGTCTATCAGCGCCGGCATGAGGGGACAGGACTCGGGCTGTCGATTGTGAAAAGCCTGGTGGCGCTGCATCACGGTGAACTGAACGTCTCGAGCGAAGTTGGAGCCGGGACCACAGTTACGGTGAAACTGCCGCTGGTGTGGGATGAGACCCATGGTGGCTGTACGGTGACGGCGCTGGTCCCGGTGGCGGGCTCCAGGGAACAACCAGCTTTGGTGAAAAAACGTGCCTAAACGGTCTGCAAGCCAGGGAGCACCCCGCCGGCGGCGGCCTTCGGCCGATGCGGCCGAAGCGCCGGATGCCGGGCGCAATGTCGTGATGCAGCTGTTGCTGCACAGTCCGAAGGACACGGTTGCGGTGGGAGTTGCCGTGGTGACGGTCTGCGCCATCATGGGCAATGCGCTGTTCTTTCAGAGCGGGCGTCACCCGGCGCCGATGTTCGGCATGGCATTGCCAATTGCGGCACCGGCGACGAAGCCGGTGCCGCGCTCTGCGGCGGCGGTCGAATCACGGCAGCCACAGAATCGCGCCGATGCGCCGGCGACAGGCGCGGCGTCGGATCCCCTGACCAACCTGGTGAAGGCAACGACGGCGGGCAGTTCCCGGCCCAGCCCGGCGCGACGGATCGCGGCGGTCCAGCGCGCGCTGGCGCGATATGGCTTTGGCCAGGTCAGTGCGACCGGGACCATTACTCCCGAGACAAGGGGCGCGATCCGGGAATTCGAGGCAGCGCATAAAATGCCGGTCACCGGACAGGTGTCGGATCGCCTGATTTCCCAGCTGACCGCCGAGATGGGCCCGCTCGAGTAAGTGCTGGCGGGAAGGTGCTGCGCCCGGCCGGCTGGCGGCGGCCCCCTTGCAGAGCGTGGTGGTTCGAGGCCGGGGCTCCCCTGCATTTTGCGCTGTCGGGTCTGGCAATAGCGATCCGCACCTGCCTTTTGTGTCAGCCCTGGGTTTCGGCCCTTGGGTTTCGGCCCCTGGGTTTCGGCCCCTGGGTTTCGGCCCTGGCTCGGGGCGCGCACGCACACGGGAGACTTTTTTCCCGGGAGTGCTGATTCAATGGGCCTTTTTGGTTTCTACCCACGTTCCATTTCAGAAGCGACGGACTGTGCTCCTTGTTGACGCTGTCGAGGCCCAGTCGCCTTCCCTGCTGGAGGTGATTCGTGGCGATGGATGATCATCCCGATTGGAGAGGCGCAATTTTTTGCGGATTTCGAGCGGAGTGCGAACCGCCTTTGTTCGAACTCGGCAGTTACGCTTTGTCTGGAGCTGAAAAGGCCGCTGGCAGCCCGTTGTGACGGGAAAAGCCCATGCATTCACGCTGCTTTGGGACGGATCCAGCCACTCCCGGATCGTTACCCGTCGGGGGACCCGGGCGGGTGCAAAATCCGGCGTCGAAACAATCACTTGCCTTGATGTTTCGCATCCGGTTCACGGATTCAGGCTGAAATCTGCGGCAGCCATTTTTCGCCAGGGGCGTGAGACGCGGGCTGCTCGCCGTTGCTGCAGCTGGTCGGATTGCAACTGTGAAGTGATGCAGGCTGTGGATTTCCACCTGGAGTATGGAGCGCCGGGCCGAAAATGGCAGTTCGGGGATTGTCGGAGCGGCAAAAAAACGTCCCTGTTCTGAACATGTTGGCGATCAGGCGGAGGTTCCAGGAGAGAAATTCGGCTTTTTGGGGCTGAAAATGCAGGAACATATTGCGAACCAAGAACAAATAATGTACAACAGATTTGAGATGATTTCTCCGAATTGTTTGTTCAACCGCCGTCGAATCCCCGCCATAAGGAGCCACAGCAATGCCTGCCGCATCTGCCACCTCTGCCCCCCTGCGCATCGTCGAAGGATCTTCCATGGACAAAAGTAAAGCCCTGGCCGCCGCGCTGTCCCAGATCGAGCGCCAGTTCGGCAAGGGATCGGTGATGAAACTCGGCAAAGCCGACCGGTCGATGGATATCGAGGCGGTATCGTCGGGTTCCCTCGGGCTCGATATCGCGCTCGGCATCGGCGGACTGCCGAAGGGCCGGATTGTGGAAATTTACGGGCCGGAATCGTCGGGCAAGACCACACTGGCCCTTCATGCGGTGGCGGAAGGGCAGAAGAAGGGTGGCATCTGCGCCTTTATCGATGCCGAACATGCGCTCGATCCGGTCTATGCCCGCAAGCTCGGGGTCAATATCGACGATCTCCTGATCTCGCAGCCCGACACCGGCGAGCAGGCGCTCGAGATCTGCGACACCCTGGTGCGCTCGGGCGCGGTGGATGTGCTGGTGATCGATTCGGTGGCGGCGCTGGTGCCGAAGGCTGAACTCGAAGGCGAAATGGGTGAATCGCTGCCGGGCCTGCAGGCGCGGCTGATGAGCCAGGCGTTGCGCAAGCTGACGGCATCGATCAACAAGTCCAACACCATGGTGATCTTCATCAACCAGATCCGCATGAAGATCGGTGTGATGTATGGCTCGCCGGAGACCACGACGGGCGGCAATGCCCTCAAATTCTATTCCTCGATCCGTCTCGACATCCGCCGCACCGGTGCGATCAAGGATCGCGAGGAGGTGATCGGCAATACCACCCGTGTCAAGGTGGTGAAGAACAAGCTGGCGCCGCCCTTCAAGCAGGTCGAGTTCGATATCATGTATGGCGAGGGCATCTCCAAGATGGGTGAGATCCTCGATCTCGGCGTCAAGGCCGGCATCATCGAGAAGTCCGGTGCCTGGTTTTCCTATGACAGTCAGCGCCTCGGGCAGGGGCGTGAGAACGCCAAGACCTTCCTCAAGGGCAACCCCGAGATGACCGCCAAGATCGAGAGCGCGATCCGTCAGAACTCAGGGCTGATCGCCGAACAGATTCTTGTCGGCTCTTCCGGAGGCGACGCCGAGGAGGCGTGACACCCTGGTTCTGGGTGGCAGCGGGAGTGCCGAAATTGCCCCGGCATTCCCGCAGTCGGTCTTTGTTGCAGCGAAGCGGGTCGGACCTGAGGGCGATCCTGCTGTGCCGGTTCACGGCAGATCGCCCGGATCTGGCGATCGCGCCCGGCGCCATGCGGCGTGAAACCGCCCGATCCTTTCCCTCATCCCGCGTGCAGGCACAGGTGGATTTCCTGTGCTGCGGCGGCATCGACACGGCGGAGTTGCCGTGGCGTGCCGGCCGCAGCCGTCAACCCGCCAGAGGTGCCGGGCGCCGGCGCGGCTCTTTTGCGCAATCATGACCAGCGACAGATGAGATTGCGGTCGCCATGGACATTGTCGATCCGGCCGACCGGGCACCAGTATTTGTCGAGGCGTGACACGCTCGGGGGAAAGCAGCCTGCGGCGCGACTGTAGCGGCGGTCCCAGCCGTCGTCGGCGATGTCATGGACGGTATGGGGCGCGTAACGGAGCGGCGAGTCCTCAATCGTCAACTGCCCGGCTTCGATTGCTGCGATCTCGCTTCTTATTGCGATCATGGCGTCGCAGAAGCGATCGAGTTCCGCCCTGGATTCCGACTCGGTGGGCTCCACCATCAGCGTTCCCGCCACCGGAAAGCTCATGGTGGGCGCATGGAAGCCGTAATCAATCAGGCGTTTGGCGATGTCGTCGACGGTGACGCCGCAGGCTTTGAGGCCGCGCGGATCGAGGATGCATTCATGGGCGACACGACCCCGGGCATTTCTGTAGAGCACCGGGAAATGCGGATCGAGCCGCGAGGCGATATAGTTGGCGTTCAGAATCGCGATTTCGCTGGCCCGCTTCAATCCTTCGCCGCCCATCATCAGAATATAGAGATAGGAGATGGTGAGAATCGAGGCCGAACCGTTCGGGGAAGCGGCGACCGGTCCGACTGCGCAGTGGTGGTCGGTTGCGGGATGGCCGGGCAGGAAGGGGGCGAGATGGGCCTTGACGCCGATCGGCCCCATGCCCGGGCCGCCGCCGCCATGGGGAATGGCAAAGGTCTTGTGGAGATTGAGGTGACTGACATCGGCACCGTAATCGCCGGGTCGTGCCAGGCCGATCTGGGCATTGAGGTTGGCGCCGTCGAGATAGACCTGTCCGCCATGCGCGTGGGTGATGTCGCAGATCTCGCGGATGCGGTCCTCGAACACGCCATGGGTGGAAGGATAGGTGATCATGACCGCGGCAAGCCGCCCGGAGTGCGCTTCGGCCCTGGCACGCAGGTCATCGACATCGACGTCGCCATTGCTGCCGCAGGCCACCACCACCACCTCCATGCCCGCCATCGCTGCTGATGCGGGATTGGTGCCATGCGCGGAGGCCGGAATCAGGCAGACTTTGCGGTGCTCTTCGCCACGGGAGGCGTGCCAGGCGGCAATCGCCAGCAGGCCGGCAAATTCTCCCTGGGCCCCGGAATTGGGTTGCAGCGAAATCGCGTCGTAGCCGGTGAGTGCACAGAGCCAGGTCTTGAGACGTTCAAACAGGGCGGCATAGCCCTCCGCCTGTTCCGGGGGCGCGAAGGGGTGCAGATCGGCGAATTCGCGCCAGGACAGCGGCATCATTTCCGTGGTCGCGTTCAGCTTCATGGTGCAGGAGCCGAGCGGGATCATGGCGCGGTCAAGCGCCAGATCGCGGTCGGCGAGCTTGCGCATATAGCGCAGCATTTCGGTCTCGGAATGGTGGTTGTAGAATACGGGCGCGGTGAGGAAGGGGCTGACGCGGCGCAGGCCATCCGGCAGCGTCTCACAGGCGGAGGCCTCGATCCCGGCCCAGGTGAAGCCAGCGCCGAACGCGCGCCACACCGCCTCAATGATTTCAGGCGTGGTAGTCTCATCAAGCGCGATGCGCAGATCGGAAGGTCGGTCCGGACCGTGGTCGAGGCCGAGATTGATATTTGCATCCAGTGCCCGGGCAATGATGGCATCGCGGGCTTCGCCGGCATCGACCGTGATGGTGTCGAAAAAATGCGCATGGCGTGGGGCAAAGCCGAGTTCCAGGAGTCCCGCAGCAAGCACGCAGGCGTGATGGTGCACGCGCTGGGCGATGTCGCGCAGTCCTTCGGGGCCGTGATAGACCGCATACATCGAGGCCAGTACCGCGGGCAGGACCTGTGCGGTACAGATATTGGAAGTAGCCTTCTCGCGGCGGATATGCTGCTCGCGGGTCTGCAGCGCCAGCCGCCAGGCGGGCGCGCCGCGGCGGTCGACAGAGAGGCCGACGATGCGGCCGGGAAGGGCGCGTTTGAGTGCGTCACGGACCGCCATATAGGCGGCGTGGGGACCGCCATAGCCCATGGGCAGGCCGAAACGCTGCACCGAGCCGATGGCGATGTCGGCTCCCAGTGCGCCGGGGGATGAGATCAGGGTCAGTGCCAGCGGATCGGCGGCGACGATGGCGAGCGCGCCGGCCCCATGAAGCGCGGTGATGGCAGCGCTGGGATCGCGCAAAGCGCCTGAACTGCCGGGATATTGCAGAAGCGCTCCGAAAACGTCGCCGCGATCCAGCGCGGTGCGGAGGTCGGTATCGGGGTCGCCGATGATCAATGACCAGGCAAAGGGGGCGGCGCGGGTCTTTAACACCGCAAGGGTCTGGGGGTGGACGTCGTGATCGACGAAAAACCTCGCGGCTGCGCCGGATCGTGCGCCTTTGACCCGGAAGGCCAGCGCCATGGCCTCGGCCGCTGCGGTGGCCTCATCGAGCAGCGAGGCGTTGGCGACATCAAGCCCGGTGAGGTCACAGGTCAGGGTCTGGAAGTTGAACAGCGCCTCAAGCCGTCCCTGGCTGATTTCCGGCTGATAGGGCGTGTAGGCGGTGTACCAGGCCGGATTTTCCAGGATGTTGCGCCCGATCACCGCGGGCAGGATGGTGCCGCAGTAGCCGCGACCGATCAGGGAGGTGAAGACCTGATTGCGCTGTGCAAGCTCCCGGACATGTGCCAGAGCCGCGCTCTCTTCAAGCGCGGCATCGGGCACCAGGGGATGGTGTTGTCGGATGTCGGCGGGCAGGGCCTGTGCCATCAGCGCTGCCACGCTGTCGACTCCGATCTGCTCCAGCATGGCGCGGATGTCGTGGGGCGACGGTCCGATATGGCGGCGGACGAAGTCCCCCCGTTCTCTGTGCGCGCTCACGTCGTGTGCGCCTCATAGGCGGCGGCGTCCATCAGGGCACCGAGTTCGCGGGGGTCGGTCATTTTGAACCTGAAGAGCCAGCCCTGGCCTTCGGCATCCGAATTGATCAGCGCCGGCTGTTCGTTAAGTGCCGTGTTGATCTCGACCACGTCGCCGGAAATCGGCGCATAGATGTCGGAAGCGGCCTTGACCGATTCAACGACGGCGGCCACCTCGGCCCTGGCAAAGCCGCGTCCGACCTTGGGCAGTTCGACATAGACGATGTCGCCGAGCTGCTGCTGGGCGTAGTCGGTAATGCCGATGGTGGCGATATTGCCCTCGACTTTCAGCCATTCATGGTCGGGGCTGTAAAGTGTGGTGCTCATGGTTCGATCCTTCCCGCTTGTGGCATTTTTCGGTTATCGCCTGGAGGTGTTGGTGACGAAGGGCAGGGGTGCGACCCGGACCGCGAGGTGGTTGCCGCGCTGCAAGGCAAAGAGCGGGGTTTGCGGCGCGCGCAGCGCCGAGGTCACATAGCCCATCGCGATCGGCGCGTTGAGGCTCGGTGCAAAACCTCCCGAGGTCACCGTCCCGACTGGCTGGTCCGAGGTGGTGTCGGCAAAGAGCAGCGCTCCCTTGCGCAAGGGGGCGCGGCCTTCCAGGGCCAGGCCGACACGGATGCGGGGCGCGCCATGCGCGATCTGGTCGAGAATCACCTTGGCACCGGGGAAACCGCCGGCGCGCTCGCCCCGGCGGCGGCTGGCCTGGATCGACCATTGCAGCTCTGCCTCGACCACGGTGGTGGTGGCGTCGATGTCGTCCCCGGCAAGGCACAGTCCAGCCTCAAGCCGAAGACTGTCGCGGGCGCCAAGTCCGATCGGGCGTACCTCTCCATCGGCAAGCAGGGCCCGTGCCAGGCCTTGCGCCGCGGCGGACGGAACCGAGATCTCGAAGCCATCCTCGCCGGTATAGCCGGAACGTGCCACCACACAGTCGCTGCCGGCAAGGCTGAGGCGGCGGACATCCATGAAGCGCATCCCCACCACGTCAGGGGCGAATTTCGCCAGCACGCTTTCGGCCTCCGGGCCCTGCAGGGCGATCAGAGCCCGATCACACACCTCAATGTCGCAGTCGGAACCGAGATGGCGCGCCAGATGGGCCTCAACGGCCTCTCGTGCCGCCGCATTGACCACCAGGAAAAGATGGTCGCCGCAATTTGCCACCATCAGGTCGTCGAGAATGCCGCCCAAATCGGTCGTGAACTGGGCGTAACGCTGGCGCTGGGGGGCAAGTGACAGAATGTCCTGCGGCACCAGACGCTCGAGCTCCAGAGCAGCGTCGACAAGCCGGCCGGATTTGGAGCGCAGCACGATCTGGCCGAGATGGGAGACGTCGAAGAGGCCGCATCTGTTCCGCACCCAGAGATGCTCTTTCAGCACCCCGTCGCGATACTGCAGCGGCAGTGTGGTGCCGGCGAAGGGCACCATCCGGGCCCCGAGTTCGAGATGCAGCCCATAAAGGGGCGTGTGGCGGGGCGGGCGCGGGGCGTCGGGGGCAAGCAAGATGAGATCTCCTCATGGCATCTCACGGAAAAGCTGTTTTCCGGTGCAAAAAAACCAGTCGAAGCCCCATCTGTCGCTGTGCCTGAGAGCATTATCCCGTCGGCGGACAGAACCCCGGTCAAGGGGCCTTGTCTCTTTCCAGATGTCACAAGGCCACGTGGTCCTTCTGCCTGAGAGTTTCCGGGGCGGTTGCTCCTTCGGCGCCGGCAGTTCTGCCGGTCTCTCCCGACGTGGCCGTCAGTTGGAGCGAAACAGACCACAGCCCGGCCAAGCCTGTCAACGCGGCCTTCACCGCAAGTCACCGGGAAATCAAGCGGATAGGACAAGCCCTTGATGTTCTTGCGCCAGCCTGTGCTTTTGTGGAATGAACAGCCTGGGGCCTCAATGTCAGGTGGGATCGCAAAGCCCGTGATCTTAGCCACTGGCAGGGCTGCATCAATTTCCGCGGGATCAGCATGAGCGGCGTCAACGACATCCGGTCGACCTTTTTGAATTTCTTCGCCAGAAACGGGCACGCGGTGGTGCCCTCCTCGCCTCTGGTGCCACGCAATGATCCGACGTTGATGTTCACCAACGCCGGCATGGTGCAATTCAAGAATGTGTTCACGGGGGTCGAGAACCGCCCCTATAACCGCGCAGCCACATCGCAGAAATGCGTGCGCGCCGGCGGCAAGCACAACGACCTCGACAATGTCGGCTACACGGCGCGGCATCACACCTTCTTCGAGATGCTCGGCAACTTCTCCTTCGGCGACTATTTCAAGGAAGACGCCATTGAACTGGCCTGGAAGCTCGTCACCAGCGAGCTTGGCCTTGCGAAGGACCGCCTGTGGGCCACCGTCTATATCGACGACGACGAGGCCCATGCCCTGTGGCGAAAGATCTCGGGCCTGCCTGATTCGCGCATTGTGCGCATCGCAGGCAGCGACAATTTCTGGCAGATGGGCGATACCGGTCCCTGCGGCCCGTGTTCGGAAATCTTCTACGACCACGGCGACAAGGTCTGGGGCGGCCCCCCGGGCTCCGCCGATGCCGATGGCGACCGCTATGTCGAGATCTGGAATCTGGTCTTCATGCAGTTCGAGCAGTTCGAGGGCGGGCGGCGTCAGGCGCTGCCGCGGCCCTCGATCGACACCGGCGCGGGCCTCGAACGCGTGGCCGCGGTGCTGCAGGGCAAGCACGACAATTATGACATTGATCTCTTCACCGCCCTGATCCATGCCATTGCGGATCTCACCTCGGCCGATCCGCAAGGACCCGGCAAAGCCTCGTTGCGTGTGATCGCCGATCACCTGCGTGCCTCGGCCTTTCTCATTGCCGACGGCGTGCTGCCGTCCAATGAGGGCAGGGGCTATGTGCTGCGCCGGATCATGCGCCGGGCCATGCGCCATGCCCAGCTGCTCGGGGCGCGGGAGCCCCTGATGCATCGTCTGGTCAATGCGCTGGCGCGCGAGATGGGCCAGACCTATCCGGAACTGATCCAGGCCGACGGGCTGATCCGGGAAACGCTGCGGCTGGAGGAGACGCGCTTTCGCAAGACGCTGGCGCGGGGACTGGCCATTCTTGATGACAAGAGTGCGGCCTTGAAGCCGGGCGACATGTTCGATGGCGAAACCGCCTTCACGCTCTATGACACCTATGGTTTCCCGCTCGATCTGACCCAGGACGCCCTGAAAGCGCGCGGCATCAGCGTCGACCAGGCCTCCTTCAGCGACGCCATGCAGCGCCAGCGTGAAAAGGCGCGCGCGGCATTAGGAGGTATCGGCGAGGCGGCCACCGAGAGTGTCTGGTTCGGCTTGCGCGAGAAATGCGGGGCCAGCGAATTCCTGGGCTATGACACCGAGATTGCCGAAGGCGTGGTTACAGGCCTGGTCAAAGACGGCCAGGAGGTGATGGAACTCAAATGCGGCGACACCGGTGCCGTGATCCTCAATCAGACCCCGTTTTATGGCGAGTCCGGTGGTCAGGTCGGCGATGCCGGAGTGTTGCGCGCCGATGGTGTGGTTTTCCGCGTCACCGACACCCAGAAACAGGCTGACGATCTCATTGTCCATCTCGGCACATTGGAGCAGGGCGTGCTCAAATCAGGCACCGCGCTGCAGCTTGAGGTCGACCATGCCCGGCGCAGCTCGATCCGCGCCAACCATTCGGCCACCCATCTCATTCACGAGGCGCTGCGCCAGGTGCTTGGAGATCACATCGCCCAGCGCGGCTCGATGGTGGCGCAGGAGCGCCTGCGCTTTGACTTTGTCCATCCCAAACCGGTGTCGGCGGAGGAACTGGCGCGCGTTGAGGACATCGCCAATGAGGTGGTGCTGGGCAATCATGAAGTGGTGACCCGGATCATGGCGGTGGACGAGGCCCGGGATGCCGGTGCCCGCGCCTTGTTCGGCGAGAAATATGGCGACGAGGTCCGGGTCGTGGCCATGGGCGGATCGGCACAGGGGGCGCTGGGCTGGTCGACCGAATTATGCGGCGGCACCCATGTCCGGCGGACCGGCGACATCGGCCTGATCACTTTGACCAGCGACAGCGCGGTGGCGGCGGGCGTGCGGCGTATTGAGGCTTTGACTGGCCATCATGCGCGCAAGGCCGCCAATGACACCATGGCGCTGGCGCGCCGGCTGGCTGGCGAACTCCGAACCTCGCTTGACGACGCCCCGGCACGGGTTGCCGCCCTGATGGAAGAGCGCAGGAAGCTTGAGCGCGATCTCTCCGATGCCCGCCGCAAACTGGCGATGGGCGGGGGAACGAATTCCGGCGATGACGGCGTGCGCGAGGTCGGCGGCGTCAGGCTGATGGCGCGCCTCGTCAACGGCATTGAGATGAAGGACCTCAAAAGCCTTGCCGATGACGGCAAGAAGCAGATTGGTTCCGGGATTGTCGCCATTGTCGGCGTCGGAGTCGATGGCAAGGCCGGCGTCGTGGTCGGTGTCACTGCCGATCTCACTGCAACCCATAACGCGGTCGAACTGGTGCGTCTGGCTTCTACCGTGCTCGGCGGCAAGGGCGGGGGTGGGCGGCCGGATATGGCTCAGGCCGGCGGACCGGACGGAGAAAAGGGGCAGGCGGCGCTGGAGGCGATCGAAAAAGCGCTTCGCGCCTGAGAATTTCTCCGGCACTTCCCAGAAAAGTCGGTTGAACAGTGTTCATTTCGATGCTAGCGAAATTGATCATTGTTCAATGTGCTGGTTAAGTGAAATGTCGAGCCACTCTCGGATCGTCACCCAACGGGTGACCGGGGCGAGTGCGAAATTCGGCGTCGAAACAATCACTTCCGGCGCGGTTTCGCATCCAGCTCCCGGATTTAGGGTGATGGAACCTGGTTAAGCGCTGCACAACCGAAGAAAGAACAAAGACAGTTCATTTTGCTCCTTGACGAAGCTTGTTGGCGATGCCATTTTTGATACACAAATGTGTACCGAATTTTGTGAGGCACCGTGGATGAAACGGGACTTCAGTTCGAGTGGGACGAGGACAAGGCGGCGAGCAATCTGATCAAGCATGGGGTGTGTTTTGATCGGGTCACTGCCCTTTTTGAAAACCCGCTGATTGAACGCATTGACGATCAGGAAGATTATGGCGAGACGCGCTTGATTGCAATCGGTCGGGTCGATTTCGATGTATATCGCATCGTCTATACCTGGTCTGAAGAGAACGTTGTCCGCATCATTAGCGCACAGAAGGCTTCGAAGCATGAGCAGGAAATCTACTATCGTAAGGTATTCTCTTAGCGAGGCTCGCGAGCGTGCGGCGCGTGACGAATTCCAGACCCGAGCTGATGCGCCGGAGGCTGAATCGCTTGGTGAGGATTTCTGGAACGATGCTCAAGTAGTCTTGCCTCACGGCAAGACCTCCGTGCATCTGCGTCTGGACAAAGATGTGGCGGAATGGTTCAAGAACGGAGGAAAAGGACACCTCACCCGGATGAATGCCGTTCTGCGTGCGTATGTTGAGGCCCAGCGACGGCGCTCCCGAGAAGGATAAGTGGGCTTGAGTGCGGTCATGAACGGCGGCTCCGATGCGGATTGCTGATTTCGATGTCGGCACATCGCGCGCATACGCATGCCCGTGTGTTCGACGATCCGTTCGCGCTCACTGTCCTTGATCCCTGCCTGGACGAGGAGCGCTGGCGGACTATCGGCAAGCCATCCAGCGCCAGCTCTCTCCTGCTTTTCGTTGTTTATGCATGGTCCGACGACGACAGCGCAGACCGCATAATCAGTGCTCGTCAAGCCACGCCACGAGAAAGGAAAGCTTATGAAGAAGGGAAATTCCAGTCCGTTGCCGCCCGAGCTTCAAAAGGAAATCGAAGCTCCTGAAGCAAATCCGGATCGCGTCATTGATACCAGCGATATGCCGGAAATCACTGATTGGACCGACGCCAGACGCGGGCTGGTCTATCGCCCGTTGAAGACGATGCTCTCGCTTCGGATCGACGCTGATGTTGTTGGCTGGTTCAAAAGCCGTGGTGAAAATGGCTATCAGACTCGCATCAATGCAGCTTTGCGGGAGCACATGTTGCGACATCAGCATGATTGAAGATGGCGACCCTGTTTGATCTGGATGCGTGTGCCCGGAGAAAGTGGAAGAGGTCGTGATTTCGCCGATCTCACGACACGCCATAATGCGGTCGAGCTGGTGCGTCTGGCTTCTGGCGTGCTCGGCGGCAAGGGCGGCGGCGGGCGGCCGGATATGGCCCAGGCCGGCGGACCGGACAGAAAAAAGGGGCAGGCGGCGCTGGAGGCGATTGAAAAAGCGCTCGCTGGTTGAGAACGGTCGGTTCCAACAACTGGTTCGTCAGGCTGGAAACCGCTTCTGTAACGGGCCCTGGCAGCTCAAGGCCGCTTGCATCATCGCCGCTCCCTTAGCGGGATTGAAGATTGAATCCACAGGGAGCCTGTTGGTCCTGTTGGCAGCTTTCTGGGCGCTGTGAGATATCCGTCCGACAGGTCTCGGGGCCGCTCCAGCATCAGTCGCTCGGTCCGTAATCGTTTCGCTGACAGGATCTTGCATTGATGTCGTGCACCGAATGTGGGCCTCAGGAATTGGCAAAACCGTTACAACATATTGTGAATCCAGGATATTTCAGTTCTGTCAGGGTGCCCGGAGGCGAGCTGAGGTATGGCCTGGATCGCCGCCATCCCGTCAGGAGCGACTTCAGCTTGCAAGCCCTGCGGCTATGTCGGCGAAAAGGCGCCGATCACGAACGTTTCTGTGATCAAATTCTCTTCCATGGCGAGGAAAAATCCGCTAATGTTAGCTAAGTTAGCTAAGAGGAGGGTTCGTTGCAGGTTACCGTTCATGCTGCAAAAACCAGTCTATCGAAACTGATCGAGGCCGCGTTGGCTGGCGAAGAGGTTGTGATCGCCAAGGGCAAACGACCCGTGGTGAAGCTCATCCCGATCGAGCAGAAAAAGTTCAAAATCGGTGTGCTTAAGGGCCAGCTCCTGGGGCCCGGGCCTGATTTCTTCACGCCCATGAGCGAGGATGAGCTGGCTCTTTGGGAAGGTGGCGCGTGACGCAGGTTCTGCTCGACACCCATGTATGGGTGTGGTCTCTGACGGCCGACCGTCGGCTGTCAAGCAGAGTGGTCGATGCGATGGAGGAAGCTCACACCGTATTTGTGAGTGTCATCAGCCTGTTTGAAATTGGCCAGAAGGTCCGTCTTGGCAAATGGCCGGAGATGGCACCGTTCCTCGATCGTCTGATTGATCTTGCCGATGAGCAGGCTGTGCATTTCATAGATCTCACACCTCAGGTAAGCTTGGTCGCTGCGGCCTTGGACTGGGAGCATCGGGATCCCTTTGACAGGATCCTTGCGGCAACGGCCATCACCAGGGGGGTGGTGTTGATTTCAGCCGATCAGGCTTTCGATAACCTGACGGGGATGCCGCGCTGGTCAGGCAGATTATGGTGACAGAGCTTGGGCTGTGAGGTGTGTACAGCGCCGTGCTAGCGATCTGTTCGATTGGTTCGGTTCCTCAAGACGCGATTCGAGCACAGAATGCTCAGCATTCATTGGCGGAGACTTCGACGTCGCACACGGATCCTCAATGGGCTTTGCGTATCTTGCATCTTGCCGAGCCTGAGCCTTCGCGCGCCTGTTGAAGACCATGCGGGGCATCACAGAATTTTGAATTTTGTCCTTGTCACGCGTTTCCTGATGTCTTCTTTACCCTGGAAAAGTCGGAAATCGAAGCTCTTGATGCAAATCCGGATCGTGTCATTGACACCAGCGATATGCCGCAAATCACTGACTGGACCGACGCCAGACGCGGGCTGGTCTATCGTCCCTTGGCTTCGGATCGACGCTTGATGCTGGTTTAAAAGCCATGGTGAAAATGGCTGTCACACTCGCATCAACGTGTGCCTTTCGGGAACACATGTTGCGACATCAGCATGATTGAAGATGGCCGCCATGTTCGATCTGTCGAGCCTGGAGAATGTGGAAGAGGTCGTCATTTCGCCGATCTCATTGCAAGCGATCACGCGGTCGAGCAGGTGCGCCTGGCGTCAAACGTGCTCGGCGGCAAGGGCGGAGGCGGGCGGGCCGATTTGGCCCAGACCGGAGGATTGTGGGCTCCAGCCCTCCATTATGTCTGGTTCCCCAGAGCGGAGTAGCGGTCTTCGCCGTCGTGTTTGTGGCAGGATCGGCCGGTGGATGGCTTTGAATATGAACCGGTTATGGCGGTGGCTGGCGCCGTGGGCGGCATCACCGCCGATCTCACTGCAAGCCATAATGCCGTCGAACTGGTGCGCCCGGCCTCAGGCGTGTTCGGCGACAAGGGCGGCGGGCTGCCCAATATGGCCCAGGCTGGCGGACCGGATGGAACCTCGGGTTCCCAAATGATGATCCGCTACTGGGTCTCTCCGCCAGCCTGCCGATGGAAAATTTTGGGTGACACGGATTGGCGCATCCTCTAAGTTCTGGAACAGATCAGGAACTGAAAGGGCCTACGGTAAAACCGGAGGCTGGGAGATTTCCATGGTTGGGGATGTGTTGCCTGCACCGATCCGCGTCTCCAGAGCGGGCATCTGGAATTTTGCTGAGGCGGCAGCGACAAAGCTTAACTTTCGTCCAGGTGATTCTATTGAGCCTCTTGTTTCGCGGTTGGGGGGACGCATTGAGTACAAGGATGTACCTGGCACGGGCGAGGTGCCGGAGTCGATCGTGGTTCGGTCGGCACGTGATTTCACGATCTTTCTGCCTACGATGACATCGCCTGGGAGGAACAGGTTTACCATTGCCCATGAGCTTGGGCATCTCTTTCTGCACTACCCAGGGGTGAAGAGGCAGACGCCCAACGCCAGAATGGTCGCCAGAAGGTGGGTTGATGAAAACGACGTCGACCAGCAGCGGGCCGAGTGGGAGGCGAACTGGTTTGCGGCGGCATTCCTGATGCCTCGCGAGATCTTTACGAGTACGTATAATAGGCGGGGCGCCAGAGATGCTGCTGTAGTATTTGGTGTCAGTGTTCAATCTGCTCAGATCAGAGCCAAGAGCCTGGGGCTGGAGCCCGTTTAAGCGTGGGAGTTTGTCCGGAGTATCGATCCCGCATTTTCCTGTCGGTTGACCTGGTGGGGTCGACCGGGTTCAAAGGAGGATCCGGTGCGGAGGCAGGAGATTCTGTCCATCCTGTTTGGATCGTAGAGATCGGTAATTTTTACCAGGAGTTTCCGACGAGTCTGCGCAGGTTTTTTGATCGGCAGGCTGAAGCCGCGAATTTGGCTACCAGCGGACTCGAGGCCTTTCCAACCACCTGGAAGAGGGTTGGCGACGAGATCATTTTTTGCTGTCGTGTGCACAGCAGGGATCATCTTGTCTGCATTGTGAATGCGTTTATTCAAGCGCTTGCAGATTATGGCAAAATCCTGGAAGCTTGTGGTGGACATCTCGACGTGAAAGGGACCGCCTGGCTGGCTGCGTTCCCGTCGCCAAACATCACAGTCCCGATGGGCGATGATGATCAGAACTCTCCCAGCATTTTCCCTGACGAGAAAGTGGAGGGCAGGGCAGATACTACGCCCCATGAGTTTGACTTTCTGGGCAAGAGCATTGATTGCGGCTTTCGCCTGGGAAGATTTTCGTCTGCAGACAAGTTGGTGTTGTCTGTGGAACTTGCGTTCGCACTTTGCGAGGCTGCTGAATCAGATGGTTGCCACTTCATTGGAATATTCGATTATGATGGGCGTAGGGAGTTGAAGGGAGTGTTGGCGGGAAGGCCATATCCGATTGTAACGATTGACACGCAACGCAAAGCAATACGTCGAAAGGTATTAAAACAGGAAATGACTCTCATGGGGCGTTCTCCCGTGGAGGCAATACATCTGCAGGCATTCTTACAGGATTTCATGAGCGACGAGGGAATAGAACCTGCCATCTTTTTAGATGGAAGTCAGGAGTTGCAACAACACTCTTTCCCCAGAAGTTACGAAGACTTCAGGAATAGATGGCATGCGCATGCTGCCGTCATGAAGCGGAGTGAGGAGGGGGAGAAAAAGGCGGCAGAAGTTCCGGATGCCCGCGATGATCGGGACGATGTGCCGCCGGATGTCAATGCGGTGTTGCAGGAAATCGGAGCATCCGGCGAAGGGACGAGCGGCGAAGAATGAAAATGTTGACCGCCAGGTCTTGCCCAGGCGATGCGCGGCAAGGATCATGGTGATGTGTGCCGCGTGGATTGCCGCGTTCCCTGCCCCTGCTGTTTTCTGCGACGGCTCGCTGCACACCGCGCGAAGGCGCCCGGGGGAGCGCTTCGTCGGGCGACGGCCTGCCGGTGATCGTTGATCAGACATCAAACGGCAGCCCGGGTCGCCCAGGGCAACTCGAATACCTTGACACCATCAACAACGATCGCCTGGTTGGCTCCGGTATCATCGAAAGTGGAAACACATCTGTGGTCGGTGGCCGCGCGGTAGCCAGGCGCGGCCTGGCTGGTCAAGAATGCGCAATGCACAAGAGCATGATGGCCATCCCGCATCTGCCGGGCGAATAACGTGCCGGGACGCAAAAATGGCAGCGTAACATCCGCCCACACACTGGTTCGCACCCTTTCCGCAGCCGGTTGCGGGGCCTGCGGGATCAATGGGGTGTGGGAACGTTGGCAATCCGTGCGATGTGGACGCGCGAATCCGGGTATGGATCGCCCAGGCCTGCCGCGCGGCATCACCCGATCTTTCGGGGCGCGGCTGGCTCGATCTGGTTCGATCCGGCACCTGGTTTACGCAAGCCTGAACAGGGTACATGGTCCCTTGTCCGCAACCTGCGATCCGGTGATCTCACATTTCGGGCTGGCACGCAGGCGCGCCGTGCTTTTTCCTCACTCTGTGCACGCCATCTGCCCCGCTCAATAACGGCTGCCGTCGCGCTTCTGCTGCTCGATCCAGGCGGACAGCGTCTTGGGGCGGGCCGGTTCGGATTTGCGGGTGGCCTTTGCACTGCGTGCTGGCGGTTCCTTGATCGGCTTCATCGGCTTTATTGCCGCCGGTCGGTCGTGGTGATCTTTCTGCGCTGGCGCGGCTTGCGGTTCTGGCAGGATCACGGGGCCTGGCGGTTGCGCGGGTGGCGATGGTCTGGGCTCCTCGTGGGCGGCAGCGAGCGCCTTCTCGGCCGCCTCCTTTTCGAGACGCAGGCGCTTGAGCCGTCCCATTTTCTCGCGTTCGGCCTCGACCTCGGCGCTGTCGGACAGCACCGCCCGGTGCTGGGCGTATTCTGCCGACACCAGGGTGGCGAGGATATTATCTTCGCCCAGCGCCTTGCAGGCCTCAAGGCGGTGCAGGCCCTCGACCAGAACGAACTGGTCGCCGTCAGATCGGATCAGAACCGGGGTCTGCTGCCCGATCTCCAGGATGCTTTCGGCGAGCTGGTGCACCAGCTCAGGTTTGAGGGTCTTCTTTCTCTTTACGGGAACGTGGATCTTTTCGATCGGGAAGCATTCCGAGTTGTCGCTCATGTCACCATCTCGACACGGCAGGCCGGGAGAAAGCACGCTTACCGGGCTGCCTTTTGAAACCTCCAAGTGAATGGGCCTGAGCCGACAGGGCTCAAGGTGAGCAGGGTTCAGCTGCTCAGGGCCTGGGTGAGATTATCCGCCACCTTGTCGAGGAAGCCGGTGGTGGACAGCCAGCGCTGGTCGGCACCGACCAGAAGCGCGAGGTCCTTGGTCATGTAGCCGGCCTGGACGGTGTCAACACAGACCCTCTCCAGGGTGGAGGCGAATCGGTTGAGGTCGGCATTGTCGTCGAGCTTGGCGCGATGGGCAAGGCCGCGGGTCCAGGCGAAGATCGAGGCGATCGAGTTGGTTGATGTCGCCTTGCCCTTCTGGTGCTCGCGATAATGACGGGTCACGGTGCCGTGGGCGGCTTCCGCCTCCACGGTTTTGCCGTCCGGGGTGAGCAGGACCGAGGTCATCAGACCGAGCGAGCCATAGCCCTGCGCCACGGTGTCGGACTGCACGTCGCCGTCATAGTTCTTGCAGGCCCAGACATAGCCGCCCGACCATTTCAGGGCCGAGGCCACCATGTCGTCGATCAGGCGGTGCTCATAGGTCAGTTTTCTCGCTTCGAATTCGCTCTTGAACTCGCGCTCATAGATGTCCTGGAAAATGTCCTTGAAGCGGCCGTCATAGACTTTGAGAATGGTGTTCTTGGTCGAGAGATAGACCGGGTAGTTGCGCATCAAGCCGTAATTGAACGAGGCCCGGGCGAAATCGATGATCGAGTCGTCGAGATTATACATTTCCAGGGCTACGCCCGGCCCCGGAGTTTTGAACACCTCTTTCTCGATCACGGTGCCGTCCTCGCCGACGAATTTCAGGAACAGCGAGCCCTTGCCGGGGAATCGGATGTCGGTGGCGCGATACTGATCGCCGAAGGCGTGACGGCCGATGATGATCGGCTTGGACCAGCCCGGAACCAGGCGGGGCACATTGCGGCAGATGATCGGTTCACGAAAGATAACGCCGCCCAGGATGTTGCGGATGGTGCCGTTGGGCGATTTCCACATCTCCCTGAGGTTGAATTCCTTCACCCGGGCCTCGTCGGGGGTGATGGTGGCGCATTTGACGCCGACCCCGACCTTTTTGATGGCGTTGGCGGCGTCGACGGTGACCTGGTCGGCGGTCTGGTCACGGTTCTCAATCCCGAGGTCGAAATACATCAGGTTGATGTCGAGGAAGGGATTGATCAGCTTGTCCTTGATGTATTGCCAGATGATCCGGGTCATCTCGTCGCCGTCGAGCTCGACGACCGGGTTTGCCACCTTGATTTTTTCCATGATCGGGAGAACCTCTTGAGAACAGCTGACGTCGCCGGCAAAGAGAAAACTCTCTTAGCACTGCCACAGCGGGGGTGAAAGCCAGGCTGCCAATCCCCAGTCCCTTGGGAGAGCGGGCGCCCGCGCCTTGTTCCGGCGTGGTGCTGCCGCTATGTCCCTTCTGGAATCAGCCTGATGGCCCAAGATCTTGAGATTGGCCCGGGATTTGCAGCGGTCGGGGTTTTATGGATCCGGGGTTTTGTGGATCAAGCTTCTGTGACGTTTCAGTGTTCAATGTGGGAAAGATGACATGACCGGCGCGGGTACCGACAAGAGCAGGACCGGCTTTGACCTTGATGGTCCGGTGATCATCCTGGTCGAGCCGCAGCTTGGTGAAAATATCGGCATGGCCGCGCGCGCCATGGGCAATTTCGCCCTGACGCGCCTCAGGCTGGTCAATCCCCGCGACGGCTGGCCCAGTATCAGTGCCAGGCGCGCCGCGGCGGGGGCCGATCCCATCATCGACCAGGTCACGCTTTTTGACACGGTTGAAGCGGCGGTGGCCGATATCGACCTGCTGTTTGCCACCACCGCCCGGGCCCACGACCAGGCCAAACCGGTGCTGGCACCGGAGGCGGCCGCCGCCGAGATGGCCACCCATATCGAGAGCGGCGGCAGGAGCGGAATTCTGTTCGGCCGCGAGCGCTGGGGTCTGACCAATGAAGAGGTTGGTCTGGCCAACCGCATCGTCACATTCCCGGTCAATCCCGGCTTTGCCTCCCTCAATCTGGCCCAGGCGGTGCTCCTGATGGGCTATGAATGGTTCAAGCGGGCGACCTCGGCAGCAATGCCCTTTGCCATGCGCGAACGCTCCGAACGCGCCTCCCAGCACCAGATCGCGGCCTTTTTCGACAATCTGATTCGGGAACTCGACCGTGTTGAATTCCTCCGCCCGGCGGAAAAGCGCGACACCATGCTGGTCAATCTGCGCAATATTTTCACCCGCATGGAGCCCACCAAACAGGATATGCACACCCTCCACGGCGTGGTGATGGCGATTGCCGAAGGCCGCAAGGGGCCGGCCAAGGGCGGGGTGCTGGATGGGGCGCAGGCGGTGCGCTTGCGGGCGTTGCTCGCGGCCCATGGCCACCAGGATGGCGGCGACCATATCGGCTTCCCGCGCGGTCTGGCCCAGGTGTTGCGAAGGAATCCGACCGATGCCGAGCGGCTCTTATGGCAGGCGCTGACCCGCGACCGCCGCTTTGCCGGCCGGTTCAAGCGTCAGGCCCCGGTGGGCCGCCATATCCCGGATTTCGTTTCCTTTACCCACCGCATCGCCATCGAACTGGTGAACGGGCAGGAAGGCGCAGAGATCGTGGCCGATCGCGCCGAGCGCGGTGCCTGGCTCAAAGCACGCAACTATGGCGTGATTGAAATTGCGGCTCTGGCTGTGGAGCAGGATATTGCCAGCGAGCTGACCCGGCTCCAGGACATGATTGGGGAGAGGTCCTGATCGACGGCGCGATGGCATGCTTCAAGCAAGGGCAGTGATCCGCCGACCCGAGCATGGCGTAAGATGAAGGGCGGTCGCTGGAGAAAAATGGCCCATCCCGTCCCAGACCGGGCCGGCATCTGATGCGCGGTGCTCTATTCCTCTCCGGGAATAATGGCTGTCTGCCTGCTTCTGTCTGCCATCGGTTCGGGGGCGCAAAAAGCCGGTCCCCGAAAACAGGACAGCATCCGACATGAAATTCGTTGCATGCGGGGCCTTTGGCGAGCACGCGCCGGTCACAGGCGGCGTGTGCTGCCAGGGATGCCGCGTCCCGGTTACTATTTCCCGGCCTTGATCTCGGCCATGGCCTGCGCGTTAAACTCGTCCATTTTGGTCCGCAGTTCCCGCTCGGTGATGGCAACACCCTTGGCGGCAAAATCGCGCAGGAGCTTGCGCATGACATCGCCATCGCCCGCTTCCTCGAAATCGGCGGCCACCACTTCCTTGGCGTATTCGCCTGCCGCTTCCCCAGTGATGCCGAGCCTGGCGGCGGTCCAAAGCCCGATCAGCTTGTTGCGCCGGGCCTCGGCCTTGAATTTCTGTTCCTCGTCGAGAGCGAATTTTCTTTCGAAACCTTCCTCGCGCTTGTCGAATGTGGTCATGCCTTCAATTCCATCACTTGATCTTGCAAAAAGGCTGTCGTTGCGACAGCGCCTTCACGTTTCACCTGAATGTTTCTTTCCACGCTCCCTGGAAACGGACCGACAGCGTGAAACCCCTATTTGTGTTCATCACGACAGGTCAACGATGGCGGTGATTCGTGACAAAAGAAAGACCCCAGGCCACAGCTGCCGGCTGATTCTCACCCCGACCCGCACGAGTGCAGCGAAACGGCGAGCTGGAAGCCGGATTTCCCTGGCAGTTACCATTCGGTAACCGCCCGGGATTGCCGGCTCCACGGCGCGCCTGGCGCAAAACCGTCCCGGTGATTGAGGGCCAGCCGGAACCTTTTGCGAAAGGGAACGTGGGAGGAAACAATAAGGGTTACCAGATACGATGACAACATGCGGTTGCCTTTCTCCCGTGGGCCGGGGGGCCGGAGGAGGGTCGATTGTGCTCAAGGCCCCGATCGGCTAGGTTGGGGGCCAGGCTTGGTTCCAGTTCTGTTCGAGGTTCCTGGTCGACCGGAGCACCCCGTTTTATGGACTTCAACAAAACACGGTACATTCCAATGAGCCGGCGGCGACGCATCTATGAAGGCAAGGCGAAGGTTCTCTATGAGGGCCCGGAGCCCGGGACGCTGATCCAGCACTTCAAGGACGATGCCACCGCCTTCAATGCGAAAAAGCATCAGGTGATCGAGGGCAAGGGCGTCCTCAACAACCGGATTTCGGAATATCTGTTCCAGCATCTCAACGATATCGGGGTGCTGACCCATTTCATCCGTCGGCTCAACATGCGCGAGCAGCTGATTCGCGAGGTCGAGATCGTGCCGCTGGAGGTGGTGGTGCGCAATGTGGCGGCGGGATCGCTGTCGCAACGGCTGGGCATTGAAGAAGGGACCCAGCTGCCGCGCTCGATCATTGAATTCTATTACAAGAATGACCAGCTCAACGACCCCATGGTGTCGGAGGAGCACATCACCGCTTTCGGCTGGGCGACACCACAGGAAATCGACGACATCATGGCGCTGGCGATTCGCGTCAATGATTTCCTCACCGGGCTGTTCCTCGGCATCGGCATCCGTCTGGTCGATTTCAAGATGGAGTGCGGGCGTCTGTTCGAAAACGACATGATGCGGATCATCGTCGCCGACGAAATCTCGCCGGATTCCTGCAGGCTGTGGGACGTGAAGTCGAATGAGAAGCTCGACAAGGACCGCTTCCGCAGGGATCTCGGAGGTCTCCTGGAGGCTTATACCGAGGTCGCCAGGCGCCTTGGGATTCTGATGGAAAATGAGCGCCCGGTGGGTCAGGGACCGGTGCTGGTGAAAGGCTGAAAGAGGGGTTGGCGTGAAGGCAAGAGTCACCGTGACCTTGAAAAACGGCATTCTCGATCCCCAGGGCAAGGCGATCGAGGGAGCGCTGAAAGCGCTCGGCGTGGCTGGCGTTGCCAGCGTCCGCCAGGGCAAATTGTTCGATATCGAACTGGCGGGCTCGGATGCGGCTGCGGCCGAAAAGATCCTGAAAGAGGCCGCCGAGCGGCTGCTCGCCAATACCGTGATCGAGAATTACCGCATCGAAGTGCTGCCATGAAATCTGCGGTGCTGGTGTTTCCCGGGATCAATCGCGAACATGACATGGTACGCGCGCTCCGACTGGCGTCGGGCGTGAAGCCCGCTCTGGTCTGGCATGCCGAGACCGCGCTGCCGGCCGCTACCGATCTCGTGGTGCTGCCCGGCGGTTTTTCCTATGGCGATTACCTGCGCTGTGGTGCCATTGCCGCCCGGGCTCCGATCATGGATGCGGTGCGGGCCCATGCCGCACGCGGCGGTCTCGTGCTCGGGGTCTGCAACGGCTTCCAGATCCTGTGCGAATCCGGCCTGCTGCCGGGAGTATTGATGCGCAACAGCGGGCTGCGCTTCATCTGCCACGATGTCCATCTCCGGGTCGAGCGCGGCGACAGTGCCTTCACCCGCGGCTACCATGCCGGCCAGGTGATTCGGGTGCCGGTCTCCCATGGCGAGGGCAATTACGAGGCCGATGAAGACACCCTAAGCCGCATCGAGGGCGAGGGGCGGGTGCTCTATCGCTATTGCGGAGAAGACGGGGCGGTGGATGAGCGCCACAATATCAACGGCGCCACCAATTCCATCGCCGGTATCGTCAATGATCGCGGCAATGTGCTCGGCATGATGCCCCATCCCGAAAACCACGTCGAAGACATCATCGGTTGCATCGATGGGCGGGGATTATTCGCCGGCCTGGTCGCCCATTTCGCTGCCGCGGCTTGACAGCGCCCGCAAGACCACCGGGCAGGACAGCCCGGTTTGAGCCGTTGAGAAAGACCGGCAAAGGTGGCTTTTTTCAAGCCCACTGGCGCGGTTCGCCGACGCGCCTCTTTCGGCACGCCTGGTCAGAGATCGCGCTTGAGCCGGAACGGGGCGTCCATACCGTATTTCGCGCGCCAGGCCGGCCCGGGACCACGCATATAGTGTAATTCGGGGCGATAGGGGGCAGGCAGGAGACGGCCAAATCCGGCTTTAAGGCGGGTTTTGACCTCGCCAGCGGTCCGGGAAAGCCAGCCTGGAGCCAGTGTGGGAATGTTTTCGGTGCAGTTGGTCACGGTCATGACGGCGGCCTTTTTTCGTCTTTCCCTCCCTCACGCACTTTTCCGCGGTCGAAACCTGGCGTGATCGATTAAGGAAGGGTTCAATTGCTGCGCTGCAAACGCCTGTGGCCGTTAGACGGCAGCGGCGGTGAACAGAATATTAATGGCATGGCGCGGGTTCGGCGGCTTTGGCACGAAAGCTGCAAGACATTGCCCTTTTGCAACAGGGCGGCTACATCGAAGACGAATTTCCTCAAATCGAAGGGTTGACCACCGCGATGGCGCGCCAGTTCATCTATTTCATGCAAGGTCTGACCAAGAGCTACCCGACCCGCAAAGTGCTCGATAACATCCATCTCAGCTTTTATCCCGACGCCAAGATCGGGGTGCTGGGTGTCAACGGCTCGGGGAAATCGACGCTGCTCAAAATCATGGCGGGCCTCGACAGGGAATATAATGGCGAGGCCTGGGTCGCCGAGGGTGCCAGGGTGGGTTATCTCGAGCAGGAACCGCAGCTGGATGCCAGCCTCACGGTGCGTGAAAACGTCATGCTGGGGGTGGCCAAACAGAAGGCGATCCTCGATCGCTACAATGATCTGGCGGTCAATTATTCCGACGAAACCGCCGACGAAATGACGCGGCTGCAGGACGAGATCGAAGCCCAGGGCTTGTGGGATCTCGACAGCAAGGTCGATCAGGCCATGGACGCGCTGCGCTGTCCGCCCGACGACGCCGATGTCACAAAGCTTTCCGGCGGCGAGCGCCGCCGCGTCGCCTTGTGCCGGCTCCTGCTCGATCAGCCGGATCTGCTTTTGCTCGACGAGCCGACCAACCACCTCGATGCCGAGTCGGTCAACTGGCTCGAGGGGCATCTGCGCAAATATCCGGGTGCCATCCTGATCGTCACCCATGACCGTTATTTCCTCGACAACGTCACCGGCTGGATCCTCGAACTCGATCGCGGTCGCGGCATTCCCTATGAAGGCAACTACTCGTCGTGGCTGGTGCAGAAACAGAAGCGGATGGAGCAGGAGGGTCGCGAGGAGGCGGCCCACCAGCGCACGCTCGCCCGTGAGCAGGAATGGATCGCGGCCTCGCCGAAGGCACGCCAGGCCAAGTCCAAGGCGCGCTATCAGCGCTATGAGGAACTGCTGCGCAAGGCGAGCGAGAAGCAGACCCAGACCGCGCAAATCGTCATCCCTGTGGCCGAGCGGCTCGGTGACAATGTGGTCGACTTCGCGGGTCTCAGCAAAGGCTTCGGCGAGCGCATGCTGATCGACGATCTGACCTTCAAGCTGCCGCCCGGTGGCATTGTCGGCGTGATTGGTGCCAACGGTGCCGGCAAGACCACGCTGTTTCGCATGATCACCGGCCAGGAAAAGCCGGATGGCGGTACCATCACCGTCGGCGAAACCGTGCAGCTCGGTTATGTCGACCAGTCCCGCGACGCGCTCGACGGCTCCAAAACCGTATGGGAGGAGATTTCCGGCGGCAACGAGCTGATCACGCTCGGCCGGCGCGAGGTCAACTCGCGCGGTTATTGCTCGGCCTTCAACTTCAAGGGGGCCGATCAGCAGAAGAAGGTCGGCGCGCTTTCGGGCGGCGAGCGCAATCGCGTCCATCTTGCCAAGATGCTGAAATCCGGGGCCAATGTGCTGCTGCTCGACGAACCCACCAACGATCTCGACGTCGACACGCTGCGGGCGCTCGAAGAGGCGCTGGAGGATTTTGCCGGTTGCGCCGTGATCATCAGCCATGACCGCTGGTTCCTCGATCGCATCGCAACCCATATCCTGGCTTTCGAAGGCGACAGCCATGTCGAATGGTTCGAGGGCAACTTCCAGGACTATGAAAAGGACAAGATGCGGCGCCTCGGGCAGGATTCGGTGATCCCGCATCGTGTCAAGTACAAGAAGCTGACGCGCTGAGTGCAATTCGCCTTGAGTGGAGTTCAATATGCGTAAGTTCGCCGTTGTTGTGGCGATGCTGGTGGGCGTGCTTGTCGCGGCGCCGGCGCGTGCCGAGGATGCCGCCTTCACCCGCTTCATCGCCTCGCTGTGGCCGGAGGCCCGGGCCGCGGGCGTGTCGCACGCGACCTTCGAGCGGGAGACCCGCGATCTGGAGCCGGACTATAAACTGCCGGACCTCATCCTGCCGGACGGCCGCAGACCGGGGCACCATCGCAGCCGGAATTCGTCCAGGTTCCGGCCGACTATATCAGGGAAGCCTCGATTGCCCGGCTTGCCGGGGAGGGGCGGCGGCTTGCCGGGAAATATCGTTCTGAGCTCAGCCAGATCGAGGCCCGTTTCGGGGTTCCGGGTCCGGTGGTGCTGGCGATCTGGGGCCGCGAAACCGACTTTGGCCGCTACACTCTGCCTTACGATGCGCTGCGGGTGATGGCCACCCAGGCCTATGTCGGGCGGCGCAAGGACCAGTACCGCAACGAATTCATTCTGGCGCTGCGGATCCTCGGCCAGGGGGCGGTGACACGCAGGGATATGCGTGCCTCCTGGGCGGGTGCCACCGGACTGACCCAGTTCCTGCCCTCGGAATATTACAGCCATGGGGTTGATCTCGACGGCGATGGTCGCGTCGATATCTGGCATTCGGTCCCCGACGCACTGGCGTCGGCGGCCCAGCAGCTGGTCAACAAGGGCTGGCAGCGCGATCTGCGCTGGGCCTATGAGGTACGCCCGCCTGCAAAGATCGACTGCACCATCGCGGTGCCGGAAGTGACGAAACCGATCGGGGCGTGGTTGCGGGAGGGCTATGTTCTTGCGCGTCCGCAACAGCTGAGTGCGAACGAGCTGGCGCAACCGGCGTCGCTGCTGCAGCCGGAGGGCATTTACGGGCCGTCCTTCCTGACCACGAAGAACTACTTCGTGATCAAGGAATATAACTTCTCCGATCTCTATGTGTTGTTCGTCGGCCATCTCAGCGAGCGCATGACGAGTTCGGCGTCCTTTGTCACGCCGTGGTCGGCCTCAAAGCAGTTGCGCAGCCATGACGTCGAGGCCATGCAGCAGGGGTTGACGCGTCTGGGTTTCTACAAAGACAAGGTCGACGGCAAGGCCGGGATGCTGACGCGTTCGGCGGTCGGAGCCTTTCAGAAGGCGCGAGGCCTCAAACTCGACTGCTGGCCGAGCGCGGCGCTCTTGCGCGCGATCGGGGGGAGTTAAAGGGAGCGGGTTTACCACAAATGAAACAGCCGGCCTTGCGGCCGGCTGTTTCATTTTGACGCGGGTTCCGTCCGGAACCGGGTTTATGTCAACGGCACACACGCACCCTGCGGACACGCCAGCCGTAACCGTCCCAGAAACGCTGGCGCTGCAGGAAGCAGCCGCCATAGCCGTCGTAGCCGCCATAATAGCCGTCGGCCGCATAGCCCGGTCCATAGCCGTAATAGCGGTTCGGGTAGTAGCCTGGGCCATACGCGTAACCGGGTCCGTAATAATAGGGCCTGGCCAGTGCGCCTCCGACAATGGCGCCGCCAAGGACGCCGGCAGCAAAACCTGGTCCAAAGCCGCGCTGGGCACTGGCCGGTGTTGGCAGGAGCGCTGACGCAGCCACAGTGGCAACTGCCGCGCATGTCAGTAACGTTCTTTTCATCATGGCTTTGACCTTTCAGAAAAATTGAGACAGTAGAGAATTGCCAAGGGGTTAAAATTCCACAGCGCAGTTGAATGAACGATGAACAGAGCGGGCAGATTCGGCGGCTCGCTCAACTGTAATTGTTTAGAATGCAGGCGAAATCGGGTGCAGGGAGCGATATGTCATTAATGCGGCTGAAACCACAGATCGCCATCGTTGCCGGGATTTCATTGCCGCGGTTTTTGCGCAACCGCCCAAACCCAAAGCGAGTTTCAGGGTGGCGTCATGGCTGATCGCAGCGAATACTGGAGGGTGAGAATCAACCAGTTGCGGATGGCGCAGTTCGTGAACTGGGCTGAAGCCGATGCGGTAGCGAAGGATATTGCCCGCGCCAGCACCAGCGATGCGCTGCGCGAGGCTGCCGAGCGCGCGCTGCCGCTGCTGCGTCGGGCCGTGGCCGAGAGCGACGACCGGGATGTTGCCGCTGCTGCGTTGCGTTGTCTTGGCAGCATCGTCGAGGCGATGAACGGCCAGGCCGCTCCCCGCTTCGGCCAGCGCAGTGCACCACCGGCGCGCGAGAATCACGAGGACCACGCCCGCAAGGCGCTGGGCTTGCCGCTGGTGGTTCAGTTGAGCCATGCGGATGTCAATCAGGCCTACCGCCGCATGGTCAAGATCGTCCATCCCGACCACGGTGGCAGTGAGCAGGCCTTTCTTGAACTCACCGCCGCGCGCGACGCGCTGATTGCGCGGCACCTGTAGCCTGGCGCCACCCGCAGCGGTGGTAGGCCTCGACGGGCTTGTGGCGGGAAAGGTCGCAGGTCGAGTGGGTCTGTCCCGGCCGGGCAGCAGACTCCGGGGAAGTGCCGCTGATTTGGCAGCGGGAACTCTCCAGGGAAGGGTGTCGGGGATGCAGAATTCAGGGGACAGGATTTGAGGCGGCAGGACCGAAGGGGCAGCGCAGAAGGGGCACCATAGCGCGTTGCCCGGGGGCCGGAGCCACCCGATCAATGGCGCCAGCCACCCCAGCCGAAAACCGGCGATTCGCGGCACCATGGATGCGCCGTGAAACCGTCAGCCCGGCACTGACAGGGGAGCGTTGAGCCGGATTGCCAGCGACAGTCAGAGTTCAATCGGACCAACGGGTTGCACCTGGCGGATGGCGCCCCCTCACGGGTGCTGCGCACAGGCCGATCAGGCCCGCAAGGGCATCGCCTGGCATCGCGGCATTCATGGCTGAGCTTGAGGGATGCGCATAACTTCGCCTCACCTGCCTATTATTGCCACATTTGATGCACTTGATGGCGGGCTCAAATCTCAGGAGGCGCGCCCATGAAGCAGTCGTGGTTTATGCCCGCAATTCTGCTGGCGCTGGTGATGTGTTGCGGCGTGGTGTCTTCGGCCCGCGCGGACAGCGGCTTCGTAAGCCTCACAATCTATAAGGCGGGCTGGTTCATCGGTGGTTCCGGGGGCAGCGGTGTGCTGAAATTCCGCGGTCACAGCTACCGGCTTGGGGTCGGCGGCATTGATTACGGCCTGGTGTTCGGCGGATCAAGGACGGTGCTGCGGGGCCGGGTTTCCAATATTCACCGGCCCTCGGATGTTGCCGGGGTTTATGGTGCGGCGGGAGCGGGCCTTGCGATCGGCGGCGGAGCCCGGGCAATCGTGCTGTCCAATCCCAGGGGAGCGGTGCTGGAATTGTCAGGGGTCCAGGTCGGCCTGATGGCCAACGCCGATCTCAGCGGTCTGGCGATCACCATGAAATAGCGGGGCGTGCATTTGGGGGGCGGGAGTGCTGCCATGGTGGTCGAAGGCGGAAACAGGCGGCTGCCGTCCAAACGGTGGCCCGCCGCGAGAGCGGCCAGCTGGATGGTCTGAGGGCGGAGTTTTCCGCCAGGTGGGTGCGTTTTGTGGACCTGCCCTCGGTCGCTTGTGATAAGGCCAAACCCGGGGACTGCTGCGTGCGCGGCCGCGCCGGGCCGATGTTGGCAAAGCTGTTCGGGCACAGAAGAGGCGGGTTCGATTGGCGGGGTCGATCGCGAGCGGACTGGCGGTTGCCCGGGTCCACATGGGCCGGGCGCGCCACGAAGGATGCCTTGCCCGAGCGCCGATTGCCGTCGCTCAGGTGGCATTCGAGGAGACAACAATGTTGGAATCCTGCCCTGCGCTGGTGCTGAGTGCGGATTTTCAGCCTCTGTCCTGTTTTCCGCTGTCCCTGTTCACCTGGGAGGACACGGCGGATGCCGTGGTCAGAGGCTGCCATAACGTTGTCGCGGAATAGGATGTGGAAATCCGCAGTCCATCGACCGCAATCCTTGATCTCGTGAGGCTCGACACCGATCAATTATGGCGTCCCGGTGATTGAGGGCCAACCGGAACTTGCCATCGGTGATCGCGTGTGCCGCGATTTCGTGCGGCCAACGATACGGGCCGCCTTCACGCGCTTCAACGTCTTTCTGCGCGATCGCTTTCGCTGCCAGCGGCGAACTCACCTTCGATCACGTCATCCCGCGGGCCGATGGCGGCCAGACCTGCTGGACCAGCATCGTCTCAGCCTGCGGTCCGTGCAACGGACGCAAGGACCGGTCCCGTGCCAGACCCCTGCGGGCACCGTTCGAGCCCACCCAATATGATCTGCGGGCGGCCCGGAGACTGTTCCCACCGAATTTCATGCACGAGACCTGGGTCGATTTTCTCTGCCGGGACAGCGAACTCGAGCAGGAACCGCCCGGCGGTGTCACTGCCGCAGGCGCGCGCTGGCGGACTTTCCCGGCAAGGCCGGGAAACGCCAGTGGCTTTGTGTGCTGGCTGGGATCAGGGCCGTTGTCGTTTATCGACCATGTTGCAAGTGGCATGAGAGACCTTGATCTGGCGCAAGTGGGTTTGTCGCGGCCAGCCAAAGACGCGCGGGAAGAAGAGCGGCTTTCATCAACCGTTCATCTCAATACGATTATTTCCTGGCCCGGCCCAACTTGGCAGACTCTCGGCAAATTCCCGGCAACCCCTGGCTCTGAGGAGATCTTTATGCGTGTGGTGTTTCGTCTGTTGCGGTCTGGCGGGCTGGTAGTGGCGATTTCCATGGCCGCCTGCGGTGTCGTGCTGGCTCAGGCATCGCCACCACCACAAGCGGCAGCGAAGCAGGGCACGCCCACGCAGGCAACGCCGAAAGAGCAGGCCGCGCCGAACGATACGGCAGCAGAATCGCCGGAGGTGAAGCAGATCGCGCTCACTGAAAAGCAGATCGAAGGCGTGATCAGTGCGCAGAAGGAAGTCGACGGCATCACCGACAAGCTGGAGGACAACGCGGAGCCGGACGCGAAAATGATCGCGGCACTCGACGCCGCAGTCAAGAAATACGGTTTCGCCAGCTATGACGAATACAGCGACGTGGTCGACAACATCAACCTGGTGCTCGGCGGTGTTGATGCCGTGACCAGGAAATATGTCGGGCCGGAGGCCGTCATCAAGGCCCAGATTGCGGCCGTCGAGGGCGACACGAAATTGCCTGCGAAGGACAAGAAGGCGGCGCTCGACGAGCTGAACCAGGTGCTGAAGGTCCCGCCGCCAGCGATCACCAACGGCGCCAACATCGATCTGGTGATGAAATATTACGACAAGCTGATCAGCACTTTCGACGATGAGCAGGACTGACTTGGGCGGCCGGGTCAGAGCTGCCCATGCGGGGCCCCGGGACCTCAAATCCCGGGGCCCTGTCGAGGCGGTGACGACGTCCTGAAATTGCGTGAACTGGCAGGAGTCTGGAGCGGGGACCGGGCAGGGCAAGGCTGGGGGGCAGACACAGCCTCATCCGGGTACGGATGAAGGTGTGCCGGGGATACGAAATCATCCCTGACAGGCTGCATGGCGCGATCGCGATTCCCCCGCTTCAGCGCAGAAATTTTTTCCAGCGCGCGGCTTGAGGCCGAAGACAGGTGCCCTGCCGCCGCACGCGTTCTGTGAATGCAGAACCCGCGCGGCAAAGGAGGCGGGGACGGGCAAGGGGGGGTCAGTTCTCTGCCGCGATGATCCTCTGACGCTGTGTGCCCAGTCCCTCGACACCGAGCGTGACCACGTCGCCGACATTGAGGAAGGTGGGCGGCTTCATTCCCCAGCCGACTCCGGGCGGGGTGCCGGTGCTGATGATGTCGCCGGGCAGAAGCGTCATGAATTCCGAGACATAAGAGATGCATCGGGCGATCGAAAAGATCATGGTCGCGGTCGATCCGGTCTGGCGGCGCTGGCCGTTGACATCAAGCCACATCGAAAGCTTCTGCGGATCGGCGATTTCGTCGGGCGTGACCAGCCATGGTCCAAGCGGGCCGAAGGTGTCGTGGGACTTGCCTTTGGTCCACTGACCGCCGCGCTGAGACTGGAAACTGCGTTCGGATACGTCGTTGCAGATGCAGAAACCGGCAACATGGCTGAGCGCCGCTGCCTCTTCGACATATTTGGCTCTGGTTCCAATCACCACCGCCACCTCGACCTCCCAGTCGAGCTGGGTGGCGCCGCGTGGGTGCTCGACGTCGTCGTTGGGGCCACAAAGGGCGGTGTTGGCTTTGAGGAAAACGATCGGCTCGCGTGGGATAGCCATCCCGGATTCCCGGGCATGGTCGGCGAAATTCAGTCCGATGGCGACGAATTTGGAGATTCCGGTGATGGGCGCGCCGAGGCGCGGGTTGCCGCTGACGAGGGGCAGGGAAAGCGGATCAAGGGCTGCAATTCGCTGCAGGGATTGTGGCGCGCAGGCGGCGGCATCGATGTCGCAGAGATGCGCCGCCAGGTCGCGCAAATGGCCGGATGGATCGATCAGGCCGGGTTTTTCCGCCCCCTTCTCGCCGTAACGAACAAGCTTCATCGATATCTCCCCGATCAAAACAGGAGGGGGCGCTGCAGGCGCCCGCCTGTATTTGGGCTTCGCACGTCATATAGGAGCCTCGCACGGGCCTCGGTAGTGCGGCAAAAGGATGCCGGGCCTGCCGCGAAAACGGAATTGCGGCACAATTGGCGCCGGACCGTCTGGAATCGCTGTGCAAGGGAGCGCAAGGAAGCGCAAGCCTGGCCGGGCGCGCAGGCGGCGACCAACGCGGCAGGGCGAGGAGAACTTCCGTCATTTCCCAATGTGCGGATCTGCACCCCTTCGCCTGGGGGCTCTCGTGGCGGCGGGGGCACCGGGAAGGGCAGGGGACACGTCCGCAATTTCGCCGCGTTCGAAAAGGCGAAAACGTGGAAGAAAGAGGGCGGTCCCTGGGCGGAGGGGGAGGCGGGGTGGCGCGGACTGCGACCTTAACGTGTAGATGGGAGTGCTGTGAGCGGCCGGGAATGGTTGTGTGCACTCCTTTGAGCGAATCTCCGCAACCGTTGAGTGTGTACTGTCATTCGCGCAGCAAAAGCCGGAGAGCGTGCATCTGTGAAGTTCAGGCGAAACATCGCGAGGGTCCTGCTCCGTTGAGCTGTCCGCCTGCGCGGCAGGAATCGAAAATTCCTGCAGTCGGTCAAAGATCCGGCGCAATTGTGCATCAGGTTTACGCTTCTGCACCGAAGTGATGAAGTGCTCTTTACAGCCGGGCTTTGACGATGCGAAGGACGGAGATGGTGGCGATGTCGCAAAACGATTATGCGTCGGAGGAGAGTTCCGGATTGTACTTTTTGAAAGATCGCAACCAGATCGTCATTCAACAGCAGCACGGGATCACGTTCTTCCCGGAGGGTCCGTCAGGTGCGGTGACCGAAAGGTCGCCTCCGTGTCCGGCAGGTGCCCGATCGAGGGGGGGCCCGTGCAGCAGGTGGCAGCGAATGGAGCGGTGCATTTCCACATGGGATGAATGACGAAGTTCCCGCCACGGATGCCTCGCAGTTGACTGTGAAGGAGAGACGGAAAAATGGTCGATCACACACATTTTCTCCTCGGCGAAGACGCCCGCAATATTGTCCTCGTCAGGTGGAAAGGGACGAAAGACATCGTCCTGATACACACACTGAACGGTAATACAGCCTGTATCGTCAACAATCCGAAATGCCCGGAGACCCGCAGAATGATTTCAATTCTGAAAGAGCGGGGCGCTCGTGTGGTGTCCTCCGATGAAATTGGAAGCGGCAACGCAGCCTTGTGCAGGGATGGTGGCAGGCTCCCTGAACCGCGGAGGATTGCAGCGAAGGTGGAGGTGCCCCGGCGCAGGCGCAGGCGGGCGGCCTGAACATCCGTCAGGTGCCGCGCGGTACAGGCGGGCAGCGGGGAAGAATGCAGCTCTTCCCCGACGGGTGCGCGAATGATGAAGGATGAACCCGAAAAATGGGCCTCCCAGGCCGAGTTCGGTTGGCCCTTCGCCATCCCGCACCAGGGCGCATGCTCACCGCGAACAGGTCTGCTATCGCGTAACCGTCCTGTCCTGATTGAGCGCATATAGCCGTGCCAGCGCGTCCTCCTTTGAGATCTCCGCCGGCCAGCCATAGGCGGCAGCGACAGCAGCGTCCAGTTCCGCATAGGCATTCGCCAGCCATTGCGGGCGGGCATTGTAGAGACTGGTCAGTGTGCGGCCCTTGAGTTCCTTGGCCGCAGTCTCATCTTTGGGCAGGACACGATCGGGATAGCCGGCGACAACCTCCGGCTTGCGGATGACGAGATCGGCCGGGTTGAGCCATTGGTCGCGCAACGCGTTGAGCCGCCGTGCAGCATCGGCGATGGCCTGCCCGCGTGGATCGACTGCCACATCATCGGCAGGAAGTTCCGGCGTCAATCGATCGGGAAACGGAGATGTTTCGAAAGTGGTGCTTGGGGTATAGCGCGGCCGATCTTCCAGGCTTGTTCCGAGCTGAAGCGACCACTGCTCGTGAAAGCGGCTGTGCAGAATTCCGAATGTCACATCATCGTCGCGAGCGATGGCGATGGTCGCACTGTCAGGACAGACCTCACTGTTGAGCCAGACAAAGACGCGATGTCTGGCAACGCGAGGAGTGGCGATATAGCGCCGAAGTTTCGAAACTCTGGCCCACATCCCCGGCCGCGGCTCAACATGCCGCCACCAGTTGCGCCGATAGAGATCGCGGTTATTGTGTTCGCGGACCGGCTTCACATTCTCATGGACATGCACAAACGGCGCTTCAAACAGGGCCGCTTGTTCTTCGCTCATCTCCCAGCCGAAATCGATGATCCACTTGTCGGCACCGCGCCGACTGAGATCCATGCCGTTGACCCAGGGCCGGAGCACCGCCGAATTGGCCTTGCCGTTCGGATTGCGCGGCAGAAGGAGCCACTTGCGGGCAAGTTCGCCCGGCACATCGAAGGCTCCCCCTTTGGTATCGCCCATGAAGGCGACAGCAGCGTTTTCCGTCAGGACTGCGACCCTGGTGAGGTCGAGTTCGGTGCCGGTGAGGTCGGCATTGATCTGCGGCACCGGCCGCCCATTCAGGCGACAGGTTGTCACCTTATCGCGCTGAAAGCAGATGATCGAGACGCGGACCGCGGCGCCATCGATCACCCATGGCTCGTCGTCCCAGGCTGCGAAAATCACACCGTCGGCTATAATCGGGGCAATGACGCGCCGATTGGCGCCGCCCCGGATCGAGTTGGTTGCCACCAGACCGCTGCGGGCGACCTGGCCGGTAGCGACAAGGGTCCATGCTTTCGCCACCCAATAGGTCACAAGATCGGCTTCCGGCGGCACGCAGTCCCGGTATGCGGCAAAGAGCCTGTCGACATAGCCGTCGCCGAGCAGCGAGCGCAGCAGTTTGCCGCCGAGAAACGGCGGATTGCCGATGACGACATCGGCCCTGGGCCAGACTGCCGCGCTGCCGTCCGCCCTGAGGATGGCGTCGCGGCATTCGATATTATTCACCTGTTTGAGGATGGGGCGCTCCGACACGCCGAAGCCGTTGCGCAGCATCCACTGGATCTCGCCGATCCACACCGAGACGCGGGCAAGCTCGGCAGCGAAAGCGTTGATTTCGATCCCCAGGACCGCGGCAGGCCCGATCTGCGGAAACTCGCGCTGCAGGCCGAGCGCCTCTGCCTCAAGGCTGACACGGTGTTCGATGTCCTTGAGAGAAAGCAGGGCGAGATAGAGGAAGTTCCCGGAACCACAGGCCGGATCGAGGACGCGGAAGGAACGCAGCTTCTCCAGAAAGGACCGGTATTGAGCTTCCGCCTGATCACGTGCGCTGCGGCGGGCACGGGGTGACTTTGCCGAACGGGACTTTTCCATTGCCTTGGCAATTCCGGCCTTTTCTGTCCCCCATTGTGCCAGCCAGGGCCCGACCACCACGGCGTCCACAATCATCATGATCCTGTCGCGGTCGGTATAGTGCGCACCCAATTGCGACCGCTTGGCTGGATCCAGTCCGCGTTCAAACAGCGTTCCCAGGATCGATGGATCGATTTCCGCCCAGTCAAGCCTTGCTACCGCAAGAGCGATCCGGATGTCATCGCGATCCAGCGGCAATGCGTGATCGTCATCGAACAGGCCGCCGTTGAACCATTCCACCCGATCCGCACCGAAAACCCCTCCCGACTGCATGGCTTTGAACAGGGAACTGGCGACGACCTGAGATAAATGAGGTTCGGCAGATGTAACTTCCAGCACCTTCCTTAAGAGTTTGCCCGGCAATAAACCGACGTCTTCGGCAAACATGCAGAAGACCAGACGATTGATGAAATGCGCCACGACATCGGCGCCGTGCCCGCGATCGCGCAGGCGCTGCGCCAGCCTGGCAAACTCCGTCGCAGCCTCCTCGGTGAGCTTCTGCCTTGTTTTGCCGGGCCTGAGCTGTTCCGGATCGCTGAAGACGGATTTCAGCCTGCGCCGCACCTCGGCGTCGCGCAGGTCGTCAAGGGAAAATGCGTGGACTACAGAGACGCTGTTGGTCCAGTTGGTGTGGATTTCGAACCGGTCCATGTCGCAGACGACGAGCAAAGGCGGGTTCTCCAGCGCCAGCGCATATTGCTGAAGCTGGATTAGGGCTGCCTTGAGGTCTTTGCGCCTGCCCTTATACTCCCAGCCGAAATGGCCGCGTTTCCAGACATCCGCCCAGCCCTCGCCACCGCCGGTCTTGCTGGCACCGCGCTCAAACGCATACCACTCGCCGGCCGGATCGGCATCCGTGGGGGCGGGCTCGTCGAGCATCCGGCACAGATCAATAAAATGCGATTGCGCCGCGGCCCGTTCGGTGAGGGCGACATTTCTCCATTTGCGGACGAAATCATCAGGGGTCAATTCAAGCCTCCCGAAAGGCGGGCTTTCTGAAACGTCAGGATAAGGTTCCATCACCGCCCATGGGGTCGGCGCCGGCAACGCTTTGGCGAATCAGCCTCAGCAGAGATCCCATATCTCATCGGGCACTGCAACGGGTCGCCGCACTGCCGCACTGCCTCACGCACCGTTGGTCATTCCCCGACCAGGGCCATATCCCGCAAAGGAAAAATTGCCGGACTGGCTTTGTCGGGTTCCATCGCATCTCTGGAGCATGACGGGGCGGATTTTGGATGGTTCTGCCGTGCCGTTCGAACTCCGCCGCCATTTTCCTTCGTGCCCTGGACAAGATTGACCCTTCCGACGCTCCCTGGGAGGAAGCCTGTCCCCTTTGCCTGGCTTTTCACCGGAACGCACAATCCCCTTTCTGACGCGGTTGCATCCGGTCGCCGCGGTTTTCCAGCTTTGCTGCTCCCACCTGTTGGCCGCGCCGACCGGCGAGCTCCATGGAAGACGACCAACGTCCCGACCGGCAGAACGGATGTTGCCAGGGGAGCTCCTGCGGCGATACTTCAGGGCATCCTCGTCATCGGGATCCTTTTCATCGTTGCGATCGCTGGCACGATGGCGTTCCTGCTGAGTGGAATGGTGCTGGCGCTCCTGCTTCCGTACGGCATGGCCGTCGTCTCAGTCGCGGCGAAGGCGCTGTTTGAGGAACGACCAATCACCCATCGGGTGTCTTTTGTCTTCCCTCTCCGCCCGGGAAGTGCCCCGCAGCCGGCCGAACTGCGAAAAGCCCCAGCCTTCCGGATAACGACCTGTGCGGATGTCTGTTCTGCCGTGGTGCCGCCGTCGACAGGATGCGAGATGCTGCCTTGCGACCGGAGCAACGAGACGGAGCGGCAACCGCCGCCGCGCGGCCGCCTTGCCCTCACCTGAAACACGCAACCGACCGCTTGCGGCTTTCGATTTTCCTTTCCTCCTCGGGTTTCGGGTCCGCCACCCCTTTCTGCAATCCGAAAACGCGGGTGCGGCCCGCTGCAGCCAGGGGCTGCCGCGCGGAGACGGGCGTCAGGTCGGCAGTGACACCGGATGCGGCCGGCTGGCGGCCCGCGGCCGAAGCAGGGCGGAAGCGCAGTTTCCCTAGAAAGAAACTGACCTGCTCCGCGAAGGCCGTGCAGCAGCCCGGGCGTGCCCCAAGGGAGGCCGCCCGTTCAGTATCGAGGCCGTGCAGCAGCCCGGGCGTGCCCCAAGGGAGGCCGCCCGTTCAGTATCGAGGCCGTGCAGCAGCCCGGGCGTGCCCCAAGGGAGGCCGCCCGTTCAGTATCGAGGCCGCGCAGCAGCCCGGGCGTGCCCCAAGGGAGGCCGCCCGTTCAGTATCGAGGCCGCGCAGCAGCCC
>WQYW01000020.1 GCA_009781045.1 Alphaproteobacteria bacterium
ACGTCAGCAAGGAACTCTCTGGCAGGATTGATAACGTCAGCAAGGAACTCTCTGGCAGGATTGATAACGTCAGCAAGGAACTCTCTGGCAGGATTGATAACGTCAGCAAGGAACTCTCTGGCAAGATTGAGATATCCAGCAAGGAGCTGGCTGCGGAAATCCGTGAGCAGGGAAAGGAACTCAGCGTCGCCAATAAGATCATCTTCATGACCAAAGGAGGTGCCATTGTGCTTGCAGTAGCGATCCCCATAATCGTTGGCCTGTTCTGGGGGGTGCTCGGCCAGCGCATTACTGACGTGCTGGGGATCGGGGCGCACAAAGCGCCCATTGAGCAGTCAACCGGCGAAAAGACCGCCCCCCACTGATTTGATTGATGCATTTCCCGGCGAAATGGCAATCGGAAATTTCCTCAAAGGCCCAGTGGAGGCTTGACTGCCTGACCCGTTGTTTTTCTCGAACAGGAAGGGGTGGCCTGACGCAATAGCCGCAGTCGAAGCCCACCTGCAGAGAAGACGAGACAAACGACATTTGCCGGAACTTCTCACCAGACGAGACAGATGCGATTGCTGAATTGGACCTCCTGAGAATGGATACGAGGATTGCAATCATGGAAATCAGTAAACTGGACGAACACACGACAATACTCACCAGGAGTGTAAATGACCTCTCCGACAGAATTGTTGCAACTATCGATATGGTCACAAGCAAAGTTGATTGGAGCACCGAAAGGCTGGCTGACAAAGCCGATCGGAGTGCAAAAAGGGCCGACTGGAATACCGACAGGCTTGCCGATAAGGCGGATTGGAATACCAACAGGCTCGCCGACAAGGCGGATTGGAATGCCGACAGGCTCGCGAGCAAAGTTGATCATCTTGGAAAATGAGTCGAATCCATCCAGGAACAGATCTATTTTATAAAATCTGCCATCACGTCTGCGAAGGTCACGTTGAATGCTCTCGTAGTAGCAATCCCTGTGAGCTTTCTCTTGCTGGTGTGGATGCTCAACATGCGCGTGCCAGCACCATGACAGGTCTGGGATCGGATAGCACGAACCGGCAGGCGGGCGCTGGAGACCGGGTGCGTTGCTCGCCCAACCTGGTAACGGGGCGTCCTGAGTGCTCCCTCGTCGGCTCTGCTGTGCGGGAGGGGCGTGCTTTGGCGCTTCAACCTTCAACGCCGCCAGATTTGCAAGGCGACTGGCAGTCCACCAATAGACCAGGTCTGCCAGCCCGCCGGGGGCGGCCAGAAGTCACCGGAAGAATGATCAGGAGCCCGAAGGCGTCGGGTGGTCCCGGGAAATGAGTTCCGCACCGGTGTACCGCGGACTCCTTGGAGGAAACCTGGCCCAAGGGGTACGCCGGCTATTGGCGCCGGTTCCTTTCCGTAACGGACAAGGAGATGAGGAGAAAGCCGCCCGGGAAAATCGCGCCGTCAGGCGCCGCATGGGCGGGTGGACCGCGGAGCATGAATATCCGCTGCACAGCAGCGATGGTGAGGGTGGGCGCAGCAGTGAAGATGATGCCTGGTGCTGCGAAGGCCAAGGGTACCAGGCCCCGGTTTTTCGGCCCGGAGAGGCCAATGGGGGAGGCGGCTCGCGGCATGTGCGGCAGCCATCCCGGTTATGGCATTCATGGTATTGAGGATGCGGTCGGGCAGCGCCATCGGACATTTCTCCCGCCAGTGAACGCGAAAGCGGCAAGACAAGATCGAGGATGACCGGACAGGGTTTCCGGCACGCGTACCCCGGGTTGACCGACCACTGGCGGGTAAGGTTATCGAAGATCCCTATCGGCCTGCTAGCCGCGGCGGATCTGGGAACAGGGAATGGCAGTCAATATGGCGGGACCGTGGGGCGGGTCACTTGAGTCACTGGACAGGGGCTCGATAATCGCGCTACCCAGCGGGCAGAATATGCGGGTCCTGGCGCTTTTTTGGAGAAGCCTGTGTCTGACCTTGCGGCGGGCAATCGCCGAGGGCGAGGCGGGAGAAAACCGGCCCGGCAGGAATGGCGCAGGCCCGGGAGACGGGCTTTGAAGGCTGATACGTTAACGGATGGAAGTTGATGGCCAGGATTGATGGAACCGCTGTGGTGGCGGACGGTGCGGTGATCGGAGACGGGGTCGAAATCGGCCCCTATTGCGTCATCGGCCCCGATGTTGTGATCGGAGCGGGGTGCCGCCTGTTGGCCCAGGTCTCGGTCTCGGGCCACACCACGATCGGAGAGGCCTGCATCATTCACCCCTTTGCCGCGCTCGGCGGTCCGCCGCAGGATCTCAGTTTTCGCGGGGAGCCGAACCGGCTTGCCATCGGGGAGGGCTGTACCATCCGGGAGGGCGTGACCATGAATATCGGCACGCTCAAGGGCGGCGGTCTGACGCAGGTCGGCGCGAACGGCTTCTTCATGAACAACAGCCATGTCGGACATGACTGCAAGGTCGGCAATAATGTGATTTTCGCCACCTCGGCGACGCTCGGAGGCCACTGCGACATCGGTGATTTCGTCTATATCGGCGGGTTGTCGGCGCTGCATCAGTTCACCCGGGTCGGACCCCAGGCCATGATCGGCGGCTGCAGCGGGGTGCGCGGCGATATCATCCCGTTCGGGCTGGTCAGCGGCCAGCATGCGGTGCTCGAGGGCCTCAACATCGTCGGCATGAAACGTCGGCAGTTCACCAAACAGCGGCTGGCCGCGGTGCGCAGCTTCTACCAGCAACTGTTCCATGGTCCGGGTCTGTTCGCCGATCGGCTTGAGCAGGTGCGCCCGCTGGGGGAGAGCGACCCTGCCATTGCCGAGATCCTTGCCTTCATTGATGGCAGCAGCCGGCGCCCGCTGTGTTTTCCCGCCGTGAGCGGGAGCTGACGCGTCGATGTCCACATCGCCCGAGGCGCCGTTTCCGCTCGGTATTATCGCCGGTGCTGGCGCCATGCCCTTCGCGGTCGCCGAGTCGGTCAGGAAACAGGGCCGCAGTGCCGTGCTGTTTGCGCTTCGCGGGATCTGCGATCCGGTGCGTGTGGCGAGCTATCGCCATCACTGGATCGCGATTGGCCAGGTTGGGCGGGCGACGCGCCTGTTTCGCCAGGAAGGCTGCCGGGATCTGGTCTTCATCGGCGCCCTGACGCGCCCGTCGCTGGCCCAGATCCGCCTTGACCTCAAGACCCTGCGCCTGTTTGGCACCATCCTGCAGGCTTTTCGCGGCGGCGACGATCACCTCCTGACCGGGGTGGGGCGGATTCTGGAGCGGGACGGCTTTCGTCTGCTCGGTATCCGCGACGTGGCCCCTGACCTCCTGATGCCGGAGGGCTGCATCACACAGGTGGTACCAGGCGAGGCGGCTGCGGGCGATATCGAAAAGGGTCGCGCGGTGCTGACTGCGCTCGGCGGCTTCGATATCGGGCAGGCGGTGGTGGTGATTGATTCCCATATCGTGGCGCTGGAGGATATCGAAGGCACCGACGCTCTTCTGGCCCGGGTGGCGCGGCTGCGACGGCAGGGGCGGCTGCGGGCGCCCGAGGGGCGCGGGGTTCTGGTCAAGGCGGTCAAGAGCACACAGGATCTGCGCTTCGATCTGCCCACCATCGGCCGGAAAACCGTGGAAGGGGTGGCGGCGGCGGGGCTTGCCGGCATTGCGGTGGTGGCGGGAACGACCATTGTCTCGGAACCCCAGTCCATGATCGTGGCTGCTGACGCAAAAGGCCTCTACATCGTCGGGGTGGCACAATGAGCGGATCCGGAGGCAGGATTTTTCTGATCGCCACTGAGGAGTCGGGCGACCGGCTGGGGGCGGCCCTGATGGCGCGGCTGAAATCCCGCATCGGGGACAACGTCGAGCTGATCGGGGTGGGTGGGCGCGCCATGGCGGGCGAGGGGCTCAACTCGCTGTTCGATGTCAAAGAACTGGCGATCGTCGGTCTCAGCGGCGTGCTGCGCCAGTTACCGAAGATCCTGCGCCTGATCCGATTCGCCGCCGACTCCGTGATCGCCGCCGGTCCCGATGTGCTTGTCATCATCGACAGTCCCGACTTCACCCACCGCGTGGCGCGGCGGGTGCGGGCGCTGAATCCGGGCATTCCGATCGTCAACTACGCGCCGCCATCGGTGTGGGCGTGGCGCCGGCACCGCGCCAGTGCCATGCGTGCCTATATCGACGAGGTGATGGCGCTGCTGCCGTTTGAGCCCGAACATTATCGCGCACTCCATGGTCCGCCCTGCGCCTATGTCGGCCATCCTTTGCTGGAGCAGCTCTCTTCCATGCGCCCCGGGGAGGGCGATGAGGCGCGGGCTGCGGCACAGGCGCCGGTGCTGGTGGTGATGCCGGGCAGCCGCAGTGGAGAGATCGCGCAGCATCTTGAATTATTTGGCGCAGCAATCGGCGGGCTCAGGGCCGCAGGCCATGACTTCACTTTGATTCTGCCTACCATGCCCCATCTTGAGGCCCGTCTGCGTGAGGGCGTGGCGTCGTGGCCGGTGGCGCCGGGAATCGTGGTCGATGAGGTGGAAAAGCGGGCCTGGTTCCGCATCGCGCATGCGGCTCTGGTCAAATCCGGCACCGGCACGCTGGAGCTGGCGCTGGCCGGCATTCCCATGGTGACGGCCTATCGCCTTGGTGCCGTCGAGGCCTTCTTCCTGCGTCCGTTTCTGCGCCACTTCCTCGCCACTGCCTCGGTGATTCTGCCAAATCTCGTGCTCGGCGAAACCGCGATCCCGCAATTCATCCAGGAACAGTGCACGGCGCAAAATCTGACGCAGGGGCTGATCGGGATCTGGGGTGATTCTCCAGCCCGGCAAAGCCAGATGGCGGCGCTGGCGCGGCTTGACGGCCTGATGGCGACCGATGGGAAGGCGCCGAGCGAAAAGGCCGCCGGGATCGTGGTCGCCAGCATGCGCAAGCGGTTGCAACTGCCCGCGGGCTGAGAGACCTGTCGGCGCGCGCAAAGCCTCAAGGCCTGGACGACAGGTGCCTGTCGGTTCTGCTGGAATCCGGGCAGGCTTGCGACTTTGCAGGTCTCCTCAGATAGCGGCTCGCACGGGGGGCACAGGTGGCCGCATGCAAACGGCGCCATCTTTCACCATGGCGCCGCTGGCGGGAAGCCCGGGTGGGCTGTGCGTTTTTCGAATCAGCGCTGACTGATCGGCACATAGTTCCGGCGCTGGGCTCCGGTATAGAGCTGGCGTGGGCGACCGATCTTCTGATGCGGATCCTCGATCATTTCGCTCCACTGGCTGACCCAGCCCACGGTGCGGGCGACGGCAAAGAGGACGGTGAACATCGACACCGGGAAGCCCATCGCGTTCAGGGTGATCCCGGAATAGAAGTCGACGTTGGGATAGAGCTTGCGCTCGATGAAATACGGGTCGCTGAGCGCGATGCGCTCCAGTTCGAGGGCCACCTTGAGCATCGGATCATCGCTGCGGCCGACCTCTTTCAGGACTGCGTGACACATTTTCTGCATCACCTTGGCGCGCGGATCGTAGTTCTTGTAGACGCGATGGCCGAAGCCCATCAGGCGCACGTCGCTGTCTTTGTCCTTCACTTTGGCGATGAAGTCGGGAATGTTCTCGACCTTGCCGATGCTGTAGAGCATGTTGAGCGCGGCCTCATTGGCGCCGCCATGAGCGGGTCCCCACAGGCAGGCGATGCCGGCTGCGATGCAGGCAAAGGGATTGGCACCCGACGAACCGGCGAGGCGCACCGTCGAGGTCGAGGCATTCTGTTCGTGGTCGGCGTGCAGGATGAAGATCTTGTCGAGGGCGTCGGCGAGCACCGGGTTGACTTTGTATTCCTCGCACGGCACTGCAAAGCACATGTGCAGGAAGTTCTCGGTGTATTTGAGGGAGTTGCGCGGATACATGAAGGGGTGGCCGACGTTGTATTTATAGGCCATCGCCGCCAGTGTGGGGATCTGTGCCAGCATGCGGGTCGCGGACAACAGGCGCTGACGCGGATCGTTGATGTCGGTGGAGTCGTGGTAGAAGGCGGCGAGCGCGCCGACCGCGCCGACCATGACCGCCATGGGATGGGCGTCACGGCGGAAGCCGTTGAAAAAGCGCGCCATCTGCTCGTGGACCAGGTTGTTGTGGGTGATGCGCGATTCGAGTGCCTGCTTCTGGGCCGGGGTCGGCAGCTCGCCATAGAGCAGGAGATAGCAGGTCTCGAGAAAATCGCTGTGCTCAGCCAGCTGTTCGATGGGATAGCCGCGGTATTCCAGCACGCCGGCTTCGCCGTCGATATAGGTGATCCTGGACTGGCAGCTGGCAGTCGAGGAGAAGCTGGGATCGTAGGTGAACATGCCCGTTTGTGCGTAGAGCTTGCTGATGTCGATGACCTCGGGTCCGTCGGTGCCACCGTGGATTGGAAGATCGAAATTCTTCCCCCGGATTGTCAGCGTTGCGGAGTTGGTGCTTTCTCTGGTGTCCATCGCAGTTCCCCGATGACGTGTGAAACGGGCCAAGGCCTTGAGAATCAGGCAGGATCCTCGAAAGCAAGAGCCTCCGATGCCCGAATGTTTCGAACTCAGGGCGGTTTGGCAAGCGGAACTTACTGCGGTGCGTGATGGGAATCGATTGGGTCCGGATCCGCCACCCGCTCTTTGCGGGTTCGATGGCGCTCAAAGGGGGGGGAGGGGAGAGCTGTGGGCCTGGAGGCGGGGAGTTTGGGGGTGTCGGGGTACCCGGGCACCTTGATACCTGACTTTGATGCCTCACCTTGATATCCGGGCAGATGGTTCCATGGCGGAGATGAAGTATCGTGCGGGAGCCCCGGGATCTCTGGCACGGAAGGCGAAAAGAGTTCCGCACCGGCGTGCCCGGCCCCCCCTTGCATGAAACCCGGTCCCCAGGGCGCTGGCATCCCCTCATGTGCCGGCAGTTTCTTTCCAGCAGTATTCTGCCGCATTCTGTCGCTCGCTGCGCGAGCGAGGTCGCGGCCTGGCGTGGTCCAGGGCAAGGGCGGTGTGCTGGCAACTGGTTCTGGCGTGAGGACGCGCTGGTTGAGCCGCGCGCGGTCAGCCGTTTTTTCAATGCGCGGCAGGCGAGCCCCCTCGACAGGCGTTGCGGAAACCTGGTGGCGTGTTTGGGACATGGTCTGTGGGCTTCGAAAATCGCACCACTTCCATCACGCAAGGCAATTCACCCATTTTTGCCCGGCTCCTGCCGGGATCGCGGCGGGGTTTGACCGCTTCGCGGCAACGCCAACACTGCAATTCCGATCGGTGCCGCGCGGCTCGGCACGTTCCAGCCGATTGCCGACAGCATGCGAGTGGCGATTGCGGGAATATCTGTGACCCGGAGTGCAAAAGCGGGAACAGAGGAGAAAACATGCACGCAGGAAGGGGCACGCCATGGGGGCGACAGGTCTCATCGCCGCGGTCCCGGACTGCCGCTTTGCCGAAGGTAACGGATATGCCGGACTGAGCTGGGAGGCGCTATTTTCCTCGCGCTCCGTCAGTGCGCTGGTTTTGGCGGATGGCCGTGCCAGCGAGGTGCGTGCCGTCCGGCCAAAGCCCGCAGACTGCAAAAAAATACCATGGGGAACGGCCGGAAAAGAAGACGCCACTCCCTGATGCGATCTGGGGGTGGCGTCGTTTCGGTGACAGAAAGACGGTCAGGATCAGGCCTTGCCGGAAGTCTCAGCGGCTGGCGAGCGGCACATAGTCGCGGCGCTGGGATCCGGCATAGAGCTGGCGCGGACGACCGATCTTCTGATGCGGATCCTCGATCATTTCGCTCCACTGACTGACCCAGCCCACGGTGCGGGCGACCGCAAACAGCAGGGTGAACATCGAGGTCGGGAAGCCCATGGCTTTGAGGGTGATGCCGGAATAGAAGTCGACGTTGGGATAGAGCTTGCGATCGATGAAATACGGGTCATTGAGCGCAATGCGCTCCAGTTCCATGGCCACCCGGAGCATTGGATCATCGCTGTGGCCGGTCTCCTTGAGGACCGCATGGCACATTTTCTGCATCATCTTGGCGCGCGGATCGTAGTTCTTGTAGACCCGGTGGCCGAATCCCATGAGGCGGACGTCGCTGTTCTTGTCCTTCACTTTGGCGATGAAGTCGGGAATGTTCTCCACCTTGCCGATGCTGTAGAGCATGTTGAGCGCGGCCTCATTGGCGCCGCCATGGGCCGGACCCCACAGGCAGGCGATGCCGGCGGCGATGCAGGCAAAGGGATTGGCACCGGACGAGCCGGCGATGCGCACCGTCGAGGTCGAGGCATTCTGTTCGTGGTCGGCGTGCAGGATGAAGATCTTGTCGAGCGCGTCGGCAAGCACCGGGTTGACCCTGTATTCCTCGCATGGCACCGCAAAGCACATGTGGAGGAAGTTCTCGGTGTATTTGAGCGCGTTGCGCGGATACATGAAGGGCTGGCCGACGGTGTATTTATAGGCCATCGCCGCAAGGGTGGGGATCTTGGCCAGCATGCGGATCGCGGACACCATGCGCTGGTGCGGATCGTTGATGTCGGTCGAGTCGTGGTAGAAGGCGGCAAGCGCGCCGACGGCGGCGACCATGATTGCCATCGGATGGGCGTCGCGGCGGAAACCCTGGAAGAAGCGCGCCATCTGCTCGTGCACCATATTATGGTGGGTGATGCGCGAGTCGAATTCCAGCTTCTGGGCCTGGCTCGGCAGCTCGCCATAAAGCAGGAGATAGCAGGTCTCGAGAAAATCGCTGTGCTCGGCGAGCTGTTCGATCGGGTAACCGCGGTATTCCAGCACGCCGGCATCGCCGTCGATATAGGTGATCCTGGATTGGCAGCTGGCGGTGGAAGAGAAGCCGGGATCGTAGGTGAACATGCCGGTCTGCGCGTAGAGCTTGCTGATGTCGATGACGTCAGGCCCGTCGGTGCCACCGTGGATCGGGAAATCGAAAGTCTTCCCTCCAACCGATAGCGTCGCTGACCTGGTGCTTTCTTTGGTGTCCATCATAATTCCCCGATGACTTGTGAAACGGGCCAAGGCCTTGAGAATCAGGCGGGATCCCCGAACCCCTGGAGTTTTGAAACCTTCGACTTTCGAACCCGGAATCTTTCGAACTCAAGCCGGTCTGGCGAGCCGAACCAGTTACGGTGCGTTGATGGGTATCGTATTGGCCTAGGTCCCGCAAGGTGGCCGTGGCGTGGCTGTGAGGCCGATCAGGAAGCCGGGAAGTGAACCCGGGAAGCGCCAACCCGAATTGTCCGCGGTCAGGCGCGTTGCGCCTGATCCTGCCCGCTCGCCACCAGGATCCCGGGGGGATCCCTTAAGGTCAGGCGCGTTGTGCCTGATCGGCGAGCCGTGCCAGACTTTCCTCCCGCCCCAGAACTTCGAGCACCTCGAAGATCCCGGGTGAGGTGGTGCGTCCGGTCAGGGCCGCCCGCAGGGGTTGTGCCACCGCACCGAGCTTGAGCGCACGGGCGTCGGCACAGGCCCGTACCACGGCCTCGATGGTGCCAGCCTGCCATTCGCCGACATCTGCCAGGGCTTCATGGAGCTGAGCGAGCAGAACGCGATTTTCCGGGCTGCTGAGCAGGGCCTGCGCCCTGGCATCCATGTCAAGCGGCCGGTCGGCGAAGAGAAAAGCGGCGGCATCGACCAGTTCAAGCAGGGTCCTGGCGCGCTCTTTCAGTGCTCCCATCGCCCGCAACAGGGAGCTGCGGGAATTATTGTTCAGCTTGGCCTTGATCCTGGAACCGTGGTCGACATAGTCGAGCACGTCCTCGAACATCCTCACCAGGGCGGCATCGTCGCTGTGGCGGATGTAATGGCCGTTGAGATTTTCGAGTTTGGCAAAATCAAAACGGGCGGCGGCCCGCCCGATCCCGGACAGATCGAAGGCCTCGACCATTTCCGCAGTGGAGAAGATCTCCTGGTCGCCATGACCCCAGCCCAGCCGCACCAGGTAATTGCGCAGCGCCGCCGGCAGATATCCTTTGGCGCGATAGGAATCGACACCGAGGGCGCCGTGACGCTTGGACATCTTGGTGCCGTCGGGGGCGTGGATGAGAGGGATATGCGACATGCTCGGCAGCTGCCATCCCATGGCGTCGTAGATATGTTTCTGGCGCGCGGCGTTGATGAGGTGGTCGTCGCCCCGAATGATGTGGGTGACGCCCATGTCATGGTCGTCGACCACGACCGCGAGCATATAGGTCGGGGTGCCGTCCCCGCGCAGCAGCACCAGATCGTCGAGATTCTCGTTGTTCCAGCTGATGCGGCCCTGAACCTCGTCCTCGATCACGGTTTCGCCGCTGTCCGGGGCGCGCAGCCGGATCGCGGGCCTGATGCCCGCCGGGGCGGAAGCGGGATCGCGGTCGCGCCACATGCCGTCATAGAGCCTGGTGCGCCCTGCGGCCCGGGCGCGGGCCCGCATCGCCTCCAGTTCCTCGGCGGTGGCATAACAGGAGTAGGCCTTGCCGGCGTTGAGGAGCGCCAGCGCCACCTCGCGGTGGCGATCGGCACGGGAGAACTGATAGATCGGCTCGCCCTCCCAGTCGAGTTCGAGCCATTTGAGGCCGTCGAGAATGGCACTGATTGCCGCTTCGGTTGAGCGCGCGCGATCGGTGTCCTCAATCCGCAGCAGCATCCGGCCGCCGTGCTTTCTGGCATAGAGCCAGTTGAACAGCGCGGTGCGGGCGCCGCCAATATGCAGGAAGCCGGTCGGGGACGGGGCAAAGCGGGTGATGACGGTGCTGGACGTGCTGGACATGGACGTGCTGGACCTCATGGGCGGAATTCGAAGTCTCGGGGTTGTCCTCAGGCAGAGGCGCAAAGAGCCAGAGAGCCTGTCGGGTCCGACAGGCTCTCTGGAGCAGGCAAAGCCGGGAAGCTATAGCAGGAACGGTGTCCGACAGAAGCCCATCGCCGGGGCTGGCAGGGCGGGATTTATCGCCGGATTAAGGGAGAGTTGCTAAAAGGGGGCGGCCGCTGCCGGCGGTTGGCGGCCCGGGAAGAAAGCGGGGGGCGCGCGGCAAGGTGGCGCTGGACGGGTGCCGGTGCGAAAACGCCCGTGGCTCCCTGAAAAAGCCGCCCGACGGCGCTGACGGCGTCCTGGCGCGTCCTCGCGTTCTCGCGTCCTGGGGCGCGGCTTGCTGCGGGCGGCGGAATTTGGCTAAAACGGCCGCTCTTTTGGTGGCAGGATTGCAGGATCAGGTGATGGGCACAGACGCGGGAGCCCCCGAGGCCGGGCGTGATTTCATTCGCGACATCGTGCGCGGCGATCTCGAAGGTGGCAGATACCGGCAGGTCGTGACCCGCTTTCCGCCGGAACCCAATGGCTATCTCCATATCGGCCACGCCAAGTCGATCGCGCTCAATTTCGGGATTGCCGAGGAATTCGGTGGGGTCTGCCATCTGCGTTTCGATGACACCAATCCGGTGCGCGAGGAGCAGGAATATATCGACTCGATCGAAGAGGACGTGCGCTGGCTCGGCTTTGACTGGGGTGAAAAGCGGTTTTTTGCCTCCGACTATTTCGAGCGCCTCTATGACTGGGCGGAGGGTATGATCCGCGACGGCCTCGCCTATGTCGATGACCAGAGCCAGGACGAGATCCGCACCAGCCGCGGCACCCTGACCGAGCCCGGACGGAACTCCCCGTTCCGTGACCGCACAGTTGCGGAAAATCTCGATCTGTTCCGCCGCATGCGGGCCGGGGAGTTCGAAAACGGCGCCCGGGTGCTGCGCGCCCGTATCGACATGGCTGCGCCCAACATCAATCTGCGCGATCCGGTGATGTACCGTATCCTGCATGCCCATCACCAGCGCACCGGCGATGCCTGGTGCATCTATCCAAGCTACGATTATGCCCATGGCCAGTCCGATGCCATCGAGGCGATTACCCACTCTATCTGCACGCTGGAATTTGAGGATCACCGCCCGCTCTATGACTGGTTCATTGCCCGGCTCCCGGTGCCCTCCGAGCCGCACCAGTTTGAGTTCGCCCGCCTCAATCTGACCTACACGCTGCTGTCGAAACGGGTGCTGACCCAACTGGTCCAGGAGGGCCATGTCGCGGGCTGGGATGACCCGCGGATGCCGACGCTGGCGGGGCTTCGCCGTCGCGGGGTGCCGCCTCAGAGTGTGCGCGAATTCGTCCGCCGCATCGGGGTCGCCAAGGCCAACAGCGTGGTCGATGTCGGCATGCTGGAATTCTGCATCCGCGAGGAACTGAACCGCCGCGCCGAGCGGCGCATGGCGGTGTTGCGGCCGCTCAGGGTGGTGATCGAGAATTATCCGGAAGGTGAGAGCGAGACCGTGGAGGCCGTCAATCACCCCGATAACGCCGCCGCCGGCACCCGCCAGCTCCGTTTCGGCCGCGAACTCTATATCGAGCGCGACGATTTCATGGAGAACCCGCCCAAAAAATTCTTCCGCCTGTCGCCGGGCACGGAAGTGCGGCTGCGCTATGCCTATTTCGTGAAATGCACGGGCGTCGTCCGCGACGCGGCCGGTGATGTGGTGGAACTGCGCTGCAGTTATGATCCCTCAAGCCGCGGCGGCAATTCCCCCGACGGCCGCAAGGTCAAGGCGACGCTGCACTGGGTGTCGGCGGCCGACAGCGAGCAGGCCGAAGTCCGGATCTATAACCAGATGTTCTCGAGCCCGAATCCGGATCCGAAGAATCTGGCTGGCGAATTCAACAGCGATTCGCTGGAGATCATCGGGGACGCCCGGCTGGAGCCGGCACTGAATGCCGGCGCGGCCCATGAACCGGTGCAGTTCGAGCGCCTGGGATATTTCGTGCGCGATCGCGACTGGCGCCCCGACAGGCCGGTCTATAACCGCACCATCGGTCTGCGCGACAGCTTTGCCAGAGAAGTGGGTAAAAGCTGAAGGGGGAGAAGCCGGGATTTGAACGGCGGCTGCGGGCGGGGCGAGGGGTCAGAGTGCGCCATCGGCGAGCAGGCCGAAGGCTCTGAGTTCGGTGATCCCGAGCTGGACCGCGATCAGCACCAGCAGCACGGCGAGCGTCACCCGCAGTGCGGTTTCCGGGATGCGGGCGGCGGTGAGACTGCCGAGCACAATGCCGGGGAGTGAGCCGATCAGGAGGACGCCCATCAGGCTCCAGTCGACGGAGCCGATCACCCAGTGCCCGGCACCGGCGACCACGGTCAGGGGCACGGCATGCGCAATATCAGAGCCGACAATGCGTGCCATCGGCACCTCGGGATAGAGCAGCAGCAGCAGGATCATGCCGACGGCACCGGCGCCCAGCGAGGACAGCGACACCAGGACGCCGAGCAGGGCGCCGGAGAACACGGTGGCGATGGTGAGGCTGCGGCCCTGGAGGCAGATCAGGACGTGGCGATACTGCGCGGCGATGCGGTCGCGGAACATCAGTGCGCTGGCGGTGAGGAGCAGGGCCAGGCACAGCACCGCATTGAGGAGGTCTCTCTGGCTGGCACTGTCGAGCTGGAGCCGCCACAGGGTGAAAAGGGTCAGCGCACTGGCGGGAATGCTGCCGCAGCTCAGTCTGACCACGGCCCCCCAATGGATGTTGCGCGACCAGCCATGGACCAGACTGCCGGCGCTCTTGGTGGCGGCAGCATAGAGCAGGTCGGTGCCAACAGCGGTCGAGGGGTGAATGCCGAACGCCAGAATCAGAAGCGGTGTCATCAGGGCGCCGCCGCCCACACCGGTAATGCCGATCAGGAGCCCGACGGCAAAGCCGGATACAACATGGAGCGGATCAAGCATGTCGGGTCAGCCGCATCATGGATCCGCGCAAAGAGGGAAACGATGCCGGACCCCGTTGTTGATGGCGCCACTATAGGGCAATTGCAGGGCGGCTGGCGCGGGATCGGCAGATTTTCGCAAGGAGGTCGCCGCGGGTTGCGAAAAACGACGCCCGGGGCCGGTTCCTCCGGCCCCGGGCGTCGTTTTGCGCAAGAGCTGAGCGCGGATCAATACTTGCGGTACAGTCCGATAAGCTTGCCCTGAATCTTGACCCGGCTCGGGGGCAGGATGCGCACCTCATAAGAGGTGTTGGCGGGCTCCAGTGCGATCGCGGCGCCACGGCGGCGGAAGCGTTTGAGGGTCGCCTCCTCCTCATCGATCAGGGCCACCACGATGTCCCCGGTATTGGCGCTGTCATTGCGCTGAATCAGCGCCAGGTCGCCGTCGAGGATGCCGGCTTCGATCATCGAATCACCGCGGATCTCGAGTGCGTAATGGTCGCCTGTGCCGAGCATGTCGGGCGGCACGTTGACCGTGCTGCAACGGGTCTGCAGCGCCTCGATAGGGGTGCCGGCGGCGATGCGCCCCATGATCGGAACTGCGACCGGACGATCGTCGTCCTCGCCCGCACCGCGGGCGCGGCCGAGATTGCCCTCGATGACATTGGGCGTGAAGACACGGCGTGCCCCGGTGGAGGAGGCGAGTTCCGGCAGTTTCAGCACCTCAATGGCGCGGGCGCGGTTGCGCAGCCGGCGGATAAACCCCCTGTCCTCAAGCGCCGTGATCAGGCGGTGGATGCCCGATTTCGATCTGAGATCGAGTGCATCCTTCATTTCCTCGAACGACGGCGGTACGCCGCATTCCTTCACACGCTCACTGATGAAGCGGAGAAGCTCGTATTGTTTTCGGGTCAACATTTCCGGTCAGGGTCCTGCAGTGGTGAAGAGGTTTAGTGCGATGCGATTCGCTCAGAAAACAAATCAAGAACGGACACTATATGTTCGATGTGTGTTCCGCAAGGGTTAATTTCTGGTTAAGACGTGACCTTTTCACCGCAGGCGCGGCCCGGCGACGGTGGGGGGCTCCGGGCCGTCCTGGATCTCGATGGTGCACAGGGCACCCGAGTGGGAGCTGCCCGGCAGCACGTTGATGGTGCCGTAATGGGTCTGCAGCACCTCGATCAGGGCACTGACATTGATCCGCCCCCTGATCAGGATTGCGACCGCAGCGCCGTCCCTGTGCCCGGGAACGGCGTGACGGGGCGTGCCTTCGATGACGTCGGGCGCGAAGGAGCGACGGGGGCCGGGCGGAGGTTCCGGCAGTCTCAGCACCTCGATGGCGCGGGCGCGGTGGGGCAGACGGCGGATGAAGCCTCTGTCTTCAAGTGCGTTGAGCAGCCGGAAGATGCCGGACTTCGACCGCAGTCCGAGTGCGTCCTTCATTTCGTCAAACGACGGAGGCACGCCGCCATTCCTTATAAGGCTGTGGATCAGGCGCAGCAGCTCGGATTGCTTGCGGGTCAACATTCGGATCGTGTCCTGTCAGCTGTTGGATCGGTCCCTGTGGGGTGGACCCGGTCCGCGGTGGGCAGAAACAAATCATGAACGCAACCTATCTGTTCAGGGTGTGTTCCGCAAGAGGCAATATTTGATGAAATGTGACTGCCCAAATCGGACAGGAGGGAACTCGCACCAATCACCTCGCCTGTGAAAAGCGTCTGTGCCTCGACAAGGTGAAAAAGGGGCTCAGTCAGTCGTTCCAGAAATGGGACGTGGGTTGAAACAAACGCCTGCCGGACTCCCGCCGCCAGGAGTGCGCTTTGCAGGCAGATGGCCGGGCGCGTGTTCCGTGCGCCGGCCATCTGCCTGGTGGCAACGGCTCAGACCGGCAGATGCAGGATCTCGCAAAGGCTGCCGGCAGGAGCCGGAGGGGCAAAGGGCGGGCGAATCACCAGCGCCTGTGCGGCGGCAAGAGTGCCAAGCAGGGAACTGTCCTGGAGACGGACGGGCGTGGCCAGAAGGGTGCCGTCGGCCTGTTCCACGCATTGGGCGCGCAGATAATCCTCGCGCCCGTCATTGGCCGGGAGTTCGGAGCCGAGGATGGCGTGGTGGCGCCGATGGTGGATGTTATCGCGTCCCGCCAGGGCGCGAATCAGCGGCACCATGAACAGCCAGGCGCAGATATAGGAGGACACCGGGTTTCCGGGCAGTCCGATGACCCTTGCCTGGGAACTGCGGCCGAACATCATCGGCTTGCCTGGGCGCATGGCGATCTTCCAGAAGGTCATGTTGAAGCCTTCGGCCTCCAGCGCCGGTTTGACCAGGTCGTGGTCGCCGACAGAGGCGCCGCCGGTGGTGATCAGGAGGTCGGCACCGACATCTGCGGCGCGCCGGATATGCCCGGTGGTGGCCTCCAGCCGGTCCGCGGCAACCCCGAGATCAAAGGTCTCGGCCCCTTCGGCGCGGGCCAGGGCATGGAGCGCATAACTGTTGGAAACCACGATCTGACCGGGGGCGGGCTCTGTGCCCGGCATCACCAGTTCGTCGCCGGTGGCGAGAATCGCCACCCGCGGGCGGCGCCAGACCGGCAGCGCGGCATGGTTCATGCCGGCGGCCAGCGACAGATCGCGCTCGCTCAGGCGCTTTCCCCGCCGGAGCAGAATCTCGCCTGCGCGGAAATCGACACCGGCTTCACGGATATGCCGACCGGCCCTGGCAGGCTGGTTCAGGATGACACGGCTGCCCACGGTGATTGTGTCCTCCTGGATCACCACCGCGTCGGCACCCTGCGGAACCACCCCGCCGGTAAAGATCCGCGCCGCCTCGCCGGGCCCGATGCTGCGCGCCAGGGGGCGTCCCGCGGCGACCTCGCCGATCACCTCGAGTTCGGTGCCTGCCTGGGAGGCGTCGGCGCTGCGCAGTGCATAGCCGTCCATTGCCGACATGGCCACCGGGGGCTGGGTGCGGCGGGCCGCGATATCATCTGCCAGCACACGATGCCAGGCATCCTGGAGCGGGACCATCTCGACCGACAAAGGGGCGATATCCGCAACCACGATGGCGAGGGCTTCGGAAACGGGCATCAGGGCCAAGACGTGAACTCCTTCTGGCTTGAGCGGATCTCTGAGATTTCCCGCCAGGCTTGCCGGCGCGCCGAAAGACCAGCTGTGCGGTGGGAACGGGTGACACTAACCGAGCCTGTGGCGGGAGGCAAAATCCGGGCGCAAAAGCCCCGCTCCAGCGCCGGATGAAAGTGGCGGGCAAGGGGTGGCCAGGGGCTGTCGGCTCGTAAAAGGGGGTGAACAGGGTAACTTAATGGTGAATCCGGACAGGCCTGCTGGAGCCCCTGGTCGGCATTGCCAAGCGTGGGGATCAGTGCCAAGGACTGGTGAACCAGGGACTTGTGTTCGCCGCTGGCATGTTTTTCAAGCTGCCGCGCGACGGCACAGGGGCGATCTGGGGATTTGAGGGATCCATGAGGACAGTCTCTTGCATGTGGGCTGTCGCAGGGGCACCTTTGCATCGGGAAAGTTTTTGTAAAAGGCCCCCCGTTATTTGCGGGGCAGGCCGATGATGGGAGCCCCTGAGCTGGTTCATCCGCAGTTTCGATGGTGCCAGCCGGGAGACAGGGTGGGATGGGTGTTGAGGCGCCGTGACCGGCTGCAGAGGGCGGTCATTGAGGGCGTGACAACAAAATGGAAGGCAATGGATTCGATGCGGAAGTTCCTGCTGTTTCCGATGGGCATGTTCGCGGGCATCTGCCTGACGATCGTTGCCACGCATTCGCAAGGAACCGGGAGTGCCGCAGGATCCGGCGCCGACAGCACCTATTCGCAGCTGACGCTGTTTGGCGAGGTGTTCGAGCGGGTCCGGGCGAGCTATGTGGAGAAATCCGAGGATTCCAAGCTGATCGAGGGTGCGATCACCGGCATGGTGAGCGCACTCGACCCGCATTCGCGCTATATGAACGAAAAGGCCTGGAACGAAATGCAGGAGACCACCTCCGGCGAGTTCGGCGGCCTCGGGATCGAAGTCACGATGGAGGAGGGGCTGGTCAAGGTCGTGACCCCGATCGACGATACACCGGCGGCCAAGGCCGGCATCCTGTCGGGGGACCTCATCAGCAAAATCGATGGCGACCAGGTGCTGGGGCTGACGCTGGAGCAGGCCGTCAACAAAATGAAGGGGCCGGTCGAGACCAAGACCCGGCTTACCATCATGCGCAAGGATACCAGCCCCTTTGACGTGCAGATCACCCGCGAAATGATCCATGTCCGTCCCGTGCGCTTTCACACCCAGAACGGGGACATCGGTTATATCCGCATCACCTCCTTCAATGAACAGACCACCGACGGGCTCAACAAGGCCATCGCCGCTCTGTCGAAGGAGATCACGTCCGACAAGCTGGCCGGCTACATCATCGATCTGCGCAACAATCCTGGTGGGTTGCTCGATCAGGCGGTCTCGGTCTCAAGCGCCTTCCTGCCGCGGGGCGAGGTGGTGTCGACACGCGGGCGCAATCCGGAGGAAACGCAGCGCTTTACCGCCCATGGCGGCGACCTCACCAATGGCAAGCCCCTGGTGGTGCTGATCAATGGCGGGTCGGCTTCGGCGTCTGAAATCGTTGCCGGGGCGTTGCGTGACCACAAGCGCGCCACCCTGATCGGAACCCGTTCTTTCGGCAAAGGTTCGGTGCAGACCATCATCCCGCTGGGCGCAGGCAACGGCGCGCTGGCGCTGACCACCGCGCGTTATTACACCCCCTCGGGGCGTTCCATCCAGGCCCAGGGCATCGCTCCGGATCTGGAAGTGGTGCAGGATGTGCCACCGGAACTGAAGGGACGCCTCGACAGCCTCGCCGAAGCCAACCAGCGCGGCCATCTGCCGTCGGCCGACGGGGTGGAGCAGAGCGGCTCGCAGTCTTATGTCCCGTCCGAGGAAAAGAACGACAAGGCGTTGATCGAGGCGGTCAAATTCCTCCATGGTGAGACCGTGAACGCCGGTGTCAGCGTGGCTCCCAGGCCGACATCGCTGCCGAACTGACGGGATCCGGTGCGGCGTGATTTTCAAGGGGGCGGTGGCGGGGCGCACGCTTCCCGCTTCGCCCTCCGGATTTTGCGGGTGCCTGCACAAAGCGGGATGGACGGGTTTGCGCCCTGTGCCGGATGGCATGCCTTTTTTTCGATACATCTGGAAAAGAGCTGTGAACCGTCACGGTGTTTTTGCAGATCCCAGAGTCTCAGTCAGGTCATCCGGCTGGTTGTGGTCGCGGACAGGTGCTGCGATCCCAGGCCTGGTTCTTTTAAAACAGCGTGCGGAATCTGCCTCATTGGAGCGGTTTCGCGGCTCGCAGCTTTCCTGGTGCGCTTTTGCCGCAATGTGCGGGTCCGCTGCAGCAGCCCCCTCGTCCTCATCGGCAAAATCGGCTCGCAGACCAGCTCCGTGCAGCGACATGCAGGCAGCGGGCGTCACCTGGCTGGTGGTGAATCTTCCTTGTCAGCCGTCCCCCCGACGCCGGGCCTCGCGTATCCGCGCGGCACACATTCGCAAAAATCGCATCCGGCCTGCGGCATGCATCCGGACGCTGTTGTGAGGCGCGTGCCGCGCGCCTTCATTCCAGGGTCGTTGCATGCCGTGCGGATCAGACTGTCGCCAGCACCGCGAAGGGCCTGCCTTCCTGCTCAGGGGAAAATTCGTTGCTGGCCGCCGGCTCATCACGGACGCTGGTGACCTGGGCCAGGGGTGGGCCGTGGCGGCACAGCGCAACCATCTGGGCCACCTCCTGAGGCGCCCCGGAGAACAGCGCCTCGACGCTGCCGTCACGGCGATTGCGCACCCAGCCCTCCAGTCCGATCGTGATCGCCTGATAGGCGACCCAGGCGCGATAGCCGACACCCTGTACCCGGCCGCGGACAGTGACATGAACGATTTTCGGGCTCATTGCCGCAACTCCGTCTGCGTCTGCATTGGTCCTGCTGCTCGTATTGCGAATATCCGCCCCGAAGATGTCAGGCCTGCCGCGATCGCATCCGGGTCTCCCGGAGGGTCGGCGGCCGGGCACGTCTGGCAAAAAATCCCAGGGCCTTGCCGCGAATCAGGCGAATTTCAGCTTCCGGCTCGAGCCTGCAGGACGATGTGCCGACTCTGCAAAAAAAAACAGGCGGATGCCGCGGGACCAAGGGCCTCGCGGCGGGTTCGTGCCGCGCGTCCCGGGGCGTCCTTTCTCAAAGAGCGTCCTCCTTCCCAAGGGGGATGCGGCAGCTGTCATAGCGCGAAACCGCGTGGCAGAAGCGTGAATTCTCGCGGTCGCACTTCGTTGTTCCCCGATTTTCAGATGGGGCGCAGAATTCCGGTGCACGACGCGGGAAACGGATTGACGCCCGTGCACCGCCCGCATGTGCCGGCGGCAGATGTCGCTGCTTCGCGCATTACGAGTGATATACGCTCTACGCGCGCCATGCGTGTGTCAGGACGCGTGTCGCGAAAAGAGATCCTCAGCCCTCATTTCGCGGCCGCAGGCGAGAAAGGCGCCCGATCGCTGGCGCGATGGGATGGCGTTTTTGACGGTTTCGGCAGCCAATGGCGCAGGCTATGGCCTGTGCGTGACTGCCACGGGCGAGCGCGGGAAGGATGATCAGCTGACCAGGCGGGCGCGGTGGCGGGTGAACAGGCTTGCGATTTTCGCCGCCGGAAGCGCCGGGCTGAACAGGTGGCCCTGGTACTCATTACAGCCCAGCGAGCGCAGCAGACGAAGCTGTTCGTCGGTCTCGACGCCCTCGGCGGTGGTGGTCATGCGGCGGGCACCGGCGATATTGACCACGGCCTGCACGATGCTTGCCGAGAAGTCGGAACTGCCGATGTTGGCGACGAAGCGGCGGTCGATCTTGATCTTGTCGAAGGGGAAGCGCTGGAGATAGCTCAAGGAGGAGTAGCCGGTGCCGAAATCGTCGAGCGCAATGCGGACCCCAATGGCGCGAAGCTGGTGCAGGATGTTGAGCGCGGTTTCGTCGTCGCGGATCAGCACCGCTTCCGTGATCTCCAGTTCCAGCCGGCTTGCGGGCAGGTTCGAGTTCGACAGCGCCGCCATGATCTTGAGGGGCAGGGTCTCGTTGCGGAACTGCACCGGCGAGACGTTGACGGCAAGGAGGACGTCGAAGGGCCAGCTGGCGGCTTCCTGGCAGGCGATCCGGAGCACCCATTCGCCGATTTCATTGATCAGGCCGGTATCCTCGGCAACCGGGATGAACTCAGCCGGCGACACCCGTCCACGATCGGGATGACGCCAGCGCAACAGCGCTTCACAACCGGTGATGGTGTTGTCGGTGATGTTGAGACAGGGCTGGTAGTGGACTTCGAACTGGTTCTGAGCGATGGCATGACGCAGATCGATTTCCATCCGCAGGCGTTCGCGCACCCGTGCATCCATCTGCGGCTCGAAAAAGCGGTAGATGCGCCGTCCGGCCGACTTGGCGGCATACATCGCCAGATCGGCGCTCTTGAGGATCTGCTCCGGCGCGGTGCCGTGCTGGGGAGCCAGTGCGATGCCGATGCTGGCGTCGGCGGTCAGCTGATGGCCCATGCAGTCGAAAGGTTCGTGGATGGCGTCGAGCACACGGGCAACCAGGTCGGTGACGCGTGTGGTCGAGGTGACCCTGCTTTGCACAATGGCGAACTCATCGCCGCCGAGGCGGGCGACGAAATCGTTGTCGTCGGTGCAGCGCAGCAGAGTGGCGGCGATCGATTTGAGGAATTCGTCACCGACGAGATGGCCGAGCGCATCGTTGACGCCTTTGAATTCGTCGATATCGATATAGTGGACGGCGACCTGCTCGCCTTCGGCGATGCCGTTGAGCTGCTGGCGCAGATGCTCCTGAAACAGCGAACGGTTGGGCAGATCGGTGAGAGCATCGTAGTGGGCCAGATGGGTGATGCGGTCCTGGATGCGCCGTCGCTCGGTGATGTCCTCATGGGTGACGAGCCAGCCTCCGTCGGCGAGCGGCTCGTTGATGACCTGGATGGAACGCCCGTCACCGGTGTGGATGATCACGGAATTGCGGGTGTTGTGATCCTGCACAACATGGGCGACATATTTTTCGACATCGGCTGGGAGCTGCGACGAGGCAACGCTGTGGGCGACGATCTCGCGGAAACTGATCCCGGGCCGGGTGATATCGGGCGGCAGCCCGTACATCTCGATATAGCGCTGGTTGCATATGACGAGCTGGGTGTTGGCATCGAACAGCGCCAGTCCCTGCGGCATGTTGTTGATGGCACGGTCAAGACGCTGCTTCTCCAGCGTCACGCTCTGTTGCGCGGCAGCGTGCTGCTGCGACAATTTGCGCAGCACGGTGATCAGCAGAATCGCGATGGTGAGGCAGCTTGTCGCGGCGATGGCGATGAGGACGGTGGTCTGCTCGCGCCAGTCGCCGAGCGCGGCGGAAAGCGAGGTGGTGCCGACCAGAACGATCGGGAAGTTGTCGAGTGCGCGGGCCGACACCAGCTGGTCCTCGCCGGTCGCGGGATGGCGGATGAAGCCGGAATACTGGACCTGTTCAATCACCCGGGAAAGGCCGCTTGCCGTGGCGTCGAGACCGTCTTCGGCGGCATTGGCTGCCGCCGGAAAGCGCGCCAGCAACTGGCCGTCGCGGTGATACATCAGGATGGCGGCCCCAGGGGGAAGCTGGACGGAGGCAAAGAACCGTTCGAAGTGCTCGGGGTTGATGGTCTGGGCGACGAGACCGAGAAATTCGTCATTCGGACCGGAGACCGGGCGCACGAACAGCGTCGTCCACGTCCCGGATAGGCGGCTCAGCACCGGTTCGATCATGCTGGAGACGCGATGGAGCTTGAAGGCCTGGAAATCGCTGCGGTCGGCGATGTTGACGTGCGGCGGCGGCCAGACCGCGGAGGAATTGATCAGGTTGCCGTCGGCATCGAAAACGTTGAGGCCGCCGGCATAGGGCAGAGCGTCCATCCGGGCGTGGAGAATGCTGTGAATGACCTTGCCGGAGAGGCCGGACCTGTAGTCGGATTCGTTGGCGATGCCGATGGAGCGGATGTGGCGGATCACGTCGCGCTGGACCACCTCGAGATAGCGCAGGTCCTTGTCGAGATGACTGGCGAGCAGGCGGACGGTGGTGGTCTGCTGGCGCAGGCTGTTGCTGAGGGCGCGGTCGCGGAAATTCAGGGCAAGCAGGGTCGTGCCGAGCGCGAGGCCGAGGATCAGAAGCGCGCCCCCGACCGCCAGCGAGCGGATCGGGCCGCTGGTGATCAGGGCGGATCGGATCAGGCGCGCAAGACGCGTCATGATGGGAATCGCCGTTGGTGATGGAGCCTGAAACATCGGGAAAACATGCTGTTGATGGCGGCGATATGTAAGGCGTGCATGTGGAGGGGAGGTTAGGGGGGGTAGTTAACGCCGGCCTAACCGGCGGATCGGCGACGCCATGACAGGCGCGCCGGGTGCTGCGTGGACGCTGTCGCCGGCACACGCGTCGTGCCGCGTGCCGCCCGGGCCGCGGGCTTAAGGACAGGAGGATTGCGGTTGCCGGCATCCTGGCGCCGGCCGGACGGCGGCAACGCCGCCTCTCTGCCAACTCCCTGAATTTGCGGGTTCTGCAGGCAAAGAGCGACTTTTTTCGCGGCCTGTGGCGAGGCCGTGGGGATGGGCGTGCGGCAGCAGGGATGGTGCCCGCCTGCGGCTTGTCCGGCCTCTGGAGGTTGTGCCTAGGGGTATGGAAAAGCAGGAGAATCGTGGGTCGCTGGAGGGTTTTGTTGAGGTTGTGGCAACCCTGAAACATCTGTCCGCATGGTTGAGGAGATGCTGCCGGGATGTGCTAAGCAGGAGCGACCCGGACTTGCGGGTGGGACTTGCGGGTGGGGGGCGCGCGGGCCGGTTGCGACCCTGGGCGCATCGGGTTGTGGCACAGGGGCGAAGAAGGATGGCGGATCTCAAAGGGGGAGCGGAGCCGGGCGGGGTGGCCGAAGCCGTGCGGGAGGAGGACAGGGGCGTGCGGCGGGTTGGCCGCAGCGCGCTTGCCACGGGTCTGGTCCTGCTGGCGCTGTGCCTGGTCATGGCGCTGTTGTGGCAGACGGCGGCGACGCTGCTGACCATTTTCGCCGGCGTGTTGTTCGCGTCCTTTCTGGATGCCGCGGCGCGTGCCCTGGCACCCGTGTTTCCGGTCGGTCGGCCGTGGCGGCTGACCCTGGTGGTGCTGCTGCTCCTGGCCCTGTCTGTGGTGGGGATGATCTGGGGGGCTGGCAAGATTCCGGGCCAGGTCCATCTCGTGGTCGACGTCATCAGCGCGCAGCTCGATGTCGTGCAGGGCAAGCTCCTGTCCTTCGGCGTGGATCTGCTTGGTCCGGAGGCCGGGCGCAACTTCGCGCGCTGGTTTCTCGATCAGGGCCGGCTGTTCAACAATGCCCAGATGGGGCTCGGCGGTGCCACCAGCTTTGTGGCCAATACACTGCTCATTCTCTTCCTCGGCATCCTGTTCGCCTATGATCCGGCGGGCTATCGCGACAGCGTGGTGCTGCTGGCGCCGCAACGCTATCGTGCGCGCTGTCGTGCGGTAATGGACGAGATGGGGGCGGTGCTGCGTCTGTGGTTCATCGGCCTTCTGATCCGGATTGTGCTGATGACGGCCCTGGTGTGGGTCGCGCTTTCCGCTATCGGACTGCCGGGGCCGCTCATCCTTGGTGTTCAGGCCGGTCTGTCCAACTTCATTCCCTATCTCGGCCCCATCGTCGCGCTCGCCCCCATCGTTCTGGTGGCGATGCCGCTCGGTGCCACGGTGCTGCTGTGGGCCGTGGTCAGCTACACCGTGATCCAGTCGATCGAGGGTTATGTGATCGGTCCGCTGATCCAGCGCGATGTGGTGGCGTCCCCGGCCTGGGCACTGGTGGCCGTGCCCGTCCTGGGCGCGCTGTTCGGCATCATGGGGATCGCGCTGGCGATGCCGCTGGTGGCGGTTGGACGGGTGGCGATTCTGCGTTTCTATGTCGAGGACTATCTTGGCGACCGTCAGGAAAGGGGCGCCTCCTGACGTCGTCTCAGGCGGCGCAGATTATGTGGTGTGCAGCAGGCTTTGAGTCATGAGGTGATTGCAGATGGCTGCTGCCTGCGTGTGGAAGCCCCGTAGCGACAGGCCCCGTTGCAACAGGTACTGGCCATCGCGGCAGGTGACGGAGGAACGCAGCAGCCGGTTCTCGATGTCGGCGGGTTCCGTCTGCTTCGGTTCGCAGCAGAGATCCGGCAGGCGTGGATGTCCCGGGTGTTGATCCCGATCCTGAGGCGGATGGGAGCGTCGGCGTCGTCCGTCCCGACACGGAAACGGAGCTTTGGCAGCGACAGGGCTCTGTTCGAACCGCGCCCGGTGGAGCCATCCGCAGGCGGTCAAAGTGGCTTTGCCCGATAGTGGCCGGACTTGCCGCCCATCTTTTCGACGAGATGAATGCCCTCAATGCGGGCTCGCCGCTCGACCGCCTTGATCATGTCGTAGATGGTGAGGCATCCGACGGCAACGGCGGTCAGGGCCTCCATCTCGACGCCGGTTGGACCGGTGACCTTCACCGTGGCCCGCACAAGGCAGCCCGGCAGCCGGGTGTCGGGGGTGATGTCGACCGTGACCCTGGAGAGACTTAGAGGATGGCACAGCGGAATCAGTTCCGAGGTGCGCTTGGCGGCCATGATGGCGCCGATCCGCGCGGTGGCGAAGACGTCGCCTTTGGCCGTGCGACCGGAAGCGATCAGCTCAAGTGTGGTGCGGCTCATGACGACGCGGCCTTCAGCGATCGCAGTGCGCTCGGTCGGCTGTTTCTGCGAAACGTCGACCATCCAGGCTTCGCCGCTGGGGGCGAGATGGCTCAGTCCCGTCTCTGCCGGCGCAACAGCGCCCTTTTCCTTCGCGGATTTTTCGCTGGAAGCCTTTCTCTGAACCGGCCTTTTCGGCGCAGCGGTTTCCGGCGCGGACTTCCGACGGGAGGTTTCTGCTTTTGCTGCGGATCCCGTTTTGGTGGAGCGACGTGCCATGGATCTAGTCCGTGTTGCGCGCCAGCAGGGCGCGGGTGGCGGTGGTGACGTCGGCCTGGCGCATCAGGCTTTCGCCGACCAGGAAGGTGGAGATGCCGACGCGGGCCAGCCGGGCGATGTGGGCGGGGGTATAAATTCCGCTTTCGCCTACCCGCAGGCGATCTTCCGGGATCTGTGGTGCCAGCTTCTCGCTGACGGCAAGCGTGGTCTCGAAGCTGCGCAGGTCGCGGTTGTTGATACCGATCAGGGCTGAACGAAGCCTGAGCGCACGCTCAAGATCGCTCTGGTCATGGGTCTCGACCAGCACATCCATACCGGAGGACAATGCGGTGTCTTCGAGATCGCGCGCGGTGGCATCATCGACCGCCGCCAGGATGATGAGGATGCAGTCCGCGCCATGGGCGCGGGCTTCCACCACCTGGTAGGGGTCGAACAGGAAGTCCTTGCGCAGTACCGGCAGCGACACCGCCTGGCGCGCCGGCATGAGGAAATCGAGATGGCCCTGGAAGGAGGGCGCGTCGGTCAGGATCGACAGACAGCAGGCCCCGCCGGCTTCATAGGCGGAAGCCAGTTCGACCGGATCGAAATCGGGCCGGATCAATCCCCTGGAAGGGGAGGCCTTCTTGATCTCGGCGATCAGGGCAATGTCCCCGTGAGCGATGCGGGCGCGGATGGCAGAGGCAAAACCGCGGGGGGGCGGGGCAGCCCGCGCCATGTCTTCAAGAGCGGAGAGCGGGCGGGCGCGTTTTGCCGCTGCAATCTCCTCGCGCTTATAGGCCTCGATTTGGGTGAGAATATTGGCCATCAGGTGTCAGCTGTTGGAGAAGGCGATCAGATCGCGGAGTTTTGCCGCCGCGGCACCCTGGTCGATCACGTCAGCGCCGATTGCCACGCCCTCTTTCAGTGTCTGGGCACGGCCCGCAACCACGAAGGTGGCGGCGGCATTCAACAGGGCGACATCACGATAGGGACCGGAGCTGCCGTCGAGCACGGCCTGCAGCGCAACGGCGTTCGATGCCGCGTCGCTGCCGGAGAGATCGGCGCCCTCGCAGCGCGCCAGCCCGGCGTCCTCGGGACGGACCTCGAAAGTCGTGACCCTGCCGCCGGATAGCGCGGCGACGAAGGACGGGCCGGTGAGGGTCAGTTCATCGAGACCATCGCTGCCATGGACCACCCATGCCGATTCGGAACCGAGATTGCGCAGCACCTGGGCCAGCGGCTCGACCCAGTGGCGTGAGAACACCCCGATCATGTGGTGGCGTACGTCGGCGGGATTGGACAGCGGCCCGAGCAGATTGAAGATGGTGCGGGTGGCGAGCTCGACCCGGGTCGGGCCGACATTCTTCATCGCCGGATGATGGGTCGGCGCGAACATGAAAGCGATGCCGCAGGCGTTGACACAGGCGCTGATCCGGGCCGGTGTCAGATCAATGCGCACGCCGAGTGCCGCCAGCACGTCGGCTGCGCCGGAACGCGAGGACAGCGCCCGGTTGCCATGTTTGGCGACCGGGATGCCGCTGCCTGCGACGATGAAGGCGGCGCAGGTGGAAACGTTGACCGAACCGGAGCCGTCGCCGCCGGTTCCGACGATGTCGATCGCCCCCGGCGGGGCGCTGACCCGCAGCATCCTGGCGCGCATCGCCGCCACCGCGCCGGTTATTTCGTCGACGGTCTCGCCGCGCACACGCAGCGCCATCAACAGCGCTCCCATCTGTGAGGGAGTGGCGTCACCCGACATCATGGCGTCGAAGGCGTCAATCGCCTCCTCGCGTGACAGGATGGCGCCGGTGGCCACCTTTGCAAGGATCGCTTTGAGGTCGTCCATGGCGTTTCTTTGAACTCTTATCTATTTGAGTTTACAAACATTATCTGAGTTTCCAGGCTTTGGCCGGGTCGGCCGGCTGCGTTCCGCCCGCCTTGATGTCGGCAATTCCTTCACCTCCGGCAAGTACTTCACCTCCGTTGGCTTAAGGGGCAGCCCTGCAATCGTCTGCCCCTTGCCCCGGAGCGGTCACTGCTGGTTCGCACCCGTGACCTGGTCGAAGGCGGATTCATTGATCTTGAAGCCGATCTCCTCGCTCAGCCGGCGGACAAAGGCGCTCATCTGCTCATCGTTCATGACCCGCAGCAGGCCGAGCCGCATATTCCTGCTGGTTTCAGAGGCCGGATCGACAGCGGGCTCGGTGATGTCGGTGACGCGGAACAGGATGATGCGATCGTCAACGGTGGCCTGACCAATGCTGTCTCTGGCGGTCTTGAACACTGCGGCCAGGACAGCTCGGGGCAGTTCGGTCTTGCCGCTGCGGGTGAGGGGGGGCGAGGTCTCGAGCCTGACACCGATCCCGGTCGCGACGTCGTTCATCGGCCGGCCGTCTTTGAGCTGCTGCCGCAGTTCGGCGGCCTTCTCGCGCAGTTTTTGAGCGATCTGGGTCTGACGCCAGCGTTCCTCGACCTGGCTTCGGACCTCGGCAAGTTCGCGTTCGCGCGGGGCGGTGACGCTGAGGACGTCGAACCATACATAGCCGCCGCGGAAGGAGATCGGGTCGTTGTCCATGCTGACCTTGCTGTCGAAGGCCTTGGCAACCAGATCGAGCCCGGCGGGAATGGCCGCGATCAGCTGTCCGTCGGGGCCGCGGCCGGAACGGTCGACGGCATCAATTGTCACCGCGGTCAGCCCGAGTTTCTGCGCCGACTCGATTACGCTGGAACCGGCACCGTGCTCGTCCTCCATCCGGTTGCGCAGGTCGGTCAGACCGGTGGCCGCTTTCTCAAGGGCGAGTTCGTGCTTCATGTCATTGGCAACATCGTCATAACTGGCTTCGCGGCCGGGCTCGATTTCATCGACCTTGACCAGAGCGACGCCGAACATACCCTGGATCGGCTGGCTGATTTCGCCGAGGTGGAGCGCGAAAGCGGCATCGGCGACCACGGGGTCGAGAATGTCGGCTTTGGTCACCAGGCCGTGATTGGCGTCGGCGGGATCGGCACCACGCTCCGTGGCGAGAGCGTCGAAGGACAGTCCCTGGGTCAGGCGTGCGCGTGCCGCCGCGGCTTCCTCCATGCTGGGGAAGAGAATGCGATGGACCTGGCGCCGTTCGGGTTTGCTGAGGCTGTCCTTGCGCCTGGCAAACTGTGCCCTGGCGTCGCTGTCGGCGATGGTGATGGTCTTGGCGACTTCCTCGGGGTTGATGGTGAGGAAGCTGATGGAGCGATATTCCGGTGCGCTGAACTGCAGTCTTTCGGTGGCGAAATAGGTCTTGAGCACCTCGTCTGTCGGTGCCGGTATGTCGCCTGCCACAGCCGAACCCAGGGTGATGTAGTCGATCCGGCGTTCCTCGGTCAGGTAGCGCGTGAGCATCGTGACCAGGGTTTTGGACGGCTCAAGTCCGGCAATCACGCTGCCCATCATCTGCTGGCGCAGGCCCTGCTGGCGCAGATCGGCGCGGTAGCGCTGATTGCGGGTGTTCATCTGATACAGCATGGCTTCGTAGCGCGCCTGGTCGAAGACGCCGGCGGCGTTCCGGAAACGCGGATCGCTCAGGATCGCGTTCTCGATCTGGGCATCGGACTGGGCCAGCCCGAGCCGGGAGATGGTTTCATCGAGCGTCGCTTCATCGATGGTCTGGTTCAGGATCATGCGGTCGATCCCGCTCTTGCGTGCCTGCTCCGGAGTGAGCGGGCGGCCCTGCTGACGGCCGATTTCGCGCAGACGGTTGGTATAGATGTCGCGGAAGTCCGTGACCGAAATCTCGGTGTGGCCGATCGTAGCCAGCGTCGACTGGCCGAAACCGCGGAAGATGTCGGCGATACCCCAAAAGCCGAAGGCGACGATCAACAGGCCCATCACGATTGTCATGATGGTTTTGCCAATCCAGTTTGATGAGGCCTTGCGTATTCCCCTGAGCATTGGGTCCAACTTGTCTGGTGGGAGGAAAATCGCCTGCGCCCGTATGCCCGGATCTGAAAAAACAGACCGAAGTGGCGTGCGGGAGCGTGCGGGCGGCGTGATCAAGGCGTTATAATGTGGAGGCTTTCCTCCCGCAACCTCGCTGGCGTCGCTCCAGGATCGCGTGAGGGGCGGGCTGCCCGCAGGCGTCCGCCGGGCGGGGCGTGCGGGCACGCACTGCGGCATCCGTGCTGGAATTGCGCCCCCTTCTCTGCTAGCGGGAGGGCTTCAAGGGGAAACTGTGAGTGGGATGAGCCGAAATGACCGAGTCCTTGCGTGTTCTGATCGCCGGCAACTGGAAAATGAACGGCCTCAGGGCATCCCTGCCCGAATTTGAAGCCATGCTGGCGGGCGCCGCGGCGCTGGCGGCCAGGGTCGACCTCCTGGTTTGTCCGCCTGCCACCCTGGTCGCGGCAATGGCGGAAAAAGCCCGCGGCAGCAGGATCGCGATCGGGGCGCAGGATTGCCATGTCCAGGTCTCGGGGGCCCATACCGGTGACATCTCGGCCGAGATGCTGGTCGACGCCGGTGCCGGCTTCATCATCGTCGGCCATTCGGAGCGCCGCGCCGACCATGGCGAGAGTGACGCAAGGGTGCGCCAGAAGGCCCAGGCGGTGTGGCGGGCCGGGGCCCGCGCCATCGTCTGTGTGGGCGAAACCCAGGCCCAGCGCGATGCCGGCCAGACCCTCGACATTCTGCGCGCTCAGCTCTCGCTGTCGCTGCCCGATGAATCCAGCGCCGACAATCTCGTGGTGGCCTATGAGCCGGTCTGGGCGATCGGTACCGGGCTCACCCCGACGCCGAAAGATGTCGAGCAGATTCATGGCTTTATCCGCGATCTTGTGGTCGCGCGGTGGCCCGCTGAGGGGAAACGGATGCGGATTCTCTATGGCGGGTCGGTGAAGCCGTCGAATGCTGCGGAACTGATGGCGGTGGCTAATGTCAACGGCGCGCTGGTGGGCGGGGCCAGCCTCAAGGCCGCCGATTTTCTTGGCATCTGTGCCGCCTGTGCCTGACAGAGCGGTTTCGCCCAGGTCTTAATGTTCTGTGTTTCAGCCCTGTGGCGCCTTGGGGCGGGTGTGTCACAGGGGTGGAGGGGTGGATATGGGGTTGGCAATCCCCGCATTGATCGTGTAACACCACGCCATCTCAGACAAGACCGTTAAGGGCGCAGGTTTGCCGCGATCGGCACCTCTCGCTTTGTGATGGAAGGGTGCCATGCAGACCGTCGTCATCGTCCTCCACCTCATGATCGTCGTCGTCATGATCGGCACGGTTTTGCTGCAGAAGTCCGAGGGCGGTGGCCTTGGCATGGGTGGCGGAGCCGGTTTCATGTCGAGCCGGGGCACCGCCAATCTTCTGACCCGCACCACCGCGATTCTTGCGGGGCTGTTTTTCGTGACCAGCCTGTTTCTGGCCTGGGATGCCGGCTATCAGCGCCGGCCGGCGCCGGAAGTGCAATCGCAAACGCTGCCGACCGGGGGAAGCACGCCGCAACCGGTGGCGCCACCGACATCGGGAGGTATCCTCGACAGCCTCAAACATGACGATCCAGCGCCGGCAGCGCCGGCAGCTCCAGCATCGGCTCCCGCGCCATCCCCATGACCGCAAGGCGCCCCGCGCGCAGGCGGCTTTCCAGGGTAGAGAACCAGAAGCGTTTCATGGACCTGTCGATGAAGCGCTGTGGACGTCTGTGGTCCAGCGGCCGGTCCGCGACAGCGCTGGGGTTTTCGACCAATCGTGTTTTGCGAATCGGCGGCCAGGAGATTAGAGGTTGAGCCCCATGGCGCGGTACATATTCATCACCGGCGGCGTGGTTTCCTCGCTTGGCAAGGGGCTGGCTTCAGCGGCGCTGGGAGCGCTCCTGCAGGCGCGCGGCTATCGCGTGCGGCTGCGCAAGCTCGATCCCTATCTCAATCTCGATCCGGGAACGATGTCGCCCTACCAGCACGGCGAGGTCTTCGTCACCGATGACGGGGCCGAGACCGATCTGGATCTCGGCCATTATGAGCGGTTCACCGGCCGGCCGGCGACCCGGGCGGACAACATTACCACCGGGCGCATCTACCAGGACATCATCACCAGGGAGCGGCGCGGGGACTACCTCGGGGCCACGATCCAGGTCGTGCCTCATGTCACCAATGCCATCAAGGAATTCGTGCGCGAGGGCAACCAGGACTATGATTTCGTCCTGGTCGAGATCGGCGGCACGGTCGGCGACATTGAGGGGCTGCCGTTTTTCGAGGCCATCCGTCAGCTCAAGAACGAATTGCCGCGCGATCATGCGGTCTATATCCATCTGACGCTGTTGCCCTATATTTCGAGCGCGGGGGAACTCAAGACCAAGCCGACCCAGCACTCGGTCAAGGAACTGCGCTCGATCGGCATCCAGCCCGACATCCTGCTGTGTCGCACCGACCGTGCCATCCCCAAAGAGGAGCGGCGCAAACTCGGCCTGTTCTGCAATGTGCGCGAGAGTGCGGTGATCGAGGCTCGCGACGTCGACAATATCTATGCGGTGGTGGAGGCCTATCACGAGGCCGGGCTGGATGATGAAGTTCTTGCGGCCTTTGCGCTGAGTTCAAATCTGGCGCCCTCGCTGTCGAGCTGGCGTCAGATCAACGAGCGCATCCGCAACCCCGAAGGGGACGTCACCATCGCCATCGTCGGCAAATATACCGGTATGAAGGATGCCTATAAGTCTCTGATTGAGGCGCTTTCGCATGGCGGCATCGCCAACAAGGTGCGGGTGCAGCTTGACTGGATCGAAAGCGAGATCTTCGAAGAGGAGGATCCGGCACCCTTCCTCGAACATGTCCACGGCATCCTGGTGCCGGGCGGCTTCGGTCAGCGTGGCGCTGAAGGCAAGATCCGCGCTGCGCGTTTCGCCCGCGAGCGGCGGGTGCCGTATTTCGGCATCTGTTTCGGCATGCAGATGGCGGTGATCGAGGCGGCGCGCAATCTGGTCGGTATTGCGGCTGCGAACTCCACCGAATTCGGCCCCACCCGCGAACCGCTGGTCGGCCTGATGACGGAGTGGCTGCGCGGCGACGAACTCGAGCGGCGCTCGCAGCATGGCGATCTCGGTGGCACGATGCGACTCGGGGCCTATCCCGCAGTGCTGATCGCGGACAGCAAGGTGAGCGGAATCTATGATGGAGAGACCCTGATTTCCGAGCGTCATCGCCATCGCTATGAGGTCAACACGCTCTATAAGGGGCGTCTCGAAGACAAAGGCCTGATCTTTTCCGGGATGTCGCCCGATCGCGTGCTGCCTGAGATCGTCGAATATGCCAACCATCCCTGGTTCATCGGGGTCCAGTTTCACCCCGAGCTGAAGTCGCGGCCCTTTGCCCCCCATCCGCTGTTTGCGTCCTTCATTCAGGCCGCCGTGGTCCAGAGTCGGCTGGTCTAGAGCCGGTCTGGAAGCGGAGGACTTCGAGGAGAGAGTGATGATCTACGAGTTGCGTGTCTATCGCTGTGTGCCGGGGCGGTTGCCGGCGCTGATCCAGCGCTTTGAAACCGCGACGATCAGGCTGTTCGAAAAACATGGCATTCGTCAGGCCGGGTTTTTCACCACCATGATCGGCGCGTCGTGCCAGGAACTGACCTATCTTCTGGCCTGGGAATCGCTTGCCGAACGGGAACAGAAGTGGGACGCATTCATGAGCGATCCGGACTGGACCGCCGCCCGCGCCGCTTCCGAGCCCGAAGGGCCTCTGGTTGCCGATATTGCAAGCCAGATCCTGGTGCCGACATCCTTCTCGGCTCTGCGCTGAGCTTGTTGGCGTCCCCTCACAGCTGTGAGGAACAGGGGGAGACGCGGGGGCCTTCCTCAAGGTGTGAGGCCTGATCTTTAAGGCGCAACGTGTCAAAAGGCGCTGGCAAAAGGTGCCGGAAAAAAGGGGCATGATCCTCATGACTGCAGAATCGGGTGTCGCGTCGGTAGTCAGGGCAGGCACCGTCGCCTTCGGCAATGACCGGCCGCTCGCGGTCATCGCCGGACCGTGTCAGCTCGAAAGCCGACAGCACGCGCTTGAGGTTGCCACCGCACTCAAAGAGATCGCTGCGCGTCTCAGGATCGGTCTGGTTTTCAAGACCTCCTTCGACAAGGCCAACCGCACCAGTGTCGCGGGGGCGCGCGGACTTGGTCTTGCGCGTTCGCTTGCCGTGTTTGAGGAGATCCGCTCCACGCTGGGCCTGCCGGTCCTGACCGACGTCCATGAAGTGTCGCAGTGTGCTGAACTCGCGCCGGTGGTGGATGTGCTGCAAATCCCGGCTTTTCTGTGCCGGCAGACGGACCTTCTGGTGGCGGCGGCAGCAACCGGAAAGGTCGTCAATGTCAAGAAGGGGCAGTTCCTGGCCCCCTGGGATATGGTCCATGTTGTCGCCAAGGTCACGTCCCGGGGCAACGGCAACGTGCTGGTCACCGAACGCGGCACCTCTTTTGGTTACAACACGCTGGTGTCCGACATGCGCGCGCTGCCGATTCTCGCCCGTGAGACCGGCGCGCCGGTAATCTTCGATGCCACCCACTCGGTCCAGCAGCCCGGTGGCAGGGGTACCTCCTCGGGTGGTGAACGGGAATTTGTCGCGGTGCTGGCGCGCGCCGCGGTTGCGGTGGGAGTGGCCGGGGTTTTCATCGAGACCCATCCCGATCCCGATTCCGCACCATCGGATGGCGCCAATATGGTGGCCCTGCGCGATTTCGAGGCGCTGCTTGCCAGTCTGATGCGCTTTGACGAACTGGCGAAAAGCACCTCACGCGGCGCGGAGCACTGAAAGGCCAGCCTGCGGGCTTGTGGATCCGGTCCCGATGCAGGGATGCGCCCCGGCAGAGGTGCTGCGGGCGGGTTGGCGCGGGCAGATTGTCCTTTCGTCTCAGCCGCGTCCGCGATAGGGGGCGACCTGCTGGTCGGGCACCCACAAGCCCCTGGGCAGGCTGCCGGTCTGCCAGAAGACGTCGATCGGAATGCCGCCGCGGGGGTACCAGTAGCCGCCGATGCGCAGCCATTTGGGGGCGATTTCCTGAGCAATCCGCCGGCCGATGGCTACCGTGCAGTCTTCGTGAAAGCCGCCGTGGTTGCGGAAGCTGGCGACATAGAGTTTCAGGGACTTCGATTCCAGCAGCCATTTTCCTGGCGCATAATCGATCACCAGATGCGCGAAATCGGGCTGACCGGTGACCGGGCACAGGGCGGTGAATTCGGGCACGGTGAAGCGCACCAGATAGTCGGTGCGGGCCTGGGGATTGGGTACGCGCTCGAGCCGGGCCTCTGCCGGTGTGGCGGGCAGAGGAGCGGCGCGCCCGAGCTGGAGAGATTTTCCTGGCGGCATTTTTGGCATGGTCGGGATGTCCTGGTGCGGGGTGTGTTGTCGCGAAGGCACTGTCTTTCAGCATGAACGGGAAGACGTGGAAAGCCGGTGACACGGAAATGCAACGCAAAAGTCAGACAGGGGCTGCGGAGGGGAGGAAAAGGCGCCTTCCCCCGCGCATTTCTTCAAGGGCTCTCTGGGAAAGCGGGCGCAGTCCACCGTTCCCATTTCGCCATACTGCGTGTAAGACGCTTGGCTTGAAACTGAGCCCTGAACCAGACCCTGCCCTGAACCAGGTTCAGTCCTGAATCAGGTTCTGCACTGAACCAAGCTCTCAACCAGGCCCTGCAACCAATGGAAGCGTGCGCATCATGACCGCCATCATCGATATCGTCGGCCGCGAAATCCTCGATAGCCGCGGCAATCCCACAATTGAGGTTGATGTCCTTCTCGAAGACGGAACCCAGGGGCGTGCGGCGGTGCCCTCGGGGGCGTCCACGGGGGCCCATGAGGCGGTGGAACTTCGGGACGGCGACACCAGGCGCTATTTTGGCAAGGGGGTGCGCAAGGCAGCCGAGGCCGTCAATGGCGAGATCTTCGATGCCCTGCGTGATGTCGAAGTCGAAAATCAGGTCGCGATCGACCAGATCATGATTGATATCGACGGCACGCCAAACAAGAGCCGGCTCGGCGCCAACGCCATTCTCGGGGTTTCTCTGGCCTGCGCCAAGGCGGCGGCGCTATCCTGCGACATGCCGCTCTATCGCTATGTTGGCGGCACCGCGGCGCGGCTCTTGCCGGTGCCGATGATGAACATCATCAATGGCGGTGTCCATGCCGACAACCCGATCGATTTCCAGGAATTCATGATCCTGCCGGTGGGGGTGACCAGTTTTGCCGAAGCGCTGCGCTGTGGCGCCGAGGTGTTCCACACCTTGCGCTCGGAGCTGAAACAGGCCGGACACAATACCAATGTCGGCGATGAAGGCGGTTTCGCCCCCAATCTGCCCAGTGCCGATGCCGCGATCGAGTTCATCGTCAATGCCATCAACAAGGCCGGCTACAGGGTCGGAAGCGATGTCGTGCTTGGGCTCGACTGTGCCGCCAGCGAATTCTTCAGGGACGGCAAATATGTCTATAGCGGCGAGGGCAAGACCCGCACGGCCTCGGAGCAGGCGAGCTATATCGCCGAACTCGTTGCCCGCTATCCTATCGTCACCGTCGAGGACGGCATGGCGGAAGACGATCTCAACGGCTGGAAGGAACTCACCGATCGCATCGGCAGCAGGTGCCAGCTGGTGGGGGACGATGTCTTCGTCACCAACGTGACCCGGCTTGCTGCCGGCATCAAGGGTGGCTACGCCAATTCCATCCTGATCAAGGTCAACCAGATCGGCACCCTGACGGAAACCCTGGCTGCGGTCGAGATGGCGCACAAGGCGGGCTATACCTGCGTGATGTCGCATCGTTCCGGAGAGACCGAGGACGCCACTATCGCCGATCTCGCCGTTGCCACCAATTGCGGTCAGATCAAAACCGGGTCGCTTGCGCGCTCCGATCGTGCGGCCAAGTATAACCAGCTCCTGCGCATTGAGGAACAGCTCGGTGAGTATGCCCTGTTCGGCGGCAGAGGGGTGATCAGGGCTCCCGCCTGAAAACGGGTGCGAGCCATTTGCGCGGCGGGGGCGCGAGAAAGAGGGGAGGCGGGGATGGCGGAAGGCGAACGGGGACTGCAATTGCGGTCGCTGATTACGAAAAGCGGCCGGCTTGAACTGTCGCTGCCTGAGGTGCCGACGCCGCAACCAGGGACGGATGAGGTGGTGGTGCGCGTCGAGGCGACGCCGATCAACCCCTCCGATCTCGGGCTCCTGCTCGGTCCCGCCGACCCCGCCGCGCTGACGGCGTCGGGCACGGCCGACGCTCCGCGTCTTTGCGCACACGTGCCCGAGGCGCGGATGGCGGCGATGGCGGGGCGGATCGATCAGTCGCTGCCGGTCGGCAATGAGGGGGCCGGTGTCGTCATCCGCACTGGAACTTCGCCAGCCGCGAAAGAACTGCTGGGTCGCACGGTGGCGATGGTTGGCGGGGCGATGTATGCGCAGTATCGCACGCTTTCTGTCGGCAACTGCCTGCCGCTCCCCGAAGGCAGCAGCGCCGTCGAAGGCGCCTCCTGTTTCATCAATCCGCTCACCGCGCTCGGCATGGTTGAGACCATGCGCCGGGAGGGCCACACGGCGCTGGTCCATACCGCCGCCGCCTCCAATCTCGGGCAGATCCTCAACCGCATCTGCCTCAAGGACGGCATTGCGCTGGTCAACATCGTGCGTGGTCAGGCCCAGCTGGATCTGTTGCGCGGCAGCGGTGCCCGCCACGTCATCGATTCCACCGCCCCTTCTTTTATCCAGGATCTCAATGCCGCAATGAAAGCGACGTCGGCCACCATCGGTTTTGATGCCATCGGCGGCGGCCGCCTCGCCAGCCAGATCCTCAGTGCCATGGAACTTGCCGCCAACACGAGCGAGACGTCCTATAGCCGTTATGGTTCCAGCGTTCATAAGCAGGTCTATATCTATGGCGGCCTTGACAGCGGAGCGGTGGAACTGGTGCGGAATTTCGGTATGGCCTGGGGCGTCGGCGGCTGGCTGCTGTTCCCCTTCCTGGCAAAGATCGGGAAGGCAGACGCCGCGCGCCTGCGCAGCCGTGTGATCGATGAGCTCAAGACCACCTTCGTCAGCCGCTACAGCCGGAGGATCTCGCTTCGCGCAGCGCTCGATCCGGCCAATGTCGCCGTCTATGCCCGTCGGGCTACGGGGCAGAAATTTCTGATCTGCCCGCACAGTGATGCGTGACGTGTGACATTGTCTTCTCGCCAGACAAGAGGGGCACGCGCAGGTTCCCGGTGCCTGCTTTCTGCTTTCCCGGAGGTTTTCCGGTGACCCCGTTGCAGGACCGCAAAGCCTGGGTAACGCCCTGCCAGAGCCGGCCGCCGAGGCGCTGCTCATGGATCTGTTGAACACGCGTCTGCCGGGCTCCGTGCTGCGGATGGGCGTCTGGCGGGTGATGGCGTCGTCAGTCACCGAGCGGCAGCGGATGTTCACTCCCCAAGGGGATGGCGGAAAAATTGGAAAAGGGGGAGTCGGTTCTGCGAGCAGGAGAGGGGTGGTCCTGCCGCCCTCTCGCAGCTCACGCCGAAGTTCCTGCGAGGGTTCGCAAGGCTCCGGATCAGGGCGGGGAGCGGCGTCTCTCCTGAGGTGATGCACGAGGGCAGGGAAATGCTTCACAAAGGCCAGATCGTCACGGCAGCGGACGATCCCAGCCGTGGGCTCTGCGCGCACAGCGTCTTCGAAGGATTGTGGCTGGCGGCCTGCCACGCGATATCACAGGACGATCTCCGATAGCTGGAAATTGGCGCGATGCTGTTGCGCCGCTGCGCGGCTTTCATATGACTTCAAAATGTGCCGCGCGTAGAGCCCGACAAGGCCGGCGGATCGGATGGTGCGCGCAACATCCTCCGGCGAGGGCAGGACAATTCCGCCCGGCATTCGCGGTTTCCGGTTTTTCCCGGTAGAACGCAGGATGGGTAGTTGGATGTCGTTGCCCGGGCTCTCTGTCGCTCCGGCTGCTATCATGTGCGTGGAATTCATCCGATCGGATGATGACGGTAGCGACGGGCTGCGGCAGTGTCGCAACAGGGGGAGGGCACGGCGTTTTCTGCGCAATGGCAGTGTCTGCGCATCCCTCAAATGGGGGATGGAATCGGAAAGGTTCGATCTGCTATGAATGTTTCAAACAGGAGAATTCATGGGGAGGGTGACAATGGCCGGGGGGCTGCGACGGGGGGAGGCGTGCACATGGCGACGGCGTTTGTGCCATGGGGGAGCGCTGGTTTCGATCCTGTTTGCAGCGTCGGCGGTGCATTCGCAGTGTCGGGCGGAACAAGGGCCGTTTGCGCGGCTTGCCGGCAGCTGGCGCGGTGGTGGAAATGCGGTGCTTGATGACGGCAGCACCGAGCGACTGCGCTGTCGGGCCAGCTATGGAGTGGCTGGAGCAGGGATGAGGATGGCGCTGCTCTGCGCCAGCGACTCCTACAAGCTGAACTTCTCTGCCGATGTCGAGGCCAGTGGTCGCGGCATCACGGGGAGTTGGAGTGAGGCCAGCCACGCGCTTTCCGGCTCGTTGCACGGAAATGGCGGTGGCGACAGCTTCCATGTGGTGGCGCATGGGGCAGGCTTCAATGCGTCGATCTCACTGCGTGTCAGCGGGAGCAGGCAACAGATCACGATGCGCTCCTGGAGCATTAACGCCAACGTTTCGCTGTCACGCTAGTGGTTCACAATTTTGGGGGTGTTGTCGGACACGCGATGTCATTTATCCGCGTTAGGGCTGCTGGCCTTCGCCTGGATGTGCGATGTGGGCGTATTTGCGTTCCCTGATCGGATGCGTGAGGGGAGGGAGACGAAGGGAAGTATGAAGCGACTGCGCTTTTGGGAGTGGAGAGATGAGTGAGGAAAGGGGGGAGGTCGTAGTGGATCGCAGCGGCGATAAAGATTGCCGGGAGTGTTCCATGACTGTGTTTTGTGACAGAACCGATAGTGCAGCCCGGACGATACGTGCTGATCTGAGTGATGAGGAATGGGAGATTGTCGCTCCCCTGCTGCCGTCGGAACGCGGCCGCTGGGCGCGGCCGGCCTTCGACAACCGGATCTTCTTCAACGGCATACTGCATGTGCTGGGGGAAGGTTGCCCGTGGCGGGACATGGATGAGCGCTATGGCAGGTGGAATTCGGTCTATGTGCGGTTCCAGCGCTGGACGGCACAGGGGGTGTGGGATCGGGTACTGCCGACAATGGTTGCTCTCGGCCTCACGGATCATTGGCCGGAGACGACCGACGAAGGGCGGATCCGCAAGTTGGTGATTGAAACCGCTGCGCGGCTGCGCCTTGCGCAGGCGTCGCAAGATGATGCAGGAGGCGTTGCGCGGCAGGCAGGAGTGCCGGAGGGAGCAGGGCGGGTGTGATCTGCCATCGGCGGCACGAGTTCGGCAAAGGCGGGCTGCGCGATCGGCGCCTGCGCGGTGTCACGGCGATGCCGGTAAAGGCAGTTTCAGGGCAGGTGCTCATAACCGGCTGCCCGCGTGGCCTGCGCGGATGTGAGGGAGGATCGTCTGCGTTGTTGCCCCGATGGCCCCGCCGCCTTGCGGCTGGTCTGCGTCGTGGCACCAGAGCCTGGCAGGAGGCTTTGAGAGCGACCCGTGGCTGTGACATTTTTGAGGGGCGGCTCGCTGGTTGGCGCAGAGTGGCCTGGTCCCGCCGTCAGGTTGCGGGCTGCGGCGCGGCGCGTCTGTCAGGGTGGCGGGGCGCGGCTTGCGTCGTTGCCGGCGCCACGGTCGTGCTCTTTCATCCAGGTGAGATTGGCCTCGGCGCTGGCGAATCCCTGGTCGGCGGCCTTCTGAAACCATAGCACCGCCTGGGCGTCATCCTGCAGGACGCCACGTCCGTCCCGGTACATCTCGCCGAGATTATTCTGGGCACTGGCGACGCCCTGGAAGGCGGCTTTGCGATACCAGCTCACGGCCTGGACATCGTCTCTGGCCAGACCACGACCTTCGGCATACATCCGGCCCAGATTATTCTGGGCCTCGGGCTGGTTGTGGTCGGCGGCCTGTCGGAACCAGATCACCGCTTTGGCGTCGTCCTGCATCACGCCCTTGCCGGTTGTGTACATCCATCCGAGACTGGTCTGGGCGCCGCTATGGCCCTGCTCGGCGGCTTTCTGAAACCAGACGGCTGCCTGGACGTCATCCGGCGCCACGCCGTGTCCGCCGCGATACATGGTGGCGAGATCATTCTGGGCGTCGGCATTGCCCTGCAGGGCGGCCTTGCGGTACCAGTTCACGGCCTCAACGTCGTCGCGCGGCACACCACGACCGGTTGCATACATATCGCCGAGCCGGTCCTGCGCCAGTGCGTTGTTCTGGTCGGCGGCCTTGCGATACCAGCTCACCGCCTCACCGTCGTCGCGGGGTACGCGCCGACCTTCGGCGTAGATGGCACCGAGATTGGCCTGGGCGTAGGCGTCCCCCTGGTTGGCGGCCTTGCGGTACCATCCGATGGCTTCGGCATCGTCGGGGACCACGCCCTTGCCGTTGCCATACATCCAGGCCAGATTGTACTGGGCGCGCGCGTTGCCCTGTTCTGCCGCTTTGCGCAGCCACATCACCGCCTGGGTGTCATCGCGGACAATGCCACGGCCATTGGTGTACATGACTCCGAGATAGGCCTGGGCCTGGACATGACCCTGCTCGGCAGCCTTCCTGAACCAGGCGAAGGCCTGGGCATCGTCGCGGGCGATGCCGCGGCCCTCCAGATACATGCCGGCAAGATCATATTGGGCACCGGCGTTGCCCTGCTCGGCGGCCTTCCTGAGCCAGGCGAAGGCCTGGGCATCGTCGGTGGCCACGCCGCGACCTTCCTGATACATCCAGCCAAGAGAAACCTGGGCCTCGACGTTATCCTGGGCCGCTGCCTGCTGATACCAGCGGGCCGCCTCCACGTCGTCGCGAGCCACGCCGCGACCGTTGGCGTACATGAAGCCGAGGTTGAAGCACGCTGCGGCGTTGCCCAGGGCCGCAGCCTTGCGCAGCCAGACCAGGGCCTGGGCATCGTTGCGGGCCACGGCGCGACCGTTGCTGTAGATGAGGCCGAGACTCACTTGTGCGTCAGTGTTGCCCTGCTCGGCGGCCTTGCGGTACAGGGCGATGGCATGGACATCGTCATGGGCGACGCCGCGACCGTTGGCGTACATGAAACCGAGGTTGAACTGGGCGTCACTGTTGCCCTGGTCAGCGGCCTTGCGGAACCACTCCACGGCCTGGGCATCGTCGCGGGCGACGCCGCGCCCCGAGGAGTACATGGCTCCCAACCGGGTCTGTCCTCCAGCGTGGCCCTGGGAGGCTGCTTTGGCAAACCATGCGGCAGCCTGTGCGTCGTCCTGTGCCACGCCGCGACCAAAGGCGTACATGGCGCCAAGTCCGGTTTGGGCGTCGGCATTGCCCTGGTCGGCTGCTTTACGGAACCAGGCCACCGCCTGTTCGTTGTTCTGGGCCACGTCACGGCCATAGGCGAACATGGTGCCGAGCCGATACTGGGCCTGGGCGTCGCCGCTTCGCGCCGCCGCCAGGGTCTGGCGGCCGCTTTCGGTGAGCTGCTGCACCGCGCCCTTTGTCTCCGCCACCGACATGTCGTCAGCGAAGGCGGGAGAAAGAAGGCAAAAAGCGAGCACCAGAGCCGGGCCGGGATATTGCATCAGGGGTCTCACTTGCTGCCCGCCTCCGGCTGCGGGAAACAGGGGAGGTTTGCGACCGTGCACCCAAGGGCATTGCGGGCACGTGCCAGGACGCAAGGTATAGGCCTTTTTCCGGGGCTGGCGGCCTGATTTTTGGCAATCTTGTGCCCGATGAGATCGGGAAATGATTGGCCTGGCTCTTTCAGGCTGTGCACAAGGGGGACCATCCGTGCCGTGCGGCCCCGCAGCGGCCGCGCGTCCTGCCAGCGGCCAGTACTCTGGTCCGTCCAGCGGCCAGTACTCTGGTCCGTCCAGCGGCCAGTACTCTGGTCCGTCCAGCGGCCAGTACTCTGGTCCGTCCAGCGGCCAGTACTCTGGTCCGTCCA
>WQYW01000021.1 GCA_009781045.1 Alphaproteobacteria bacterium
ACGAGCCAAACCTGTCCGGAGTGCGGCACGATCGAACCGAAGACGCTCGCTGTCAGGATGCACCGATGCGAATGCGGCTGTGTCATTGATCGCGATGTTGCTGCAGCTCGGCACACGTCCTCTCCAGAGCAGAATTCCAGCCGGGGCACGGCTGTCAGACGCCAAGCCAGCGGATTGCCGCAGAGCTTGTCTGAGAAGCCGTCGTGTTTACGCGACGGAGTTGTCACCTATCCCTGTTTCCGTTCCCGCATCAAAGCGGCAAAGCGCTCGAAAAGGTAATGCGAGTCCTGCGGTCCCGGTGAGGCCTCGGGGTGGTATTGCACCGAGAACACGGGCTTGCCGTCGAGCTTGATGCCGCAATTGGAGCCGTCGAACAGCGACACATGGGTCTCGGTGGTGCCTTTCGGGAGCGTGGTGGTGTCGACCGCGAAGCCGTGATTCATCGAGGTGATCTCGACCTTGCCGGTGGTCTGGTCGCGGACCGGATGATTGGCGCCATGATGGCCCTGGTGCATTTTCACGGTTCTGGCGCCGAGCGCCAGCGCCAGGATCTGGTGACCGAGGCAGATCCCGAAAATCGGGGTGCCGGATTGGATCAGCTTCTGGATCACCGGCACGGCATATTCACCGGTTGCGGCGGGGTCGCCCGGGCCGTTGGAGAGGAAGATGCCGTCCGGCTTCATCGCCAGGATATCCTCGGCCGACGTCGTCGCCGGCACCACGGTCACCGCGCTGCCGGTTTTGGCGAGCAGACGCAGGATGTTGCGTTTGACGCCGAAATCCATCGCGACAACCCTGAATTCGGCGTTGTCCTGACGGCCGAAACCTTCGTTCCACCGCCACGGGGTTGCATCCCATTCATAGCGCTCTCGCGACGATACCATCGGCACCAGGTCCATGCCTTCCAGTCCGGGAAAGGCACGGGCTTTTGCTTTCAGATCGGCGATGTCGAAAACGCCGTCTGCGGCGTGGGCGATCACCGCGTTGGGCATGCCCCGGGCCCGGATCAGGGCGGTCAACGCCCGGGTGTCGATGCCCGACAGGCCGATGATGCCGCGCGCCTTCAGCCAGGCGTCGAGATGGCTGGAAGCGCGGTAATTCGAGGGATCGGAGATGGGGCTGCGCAGAATCACCCCCCGTGCCCCCGGCGTTCCCGCCATGTTCACGGTTTCGATGTCTTCGTCGTTGGTGCCGACATTGCCGATATGGGGAAAGGTGAAGGTGATGATCTGTCCGGCATAGGAGGGGTCGGTGAGGATCTCCTGATAGCCGGTCATGGCGGTGTTGAAGCAGACTTCGCCGGCAGCCTGTCCTTCGGCACCGAGACCGAAGCCTTCGAGCACGGTTCCGTCGGCGAGCACCAGAAGCGCGGTCGGGGTATGGTCCGGCCAGGCGGGGTCATTGGCAATGTGTGTCATGGGCCGGTTAGATAATATGGGCGGGCACCAAGGTCAAAGTCGAAGGTGACTGGAGCCTGCCAAACCCCGGGATTAGCGTGAAAAGCCCCGGAAATAGGCGGGGCCTGCGGACAGGCCGGTGGCCACATCATGCTTAATGGGACCTTGGTGGAACCGGACGCCGTGAATTCGAGGTGATCGCGAAAGGCTGTGCGGAGGGGAGCGCGCTGGAGCGCCGGTTGTGTCCCGGGTTTCAGGCGCCTAGTGTTCGCGGCGCGCGCCGATCTGTCCCGTTCGGGGGTGGACGCGAATCGTGAAACAGGGCGGCACCCGCGTGCGGGCGCGCGCCCCGTGAGTTTGAGGAACCGGAACAATGCTGCGCGACGACATCAACAATGCGGTCAAGGAGGCGATGAAGGCCAGGGACGAGCACAGACTGTCAACGCTGCGCATGATCAATTCGACATTCAAGAACGCCGACATCGAGGCACGGGGCGCGGGGAAGCCGGCGCTCGGCGACACCGACCTGCACGCGGTGCTGCAGAAGATGATCAAGCAGCGCCAGGAGGCGGCCGAACTCTATGACAAGGGCGGGCGCGCCGATCTTTCGACCCGGGAGCGTGCCGAGATCGCGGTGATCTCGGCCTATCTGCCGCGCCAGATGTCGGAAGACGATGTCAAGGGCGCAATTGCCGAGACCATTGCCGCCCTCGGGGCCTCGAGCATGAAGGACATGGGCAAGGTGATCGGGGCGCTGAAGGCGAAATATGTCGGCCAGATGGATTTTGCCCTCGCCAGTGCCCTGGTCAAGGCGGCGTTGATGAAGTGAGGGAAGGGGGCGCGGCAAAGCCGCGTGCCCCTCAAGCCTTCTCCCGGCTCCGGGCCGCTCCGGGCCCCATTGGCCCCCTTGGGGGGCAACCACGGTTCCGCCCGGTGGCGCCGCTGCCTTCTGAAGAGACGTTCGCCGGAAAGATCCATTCCCTCACCTTTTGGCCCTCTGGCACGGCGGAGGTCGGTGCGATCTGCATTGCCACCAGGACAGCAGACGTCCTGTATGGCGGGGGCTGGAATTTCGGTCACATCGTGGATGGCAGGGGCTCCCGGCCGGCGGGTTTTACGCGGTGTCGCTTTTCAACGTGTCGGTTATGTCGCTCCACACCTATCTCGCCTTTGTTGGCGCCTGTCTTGCCCTCGCCCTCTTGCCGGGGCCGGTTGTCACACTGGTGATTGCCAACGGCCTGCGTCACGGCACCAAAGCGGCGCTGACCAATATTGCCGGGGCGCAGCTCGGCCTGACGATTGTGATCTTCATTGTCGCGCTTGGTCTGACCTCCCTGATGGCGACGATGGGCTACTGGTTCGACCTCGTGCGTTTTCTTGGTGCGGCCTATCTGATCTGGCTCGGGATTGCACTGATCCTTTCCCCGGTCGAGGGCGTCGCCCTTGAGCCGCTGGCACCGCCGCGCGGCGGCTTCTTCCTGCAGGGGCTCGTGGTGCTGTTGTCCAATCCCAAGGTGATGGTGTTTTTCGGGGCCTTCATCCCGCAGTTTGTCGATCTGGGCCGCGATCATTTTCCCCAGGTGGCGGCCCTCGGGGTGACCTTCATGGTGATCGCGGCGATGACGGACGCCGTCTATGCTGTGCTTGCCGGCCGGGCCGGCTGTTCTTCTCGGTGCGCCGCACCAGGACATTGTCACGGATCGCCAGCGCCCTGATGATCGGTGGCGGCATCTGGCTGGCGCTGTCGCGGGTGCGCTGAGAAGATATTCCCGATGGCGCGGTTTGGCGGGCTGGCGCTCCCAAAGCAGCTCACCGGACTCGATCCTGGCGCCACAATGGCCGAAATCGTTGCATTATATTTCAGGAGCCGAAGATTCCCGGATTTCGGCCTTGCGTGGCTGACGGGCTGGGACACTGGCTCAATGCGGCGCAACAGATCCTGTGTTGCGCCGTTTGAGGTTTGAGGGGCAGGGGACCCGGATGCCGGCCCGGGCACCCGCAATGGTCCGGTGGTCCGGCGCCGCTTCATTCCATCAAGCGGCGATGCTGACCCCAAAGCCGGGTTTCCGTTCCCTGAAGCGATCCGGAACCCGCAGAGCAATCGGGTTGTGCTGTGTCGTCAGCGGGTTTCCTGCCCGCTCTGTCTGTCCCGCCTTGCGGGTCAGGTCGCGGGATCGTCGATGAGCTGTCGCGGTCGCGCAAAAGCCTCCAGCAGATCGGGCCGGTCGATCACAATCTCCCGGCCCCGGATCCGCACCCCGTGTTCGGTCAGCTGTGCCAGGTTGCGGGACAGGTTTTCCCGCGTGGTGCCGATATGCGAGGCCAGCGTGCCGCGATCGAAGGGGAGAACAATATATGCGGGCGAGGGGTCCTTGCGGGCCTGGGCCAGGATCCAGTTGGCGAGACGCTCCACACTTGAGCGGCCGAGATAGCCCTTGAGCTTTTTTATTGCGCCGCGATAGGCGAGCGCGAGTTCCTTTGCCACGATTCGCGCCATCGCCAGGTCCTGGTCGAACACGCTGCGCAGCCGTTGGGCCGGGATCAGCAGGATGCGGGACTGGCGGATGGTGCGCGCCGAATTGAGATAGAGCTGATCGCCGACCACGGCGGCCAGAATAAAGGTTGAGACCGGCTCGACCAGCGATATTCCCCATTCGGTTCCGTCGTGTTCGGTAAAGATCTCCACCAGACCGTCGACCAGAACATGGAGAAAATCGGCCCCCTGGCCCTGGTGAATCAGGTCGACATGGGGGGGAAACTGCTGGAGCAGGGCGGCGTCGAGCAAATGGTCGAAAAACTGTGGTCCCATTTCTGCAAACAGGGGAAGTGCTTTGACTTGAACGAGTTCATGGGGGCGCAATTTATTGCCTTCCCGGATATCCTGGCTTCAATTGTGACATTTATCAAATCGCAATTTAATCAAAGACAATTGTCCGTGCGACGTCAAGCAATTTGCGCGGGGGCGAAACGCAAAATTGCGTCGTCCGGTTTAACACGTTGATCCAGCGCAAACTTGGTTGCTTCGGAGTCGGCGATCAAGCGTGCTGCCTAACCCTGAATTAATGTGTGAAGTCGAGGGACGTGATGGACGTGGTCGATCTTGATGGTGCCAGTAAGGGTCGAGCGCTATGGCTTTCGACCATCTCGTTCACGGTTTGCTTTGCGGTCTGGATGATCTTCGCGATCATCGGCGTCAAAATTAAGCAGCAATACGGGCTTTCCAACTTCCAGTTCGGCTTCCTTGCCGGCCTGCCAGTGCTCAGCGGATCGCTGGTGCGTCTGGCCCTGGGGGTGTGGACCGACCAGTATGGCGGCCGCCTGATGTTCACGATTGTGATGATTTCGGGTGCGGTGGCGACCCTGTTTCTGACGCTGGCCGACTCCTATCCCATGTTCCTTCTGGCGGCCCTGTTCATGGGCGTATCCGGCGGTTCTTTTGCGGTCGGCACCGCCTATGTCACCCGCTTTTATCTGAACGAACCCAAGAAGCAGGGGCTGGCGCTCGGCATTTTCGGCGCCGGCAATGTCGGTGCTGCGGTCACCAAGCTGACGGCACCGGGGCTGATCATCTATTTCGGTATGAGCTGGCAGCACGTGGCCTATATCTGGGCAGCAGCAATCGGCATCATGGGGATCATCTTCTGGATCCTGTCGGAAGATGACCCGGTGATCCGGGAGCGGCGCCTCAAGGGGATCAAACCGAAGAGCGCCTGGCTTGAACTTGAACCCTTAAAGAACATCCAGGTCTGGCGTTTTTCGCTTTATTACTTCTATGCCTTCGGGGCTTTCGTCGCATTGTCGCTGTGGCTGCCCAACTACCTCAAGGATGTCTACTGGGGCGGCGACATCAACCATCTGCCATTTGCCGGCGTCGTCGCAGCCATTTTCTCGATTTTCGCCAGTATTTTCCGTGCCTATGGCGGCCATCTGTCGGACCGCTTCGGTGCCCGCACCATCATGTACTGGTGCCTCGGCGTCGGCATGGTGGCCACCTTCATTCTCTCCTATCCCCCTACCGACTATATTGTCACCACGGCCAATGGGCCGGTGAGTTTCCATTTCGGCATCAGTATCTTCTTCTTCGCGATCCTGATCGGTGTCCTCGGTTTCTTCATGGCGCTGGGCAAGGCCGCGGTCTACAAGCACATCCCGGTCTATTATCCGGGCAGCATGGGATCGGTCGGCGGCCTCGTCGGCATGATCGGCGGCCTCGGTGGCGCACTCCTGCCGTGGTTCTTCGGCTGGCTGCTTGATGTCACCGGTGTCTACCAGACCTGCTTCATGGTGATGTTCCTCATCGCCGCCACCTCGCTGGTGTGGATGCATGCCTCAATCCGTGAGATGGAGCGCAGCACCATCGGCGACGTGTTGCGCAGCCTGCCCGAGCTTCCGGAAATGCAGGAAATCCACACGCCGGAGCACAACCAGGCGCTGTCGGCCAAGGTGCTGACCGACTGGCGTCCGGAGAACTGGCAGTTCTGGGAGCATGGCGGTCGCGCCGTGGCCCAGCGCAATCTGTGGATCTCGATTCCGGCTCTGCTGCTCGCCTTCGTGGTGTGGCAGGTGTGGTCGGTGGTGGTGAACTGGCTGCCCCAGGTCGGCTTCAAATATACCGACTCGCAGCTGTTCTGGCTCGCCGGTATGGCTGGTCTGTCGGGCGGCACACTGCGTATCTTCTACTCCTTCATGGTGCCGATCTTCGGCGGGCGTCTGTGGACCACACTGACGACCTGGTCGCTGATCATCCCGCTGATCGGTATCGGCTATGCCGTGCAGAATCCCAACACGCCCTATCCGGTGATGCTGGGTCTGGCGCTGCTCTGCGGTTTCGGCGGCGGCAATTTCTCCTCCTCAATGGCCAATATCTCCTTCTTCTTCCCGCGGGCGGAAAAGGGTAACGCGCTGGCCTTCAACGCCGGCTTCGGCAATCTCGGCGTCAGCGTGGTGCAGTTCGTCGTTCCCTGGGTGATTTTCTCCGGGATCATGGGCGCGATGGGCGGCGATCCGCTGACGGCGATCTCCGGGGCGGCCAAGGGCAAGGAATTGTGGCTGCAGAACGCGGCCTTTGTCTGGGTGCCGGTGATCGCGATTGCCGCCTTCGGTGCCTGGTTCGGCATGAACGACATTGCCTCCGCGCGGGCCTCCTTCACCGAGCAGTCGGTGATCTTCCAGCGCAAGCATAACTGGCTGATGTGCTGGCTCTATCTTGGAACCTTCGGCTCCTTCATCGGCTTTGCCGCGGGCTTCCCCAAGCTGACCGCAAGCCTGTTCCCGGCGAACAACGCGACCTATATCGTCTTCCTGGGTCCCGCGATCGGTGCCCTGTCGCGTTCGGGCACAGGCTGGATGTCGGACAAGATCGGTGGAGCGCGGGTCACGTTCTGGGTCTTTGTGGTCATGGCTCTGGCCGTGCTGGCCGTGATCTACTTCATCAGCGTCAAGGAATTCTGGGGCTTCTTCATCGCCTTCATGGTCCTGTTCTTTGCTACCGGTGTCGGCAATGCCTCGACCTTCCAGATGATCCCAAACATCATGCGCCAGGAGATGATCCGGCTGATGCCCTATGCCAATGGCGAGACGCGGCTGCGCCAGGCCGAGAAGGAATCCGCTGCGATCACCGGCTTTACGGCCGCCATCGCTGCCTACGGCTTCTTCCTCATCCCGGCACTCTATGCCTCGATCGGACCGGCCAAGGCGCTGTGGGTGTTCCTGGTGTTCTATATCAGCTGCGTGCTGATCACCTTCGCCTTCTACACCCGTCGCGGTGGACTGCTTCATGACGTTGAGCGCTACGGCAGGTTCCTTCAGGTTGCGCATCCTGCCGGAAGATAAAGACAACAAGGAGACTCGAACGGATGAGCCATTTTCTGGACCGGCTTTCGTTCTTCACGCGGACCAGGGCGGAATTCGCTGGTGGTCACGGCATCACCACAACCGAGGATCGTTCCTGGGAGGATGGCTATCGAAAGAGGTGGCAGCACGACAAGGTCGTGCGCTCCACCCATGGCGTGAACTGCACCGGGTCCTGTTCGTGGAAGGTCTATGTCAAGGGCGGGATCGTCACCTGGGAAACCCAGCAGACGGATTATCCCCGGACCCGTCCGGATCTTCCCAATCACGAGCCGCGCGGCTGCCAGAGGGGGGCCAGCTTCAGCTGGTACCTCTATTCCGGCAACCGGGTGAAATATCCCCTGGTGCGGTCGCGTCTCCTGAAATTGTGGCGCCAGGCGCGCGCCGTGATGACGCCGGTGGCGGCCTGGAAGTCGATCGTCGAGGACCCGGCCAAACGCGCCTCTTATGTTTCGAAACGCGGTCTCGGCGGTTTCGTGCGCGGCGAGTGGGCGGAGGTCAACGAGATCATCGGCGCGGCCAATGCCTATACCGCCAAGACCTATGGGCCGGACCGCGTCTTTGGTTTTTCGCCGATTCCGGCGATGTCGATGGTGAGCTATGCGGCGGGAGCGCGCTATCTGTCGCTGCTCGGCGGCGTCTGCATGTCTTTCTATGACTGGTATTGCGACCTGCCGCCGGCCTCACCCCAGACCTGGGGGGAGCAGACCGACGTGCCGGAGAGCGCGGACTGGTACAATGCCGGCTTCCTGATCCTGTGGGGTTCCAACGTGCCGCAGACGCGCACGCCGGACGCCCATTTCTATACCGAGGTGCGCTACAAGGGCACCAAGAGCGTCGTCGTCAGCCCCGACTATGCCGAGGCCACCAAGTTCGCAGACCTGTGGATGTCGCCCAAACAGGGCACCGACGCCGCCTTGGCAATGGCCATGGGCCACGTCATCCTCAAGGAGTTCCACGTCGATCGCCAGGCGGCCTATTTCAACGACTATGTGCGGCGCTATACCGACATGCCGATGCTGGTGCGGCTGGTCAAACAGGGCGCCACGCTGGTGCCGGAGCGTTTCCTGCGCGCCTCCGATTTCATCCGCGATCTCGGTGAGGCCAACAATCCCGAGTGGAAAACCGTTGCCTATGACGAGACCACAGGCGAGATCGTGGTGCCCAAGGGCTCGGTCGGCTTCCGCTGGGGCGAAAGCGGCAAATGGAGTCTTGAGGAGAAGACTTCGGCCGATCAGGATACGAAATTGCGCCTGTCGCTGGCCGACATCAAGGACCGCGTCGAGCCGGTCGGCTTCCCCTATTTCGGCAATCGGGAACACGACCATTTCCATGGTACCGACCATCCCGATGTGCTGATCCGCAATGTCCCGGTGAAGAAGCTGCAGCTTGCCGACGGCGAAGCTGTGGTGGCCTCGGTCTATGATCTGTTCCTTGCCAATTACGGCGTCGATTATGGCTTCGGCGGCAATAATCTCGGCAAGAGCTATGATGATCTCGAGCCCTATACGCCGGCCTGGGCCGAGAAGGTCTCCGGCGTGCCGCGCGACCAGATCATCACGGTGGCACGGGAATTCGCGCTCAACGCCGAAAAGACCAAGGGCCGTTCCATGGTCATCATCGGTGCCGGCATGAACCACTGGTACCATATGGACATGAACTACCGCGGCATCATCAATCTTCTGGTGATGTGCGGCTGTATCGGACAGTCCGGCGGCGGCTGGTCGCATTATGTCGGCCAGGAGAAGCTGCGTCCGCAATCGGGCTGGACGCCTTTGACCTTCGCGCTCGACTGGGGTCGTCCGCCACGGCAGATGAATTCGACCTCGGCCTTCTATGCCCATACCGACCAGTGGCGTTACGAGACCCTCGATATCAATGAGATCCTATCACCAACCGCGCCCGAAGGGCGGTGGGACGGCATCCTGATTGATTACAACGCCCGCGCCGAGCGCATGGGCTGGCTGCCGTCGGCGCCGCAACTGCAGACCAATCCGCTCCAGGTCGGCAAACTTGCCGCCGCACTGGGAGTGGAGGCCAAGGACTACGTCGCCAAGGCTCTGAAGTCGGGGGAACTGGAACTGTCGTGCCAGGATCCGGACAATCCGAAGAACTGGCCGCGCAACATGTTTATCTGGCGCTCCAATCTTCTGGGTTCGGCCGGCAAGGGCCATGAATATTTCCTCAAGCACCTGCTCGGCACCACCCATGGGGTGATGGGCAAGGATCTCGGGGAGGATGGCCGCAACAAGCCGGTCGATGTGAAATGGCATGACGCGCCGGTGGAGGGCAAACTCGACCTCCTGGTCACTCTGGATTTCCGGATGTCGACCACCTGCGTCTATTCCGACATCGTGCTGCCGACCGCGACCTGGTATGAGAAGAACGATCTCAATACCTCGGATATGCACCCCTTCATCCATCCCCTGTCGGCAGCGGTCGACCCGATCTGGGAGTCGCGCAGCGACTGGGACATCTACAAGGGGATTGCGGAGGCCTTTTCACGCGTGGCACCGGAAGTGCTGGGCGTCGAAAAGGACGTTGTGCTGACCCCGATCATGCATGACAGCCCCGGCGAAATCGCCCAGCCCTTCGATGTCAAGGACTGGAAGCGGGGCCAGATCGATCCCATTCCGGGCAAGACAATGCCGGCGGTGACCGTGGTCGAGCGCGACTATCCCAACCTCTACAAGCGCTTCACGTCGCTTGGGCCGTTGATGGACAAGCTCGGCAACGGCGGCAAGGGGCTGGCCTGGAACACCTCCCATGAGGTCGATCTGCTGAAAAAGCTCAATGGCGTGGTGCTGGAGGAAGGCACCACCAAGGGCCTGGCGCGGATCGACAGCGCTATCGATGCCTGCGAGGTAGTGCTCACGCTCGCCCCCAAAACCAATGGCGAAGTGGCCGTCAAGGCCTGGAAGTCGCTGGAGAAATTCACCGGGCGCGCTCACGCCCATCTGGCACTGCCCAAGGAGGACGAGAAGATCCGCTTCCGCGACATCGTCGCCCAGCCGCGCAAGATCATTTCGTCGCCGATCTGGTCGGGTCTGGAATCGGAGCAGGTGTGCTACAATGCCGGCTACACCAACGTCCATGAACTGATCCCGTGGCGCACCTTGACCGGGCGTCAGCAGCTCTATCAGGATCATCTGTGGATGCGGGCCTTCGGCGAGGGCTTCTGCCTCTACCGGCCGCCGATCGACACCAAGACAGTGAAACCGGTGATCGACCGCAAACCCAACGGCAACGGGCAGGTGGTGCTCAATTTCATCACCCCGCACCAGAAATGGGGCATCCATTCGACCTACACCGACAATCTTCTGATGCTGACCTTGTCGCGCGGCGGGCCGATCATCTGGATGAGCGAGGACGACGCCTCGAGCGCCGGCATCGTCGATAACGACTGGATCGAAGCCTACAACACCAACGGGGCCATCGTGGCCCGTGCGGTGGTGTCGCAGCGGGTCAAGAACGGCATGTGCCTGATGTATCATGCCCAGGAGAAGATCGTGAATACGCCGGGTTCGGAACAGACCGGGCAGCGTGGCGGCATTCACAACTCGGTCACCCGCGCCGTGGTCAAGCCGACCCATATGATCGGCGGCTATGTCCAGCAGGCCTATGGTTTCAACTATTACGGGACCGTCGGCTCCAACCGCGACGAATTCGTCATCATCCGCAAAATGTCGAAAGTCGACTGGCTCGATACACCGACTGTGGATCAGCCCGGCAACCCCAGCCTGGAGGCCGCAGAATGAAAATCCGCGCTCAGATTGCAATGGTGCTGAACCTCGACAAATGTATCGGGTGTCACACCTGCAGCGTCACCTGCAAGAATGTCTGGACCAGCCGCGAAGGCATGGAATACGCCTGGTTCAACAATGTCGAAACCAAACCCGGGATCGGCTATCCCAAGGACTGGGAAAACCAGGCGCGCTGGAACGGCGGCTGGAAACGCACCGGCACCGGGGCCATCGAGCCGCGGATCGGCGGCAAGTGGCGGGTGTTGGCGAAGATCTTCGCCAATCCCGATCTGCCGGAGATCGACGACTATTACGAGCCCTTCACCTTCGACTATGCGCATCTGCAGAACTCCCCGGAAATGCCGGCGATGCCGGTGGCGCGGCCGCGCTCCCTGATCACGGGCGAGCGCATGGAGAAGATCGAATGGGGTCCGAACTGGGAGGAGATTCTCGGCGGCGAATTCGCCAGGCGTTCGAAGGACCAGAATTTCGAAGGTGTCCAGAAGGAGATCTACGGCCAGTTCGAAAACACCTTCCTGATGTATCTGCCGCGTCTGTGCGAGCACTGCCTCAACCCGGCCTGTGTGGCATCCTGTCCGTCGGGAGCGATCTATAAGCGCGAAGAGGACGGCGTCGTCCTGATCGACCAGGACAAGTGCCGGGGCTGGCGCATGTGCGTCTCGGGCTGTCCCTACAAGAAGATCTATTACAACTGGTCGTCGGGGAAATCCGAGAAATGCATCCTGTGCTATCCGCGCCTGGAGTCGGGGATGCCGACGGTGTGCTCGGAGACCTGCGTCGGACGGATCCGCTATCTCGGCGTCGTGCTCTATGACGCCGACCGGATTGCGGACGCCGCCAACCGCCTCAATGAGCGCGATCTCTACCAGGCCCAGCTTGACATGTTCCTCAATCCCAACGATCCGGCAGTGATCGCGGAAGCTGGAAAGCAGGGGATTCCCCAGCCCTGGCTGGAGGCGGCGCGCAATTCGCCCGTCTGGAAGATGGCGATGGAATGGAAGGTGGCGTTCCCGCTGCACCCGGAATTCCGCACGCTGCCGATGGTGTGGTATATCCCGCCGCTGTCGCCGATTACGGCGGCCTCCGCTGCCGGCAAGATCGGCCTCGACGGCGACATGCCGGACGTGAAATCGCTGCGCATTCCCATGCGCTATCTCGCCAACCTGCTGACTGCGGGGGATGAGAAGCCGGTGGTGCAGGGGCTGGAACGCATGCTGGCGATGCGCACCTATATGCGTGCCAAAACGGTCGATGGTGTGGTCGATGAGGCCATTGCCCGCCGCGTCGGCCTCAAGGCGCAGCAGATCGAGGACATGTATCAGATCATGGCGATCGCCAACTATGAGGATCGCTTCGTGGTACCGACCAGCCATCGCGAGTTCGGCGGCGACGCCATGGATCTCCGTGGCTCCTGCGGCTTCAGCTTCGGCAACGGCTGCTCGGGGGGCGAAAGTGAGGTCAATCTGTTCGGGTCGCCGCGCAATGCGAAGACCCCGATGGAAGTCGTGTGATGAAGACCTTCAAGGTGCTGTCGGCACTGCTCTGCTATCCGACGCAAGATCTGGTGCGTGCCGTGCCGGAGCTTGAGGCGGTGCTCGATTCCGAGGGCATGCTGCCGGGGCCCGGGCGCGAGGCCCTGCACAGACTCTGTGCGGACATCGCCGGGAGCGATATCTATGATCTGCAGGAGCGCTATTGCCTGCTGTTCGATCGCTCCCGGACCCTGGCGCTGCATCTGTTCGAACATGTCCATGGTGAGAGCCGGGATCGTGGCCAGGCCATGGTCGATCTCAAGGCGATGTATGAACAGGCGGGTCTGACCATCGCCGCCAACGAGCTGCCGGACTATGTGCCGCTGCTCCTGGAGTATCTGTCGACGCAGACGGATCAGGCGGCGCGCGACGTCCTGGGTCAGGCCAGTCATATTTTCGCTGCTCTTGCCGCGCGGCTTTCGCAGCGGGGCTCGCTCTATGCCGGCGTCTTCGAGGTCCTGGTGACCCTGGCGCAGGAGGCCCCGCAGCGTGCCGTCGTAGAGGAACTTCTCAGGAGTTCAGACACCGATCCGATGGATCTGGCGGCACTCGATGCCGCCTGGGAGGACGAGGAAATCCGCTTTGGCCCTGCGGCGCAGGGGCAGGGTGCCTGCGGCCATGAAAGTCTCATCGCGCGACTTCGTCACGCCAGGCGCGCGGTCGACGCCGCGCCGTCATCAATTTAATCTGGAGGAGAGCCAAATGCCGACGCTCAACTCAGTCATCTTCGGCTGGTATCCCTATCTCTGCCTCACGGTATTTCTGGTTGGAAGCTGGATCCGGTTTGACCGTGAGCAATATACCTGGCGCAGCGGCTCCAGCCAGCTGTTGCGGCGCCGCCAGCTGGTGTGGGGATCGAATCTGTTCCACGTCGGCATATTGGTGATTTTCATCGGCCATTGCGGCGGTCTTCTGACCCCGATCCGGCTTTTCGATATGCTCGGCATCTCGCATGAGTTCAAGCAGATGCTGGCAATCGTGGTCGGCGGTGTCGCCGGGCTGACCTGTCTGATCGGCATTGCCATGCTGACCCAGCGCCGTCTGTCCGACCCGCGCATCCGTCGCCATTCCTCCTTCGGGGACACCGCGATCCTGCTGCTCCTGTTCCTCCAGCTGCTGCTCGGGCTGTGCACCCTGCCGACCTCCTGGCACCATCTCGACGGCCATATCATGGTCAAATTCATGGCCTGGGCGCAGGGCGTGCTCACCCTGCAGCCGGATGTCGCCGCCAATGTCGCGGACGTGCCCTGGATTTTCAAAACCCATATGTTCCTTGGCATGACGCTGTTCCTGCTGTTCCCGTTCACCCGCCTGGTTCACGTCTGGAGCGCGCCGGTCTGGTATCTCGGGCGTTGCGGCTATCAGCTGGTGCGCCGGCGCCCCGGCCGCGCCATCCAGGCCGCCGAGTAGCGCCCGTTGCGTGCAGCGCTGCCCAGGCCGCGGACCGTCAGCGTCAATGGCACGATTATTCCGCGCGAGGTGATCGCGCGGGAGATGCAGAACCACCCCGCCGACAAGCCGCTTGAGGCCTGGCAGAGAGCGGCGCGGGCACTGGTGGTGCGCGAATTGCTGCTGGCCGAGGCGTCTCGCCTCGGCATCACGGCGGCCCCGGTGGACACCGACGATGGTTCCCGGGAGACCGAAGAAGAGGCACGGATCCGGCAGTTGATCGGGCGCGAGGTGGTGAGCGAGGCGCCCGATGAGGCCGCCTGCCGGTGCTTTTTTGATGCCAACAGAGCCCGTTTTCGCACCTCGGACCTGTTCGAGGCTGCCCATATTCTGATTGCGGCGGTTCCGGAAAGCTCGGTGCGGGCACCGGCCCGCGAGGCGGCGGAGGCCATTCTTGCCGCCGTGGTGGCTGAACCTGCGCGCTTTGATGCCATTGCCGCGGAGCGTTCGGACTGCGCGATGTCGCGCGGCAATGGCGGGCGGCTGGGCCAGATCAGCCGCGGCCAGAGCGTGGAAGAATTCGATGCCGCCCTGATGGCGATGGCCGAAGGGGAGATTCGTCTGGTCGAAACCCGTTATGGTTTCCACATTCTCCGCCTTGACCACCGTGCCTGCGGTCAGTGCGTCCCCTTTGAGCTTGCGCAGGACCGGATCAGGACTTACCTCGCCCTTCGTGCCGAGCGGCGCGCGCAGGCAGCCTATGTGGCTGCTCTCGCCAGCCGTGCCGAGATCACTGGTGTGGAACTGGTGGCGGCAGCCACGGAGGGAGAGGATGGTTCTGGGTGAATTCATCCGCGATTTGAGCCAGAAGGGCAGGGCGGACGCCTTTCTGGCGCTGTGTCCGGACCTGACCCTGCTCGCCCGTCTTGACGCGGCGGCTGGCGTTGCGGAAGAAACCGTCGGCGAATATGTCGAAAGCGCAGTGCGCCGCTTTGCCAATCAGGCGGGCGACGAGGACTGGCTGGCCCTGGTGAACGCGACCTCGCGCGAGCGCGATCCGGGCCGAAGCTGCCTGACCCTGATGCTGGCCTGGGCGCTGCGACAGGATGAAGCCCGGAACGAAGGCCCGGTTGGCGCCATATGAGGTGGGGCCGCGACGGCCGGGAATGGAGTGACCATGACTGCGGATGGTACAGAGGCAGCGAAAGCCAGGATCGGGATTGTCGTGGTCTCCGACCGGGCCAGTTCCGGAACCTATAAGGATGAGGGCGGCCCGGCCATTGAGGCCTATCTTGCCAGGGTGCTGTCGTCGGCCTGGACGTCCGAGACGCGGATCATTCCGGATGGCGCGGAAAATGTGGCGGCAGCGTTGAGCGAGCTTGCCGATGCCGAGGGCTGTGACCTGATCCTGACTACCGGGGGCACGGGACCGGCGCTCCGCGACCAGACCCCGGAAGGCACCAGGGCGGTATTGACCCGGGAACTTGACGGCTTCGGCGAATTGATGCGCCGTGTCAGCCTTGAACAGGTGCCGACCGCGATATTGTCACGCCAGACCGCGGGCATCCGCGGCAAGAGCCTGATCGTCAACCTGCCGGGGCGGCCCTCTTCCATCGAAGTTTGCCTCAACGCCGTGTTTGCGGCTATTCCCTATTGTCTTGATTTGATCGGCGCGCGCAGGATTGAGGTGAACAGCGATGTCTGCAGGGCCTTCCGTCCCGGACAGTGACGCCGCCGCCATGCCGCCGGTCGCGGCGATCGTCTATGCCGACAGCGTCTATCCGCAAGCGGCGGTCGAGGCGGTGGTGGCGCAATGCCGCTCCTGCGGACTTGTCCTTGCCGGGGTGCTGCAGCACCACGTCTCGGACAAACCGGAGCGGCGCTGCGACATCGTGCTTGAAGATCTGAGCTGCGGTACCCGCACCTCGATCTACGAGGATCGCGGCAATGGCGCTTCGGGCTGCAAGCTCGACGAGATCGCACTGACCGATGCGGCGAGCCGTGTGGAGCGTCATCTGGAGTGCGATCCCGATGTCCTGGTGCTCAATAAATTCGGCAAGGCCGAAAGCCTGGGCGGCGGGCTTCTGGACCTGATTGCCACTGCAATCAATCGTCAGGTCACAGTGGTGATCGCGGTGCCGCAGAGCCATCTGGCGGCGTGGCGGGTCTTTGCCGGCGAGTTTGCCCGTGAACTGCCGCCCGATCCGGTTGTGGTCCGGGATTTTGTGCGCGCGCTGGCACCCCGATCCGCCAAGCCGCGTCATTGCCGGCGAGGGGCGGAAACCTTTACGACGGAAGGCGCGCCCGCAACGGTCCTCACCGCAAAAACGGGTTCGCGAGGAAGCGCGGAAAAAAGGGACATGAAAGAGAAATGATGGAACGCATTGGCATTGTCGGGGCGGGCACGATGGGAAATGGCATCGCCCAGGTTTGCGCCGCGAGCGGATTGAACGTGGTGATGGTCGATATCAGCGAGGCTGCAGTGGAGCGCGGGCTGTCGACGCTCAGCACCAGTCTGGAGCGGCTGGTCAACAAGGGGAAGATCACGGCGGCCGATCGTGAAGCCACTCTGGCGCGCATTGTCGCCACCACGGATCGCGCTCCGCTTGCCGGCTGCAACCTGGTGATCGAGGCGGCCACCGAGAATGAGCCGGTCAAGATCGGGATCCTTAAAGATCTCTGTGCGCTGTTGCCGTCGGCAACCCTGCTTGCCACCAACACCTCGTCGATGTCGATCACCCGGCTGGCGTCGGTAACCGACCGCCCCGACCGCTTCATCGGACTGCATTTTTTCAATCCGGTGCCGATGATGGACCTGGTGGAGGTGATTCGTGGCCGCAAGACCTCGGACGACACCTATTACTGGGCGTTGAACGTCGCCCGGCGGATCGGCAAATATGCCATCACCACGCGCAACAACCCGGGCTTTGCGGTCAACCGCATTCTGTGCCCGATGATCAATGAGGCGATCTTCGCACTTGGAGAAGGCATCGCCAGCGCCGCCGAGATCGATGCCGGGATGAAGCTCGGCTGCAACCATCCGATCGGGCCGCTGGCGCTGGCCGATCTCATCGGCCTCGACACGCTGTTGTCGATCATGGAGGTGTTCTACACCGGCTTCAACGATCCCAAATATCGTCCGGCACCGCTGCTCAAGGAAATGGTCGACGCCGGTCAGCTCGGCCGCAAGAGTGGACAGGGCTTCTTCAGCTACAGGAACTGACGGCGGCAGCGCAAGCTGCTGCGCTTTTCAGGACCTCGGACTGCCTGTCGCGATGACAGAGCCTGCGCCGGCCTGGTGGTCGGCGCAGGCTTTTTTCATTTTTCGTATTCAAGGCACGCACGAGGCTGTGCTGTCGTCAGCTGGAGTTTCCCCCGTTGCGATATCGAAGACGTTCTGGCGTGGCGCGCAGACCATGGCGGCTTCTGTGATTTGCAAAATCCTCGCCAATACCGGCGGACACCGGGATGAGTTGCAATCTGCAGGCAGCGCGCCGGATCGGGACCGCGCACGCCGTCAGAGCGCGCCCGTGACATGCGAGAGCGAAGGTCACAAGGTGAGAGAGACCCGGGGATGGAAACCGGGCGATTGGGCGGCGGGTGCAGCTGGTGCGGTCCGGGATTGTCGCCCGCATCCTGCGCAGAAGGGAGCCATCCCTTGCGGTTGCGCAAGGCGCCGGCTTTGTTCTGCGTCCACCCGAAAGGTTCGGGAATGTCCTGACTCCATCCCCTGTTTTGTGGCTTCGGCTCACGAACCGCTTTCGTCGGGCTCAATGGTCCAATAGACAGGGAGCAAACGTTGATGTGGCAGGCGGAGGCGGCAGACATGCGTGTTGTTGGTGCTTGGGTGGCTGCTCTGATGGTGCTGGGCCTGGCCGGCGTCCAGGCCGAAGAGAGTGTGGCGTTGTCGGCACCGAGGCGTTGCGGGCAGGCCCTGTGCTATTGCGCAGGCGGCCAGCCTGGAGGCGGGGAGGGAGCCCGGGAGGGCGGCAGCAGCATGGGGCGGACAATGGCGCAGGGCGCCGCAGCGCCACCGCCAGTGGCGGCTGTGGCGCCGTGCGGGAATGACGCAACTGTGCAGCGGGCAGAGGAGCGCGCGTTCAAACCGAAGGACAGTTTCAGGGAATGCGATCCGGGCTGCCCGGAAATGGTAGTAGTGCCGGCGGGATCGTTCACGATGGGCTCGCCCGCCGGTGAGGAAGATCGGAACGAAGATGAAGGCCCGGAGCATCGGGTGACAATTGCGCAGCCCTTTGCGGTCGGTCGCTTTGCGGTGACCTTCGAGGAGTGGGACGCCTGCGCCGCGGATGGCGGCTGCGGCGGCTACATGCCGGAAGATGCAGGCTTTGGCCGGGGGCGAAGGCCGGTGATCAACGTGTCGTGGAATGATGCAAAAGCCTATGTGCTGTGGCTGTCGAAGAAAACCCGGAGAGAATACCGCCTGCTCAGCGAAGCGGAGCGGGAATATGTGACGCGGGCCGGGACCACGACGCGCTTCTGGTGGGGCTCACAGATCTCACCGGAATTGGCGAACTATGCGGGCAATGACACCTCCGATGGCCGCCGGCACGGCCAGGATCGGGAAAAAACCGTGGCGGTCGATTCGTTTGAGCCCAACCCGTTCGGTCTCCATCAGGTCCATGGCAATGTGTTTGAGTGGGTCGAAGACTGCGATCACGACAGCTATAGCGGCGCACCGGCGGACGGTTCGGCGTGGACCACCTGGGCGACCGGGGATTGTGCATCGCGCATGCTTCGCGGCGGTTCCTGGGATCTCAATCAGACTTACCTCCGCGCCGCCTATCGCGGCCGCGCCAGCGCTGCGAGCCGGGACCAGGTTTTCGGGTTCCGGGTGGCGCGGACGATTGGTCGCTAGAATTGCGATCTGCGGCGTGCGCCCCGGGCGGCAGCCTCCAGGCCCGCGCGTGAACTTGCCGCGGTGCGATCCGAGCGGCAGGCGAGCTACGTAGTGTAGAGAGCCGGCACAGGCGGAGGTGAAAACCGCCTTGTTTCGAAAATGACTCTGAAGAACGGCTTTGCGCGACTCGCGGGTCGGCCTGCCGCAGAGGAGCGGTCGAGGGCAGGGGAGTGGTCCGGGCGAACGTCGTGGTCGATGACCCAATCGCAATCTCCCGGAACCTTGTGGTCCGGGGTGTGGTCCGGTCGCGTGCCAGCGAATGCGGTCAGCCAGCCTGACCAATATGTGCGGAGGGAGGCGCCACCGGGGCTGGCTGGTGCGCAACGGATCCGGACTTCAGAGCCGGGCGGCGGAGAAGGTCCTCCTGCGCGGAAGTTTGAGCACGAACAAAGCGGGCAGAAACTTCGTCCGTCTACGGTTGCTGCAGCCGATGGCAGGTTTCACCGGATCGCGCCTGGGTGGCGCATGCCTCAGGCTGCAGCTCTTCGCTCTCAACCCTGGCAGGCATGGCTTGCAGGCACAACGGGATTGCGAGGCAATCGCGAGGCAGATGGACGGTCGACGGTTGCATTGGAGGATTGTCTGGCGTGGCGGCATGGTCGGGATCCGGAAAAAAGGAGGGGCGGGATTCAATTTCCGGGGTGCTGCATCACGGTGCCTGAGACACGGGTTCTCGCTGACGTGGTGGGTGGTATGCGAGCGGCTTTTTGAGTGCAGGAACGCCTGCGCAGAGGACGGCTGAGACAGGTTTGAGGAAGCAATAAGACGGACCCCAGGCGTGGTGGTGCTGCGACTGCTGCGGTGTCAGGTGCGATCAGGGGAGGGAGAGAAACCGGATGACGGATTTTGTTGATGTCGATGTGCGCCCTCTGTTGCGCTCCGGCCAGGAACCCTTTCCGGTGATCATGGCGGCAATGGCGGCACTTGAGCCCGGGCAGGGCCTGCGGCTCCTGGCTACCGTCAGGCCGGTGCCGCTGTTGGGCGTCATGGCCCGGCACGGTTTTGCCCATGAGACCGCCGAACTTGATGGCGGTGACTGGGAGGTACGCTTCACCCCGGTGGAACAGGGGAGTGGAGATGCGGCGGCACCGAGGTCCGGGTCTGGCGACAGATCGGGCGAGGACAGCCCGGGTCCGGATTGCGGCGCCGGCTGCTGCGCGCATTTTTAGCAGGCCACGGGCTTTGGAACTGGACAAGCGATGATGTCTGCAGGGGATCCAGGGCTGCAGCAGGACGCGAAGAACGGTGGCGGCGGATCTGCTGCCTTGCCCACGCCGCGGCTGGCGCGCGCGGTGCTTGCGCACCGGCTGGTGGTGCCGCAGGCGGTGTCGGGGAGGTTCCGGCGGATCAAATGGGTAGTCCTGATCCTCGTGTTGACGATCTGGTATGTCACTCCGTTCCTGCGCTGGGACCGCGGTGTGAAGGCGCCAGGCCAGGCGGTGCTGCTCGATTTCGCGCATGGCCGGCTTCATGTCTTCAGCCTCGAGATATGGCCGCAGGACTTCTATGTGGTCACCGGCATGCTGATCGTTGCGGTGCTCGCGCTGATCCTGGCGAATGCACTTAGTGGGCGGGTGTGGTGCGGTTTTGCCTGCCCCCAGACGGTGTGGACGGATCTCTTCCTGCGGGTGGAGCGCATCGTCCAGGGCGATCGGCGGGCGCGCATCAGACGGATGGAGGGGCCCGGGAACGTGGCGCGGGTGTTCCGCCTTGCCCTGACGCACATGCTGTTTCTGGTGATTTCCCTGATCACCGCGATCGTGCTGGTGGGCTATTTCACAGATCTGCCGGATCTGTTGCGCGCGCTTGCCAGCAATGAGGCCTCGGCCGTGGCGCTGACGTCGATCCTTGTTTTCACCGGCACGACTTACAGTCTCGCCGGCTTTGCCCGCGAGCAGGTCTGCACTTTCATGTGCCCGTGGCCGCGGCTGCAGGGGGCAATCTGGGATCCGGAAGCTTTCACCGTGAACTACCGCGACTATCGCGGCGAAAGCCGCATGTCGGCGCGCAAGGCAGCGGAACTGCGGGAGCGCGGGGCAGCGGCCGGTGACTGCGTCGACTGCGCGTTGTGCGTCAATGTCTGTCCGATCGGCATCGACATCCGCGAGGGGCCGAATTTCGCCTGCATCAATTGCGGGCTCTGTGTCGATGCCTGCGATGGTGTGATGGCGAAGCTGGGGCGAAAGCGGGGTCTGATCGATTTCGAGAGCTGGACCAATGTCGAGCGCGGTCGCCGTGGTGAGCCACGGCAGAACCGGCTCCTGCGCACCAAGACAGTGGGACTCACCTTTCTTGTGCTCGGACTGGTGGCTGCCCTGGCGGGGCTGCTCGCCAGCCGGGCCAGCGTGGTCATGACGGTTCTGCATGACCGTGACCCGCTTGTGGTGACGCTGTCGGATGGCTCGGTGCGCAACGCCTACACGGTCAAACTCCTCAACAAGACGGACATTATGCGCCACTTCAGCCTGGCGATAGAGGGCATCGACGCCACTCTGGAGATAGTGGGCCGGAGTGGCGGAGCGACGCTTGGTGTGGAACCCAATGGATCGGTGGCGGTGCGGGTTACCGTGACCACGAACTATGTTGCAGGAAATGTCCCGCTGCGTTTCATTGCCAGCGATGACAGTGGTAACTTTGTATCAGTGTCAGACAGATTCCTGGTTCCTTAACGACGCGGCGCAATGTGCCGACAAAGACAGTCACCAAAAGCCGCATCATCTGTTAGGATGGAGCGGCAGTCGAAGAAGGCAGACCTTGGGGGGGGTCTGAACAGGCGATCGCGGGAAGTGATAATGTCAGAGCAAGATTTTCGTTCAGACGGTGTCGTGCGCCGGCAGCGGATGGTCCGGCAGGTCGTTGCCCGCACCGGCATTACCGAAGTGATGATCGGCGAACTGGTGACGCGGTTTTATGACGCCGCGAGGCGGGATCCAGGGCTGGGGCCGATGTTCGCCAGGATCCCGGACTGGGATGGTCATCTGGCAAAAGTGAAGGATTTCTGGTCATCGGTAATCCTGACGTCGGGACGCTATCAGGGACAGCTGATGCGGGCGCATCTGCCGCTGCGCCTTGTCGGGGATCATTACGAGCGCTGGCTTGAGCTGTTCGAGAGCACGGCGCGTGCGGTGTGCCCACCGCCGGCGGCCGAGCATTTCATCGCTGTGGCGCGGCGTCTGGCGGACAATTTCCAGACCGCCTCTTCGGCACATGCGCAACAGACATCCGTACTGCGCTGACGGCTTCCGGAAGGCGTAAAACCAGGTCGCGGGACCGGGGCTCGTGCCCTCGCGACGTTTCGCATTTTTTGCATTCCTGCCCGTCGTCGGCGGCGTGGGGGGCCCGGGAGAGACCTGCGGGGCGCGCGCGCGCGCGGAAGCGGGAGCTTTGCCCGGCCGTGGCCTGTCGCTGCGGCCCGACCTTGTGCCCCGCAAGGCAGGTGCGCGGGCTTGTGTCGTTTGCAGGTTGCGGCGCGAGGCGCCCTCAGGAAACGCTCAGCCCGTGGAGGGTGGCAGGGCCTGGTGCAGGGTTCGGTACAAGGTTCCCTGCGGCTCAGCGCCGCGGTACTGCTCGCGATCCGGCACGTGACGGCCGGGCGGGAAATTCGGCAGAAAGCCGTGGGTGCGCCCGCGCTTTGCCGGTGCAGGGCCGCCGGTCACGTCTTCGGGCCTGATATCAAAGACAGCCATCAGCTTGCGTGTGTGCCTGCCGCGCGCCCGGCGATTGTGGTGGATCGTGCGGCGTTCAGGGCCTTGTGATGGCGGCACTCGAAGTTGAGGGCGCCCGCCTGGCCGTGGCAGTGCTGGCTGGTCGGTCAGGGGGGTACTCCATCTGTGGGAGCGGCAAAACGGACGCCTGTGCCCGCCTCGGCTTGAGAGGTTCAGCGTTCGACGTCGTGCAGCTCCGGCACGCTTTGGGAGGTTGCGATTCGCCAGAACCTTCGGGATGCCTGAAAGCACGGCTTTTTCGCGATCCGGGGGGGAGACTGCGCCGTGAAGGGGGCATGGCGAGCCTTTGAAAAGCGGCAAAAGGCGCGCCGGGGACCTGTGGTGGCGCGGCATGCAGCCAAAAATCAGGGTTTTTTGCTGAGAACTGGCAAAAAACCGCAAAAAAACCGCAGAAAACGTCGTGTGGGGACTCGGGGTTGGCAAATATTCGTCTAATATAGCGCTGGCAACGAATCAGAGGAGACACGATGCCAACCAAAATGACCAAGTCGCAGTTGATCGAAAAGATTGCGACCTCAACCGAGCTCACCAAACGTGACGTCAAGAATGTCATGGAGACGCTCACCAGCATTGGCCACAGCGAACTGAAGAAGAACGGTGAGTTTCTCGTGCCGGGATTCGCCAAGTTTCTCGTGGTGAAAAAGAAGGCCGTGAAGGCGCGCAAGGGCATCAATCCGTTCACCAAGGAAGAGATGATGTTCAAGGCCAAGCCGGCTCGCAAGGTTGTCCGTGCTCGTCCGGTCAAGGCGGCCAAGGATGCTGTGGCCTGAGATCTGCGGACGTTGGCGCAGCATCTGGCGAGAGGTTCAGGTCTGAACGAACGGAACAGCAAAGGGCTCCCTCAAAAGAGGGTGCCCTTTGTGTTGCGGGGGATGTGTTGCGCTCCCTGAGGCGCCGGCGGCGCAACCGCTGTCCTTTTCTTCCCGGGGCTGCCGGCGCTTTTCGTGCGATCCGGCAGTCTCCTGTAATATTATGATTCTGTTCAGGGTTTTGGCGCATCAGGGAGACCGCGCCTTTGCTGCGGGCTCTTGTCCTCGCGGCGCCCGTCGGGCTTTGCCGCAAGCTGGTATCGCGGGGATGCTGCAGTTGATAACATGTGACGCGATCAGGGTCGGATCGGAGCGCCTTCGCGCTCCGGCGGGGAGCGGTGCCGCCGCGGCGTGGCGGCGAGGCGCTGTGGTGGTTTGAGTTGGGGCGGTTTGCCATGTTCTCGCAGGTCACGCGCAGGGTCGATCTCAGGGCATCCAGCCGGGTCCTGATCCACATCCGGGCCCTGTTGCGCAGCAATGAATTCTATCTGATCCCGCTGGCGCTGGTGATCGGCAGCGCTGCGGGGGCGATGGTGACCCTGATGTCGGCGATCGCCCAGCGTGCGCATATGGTGATCTTCGGCATCAGCATTGATATCCATCTTTCCGCGACCGACTTTGTCAGTCCGTGGGCGGCGCTGACAGCACTGCCGCTGGGCGGGCTGGTGCTGGGCATCATGGAATGGACCCGGCGGCGCTGGAAGATCTCCAGTGCCACCGACCCGATCGAGGCCAATGCGCTGCGGGGCGGGCACATGTCGCTGCGCGACAGTGCGGTGGTGTCGGCGCAGACGCTGATTTCCAACGGCTGCGGGGCGTCGGTCGGACTTGAGGCCGGCTATACCCAGATCGGTTCGGGCATCGCCTCGGTGCTGGGCCGGTTTCTCAATCTGCGGCGCAATGATTTGCGGCTGATGGTCGGCTGCGGCGCCGCCGCCGCCATTGCCGGGGCCTTCGGCGCCCCGATCACCGGCGCGTTCTACGCCTGCGAGCTGATCGTCGGTGTCTATTCGGTTGCCAGTGCCGCACCGATCCTGGCGGCGTCGCTGGCCGGAGCGCTGACCGCAGAGTGGCTGGGTGGGGCGATCTATTCGCTGGAGGTATCGCGTGTCAACGGGGTGGGGGTTGAACAATATCTGGCGCTGATCATTCTGGCGCTCATCACCGGTGCCGTCGGCATTGCCGTGATGCGCAGCTCATCGACATTCGAGCGTGCCTTTGCCTGGCTGCCGGTGTGGGTCCGCCCGGTGATCGGAGGGCTCATCGTCGGGGCCTTCGCGCTCGTCACCCCGCAGGTGCTTGGCGCCGGCCACGGCGCCATGCTGCTCGATCTGCGCGAGGACATGACGCTCACTCTGATCGGCATCATCATTGCCCTGAAACTCACGTCCTGCCTGATCTCGCTGGCCTCGGGCTTTCGCGGCGGTCTGTTTTTCGCATCCCTGTTTGTCGGCAGCCTGATCGGAAAATTCTTCGCTGCGGTGCTGGTGCTGATCAATCCCGCCTTCGTGGTGGATCCGGTGGTGGCGATGCTGACGGGGATGGCGACGCTGGGCGTTGCCATCGTCGGCGGGCCGCTGACGATGTCCTTCCTGGTCCTGGAGATGACCCGCAATGTCGACGTAACCGCAGTGGTTCTCGCCGGCAGCATCGTGACCTCGATCTGGGTCCGCTTCATGTTCGGGCATTCCTTTTCAACATGGCGTCTGCATCTCAGGGGGGAGACCATTCGCAGCGCCAACGATGTCGGCTGGCTGCGCAGTCTCACGGTCAAACGCATGATGCGCAGCGATGCAGGCACGGTGCCGGCGACCACCACCATCGCCGCGACCCGGGCTGAGTTCGAGCTGGGTTCTCGCCGCGGCATCGTGCTGGTCAATAATCAGGATGAATATATCGGTCTGGTGATGCTGCCGGAGCTGTTTTCCGGTGACCTCGACAGCATCGCCGAAGACATCCAGGTCATTGAGCTGGCCCGTTTTACCGATACCGTGCTGCTGCCGGACATGAATGTGAAGACCGCGATGGCGGTGTTCGATGAGGCGGAGGCGGAAATGCTGGCGGTGGTTGAATCGGCCGACAGCCGCAAGGTCATCGGCTTTCTCAACGAATCCTTTGCCCGGCGCCGCTATGTCGAAGAGATCGACAAGGCAACGCGCGGTGTGCTGGGGGCGCTGTCGTGAGCACTGGCCGGTAAGACTCCCGGGGAGCCGGGCAGGCCGGGGGGAGCGAAAAGGGCGAAAAGCAAAGGCGGAGCAAAGACAAAACCGGGCAGGAAGCGCCCGGCAGGCCTTGAAAGCCGGTGCCCTCAAGGCTGCAGCCTCACATTTTCCGTCTCAAATTTGTCACAATTTGACATTGTTTTGGCCACGTGGGGTTGGCGACTATCGCGCTTGCGGATACTGCCTCTTCAGCGTCGCCTTTGGCGCGACAGGGGCGTGAATCTGAAGGAATTGTCATGAGTTTTGTGCCAGAATCATCCCCTCACGACCAAGCCGAACACCCGGTACATTCCGATGACGAGCTTGCACATGCCTATGAAAAGGTGAGGAGCGCGAGCGAGCAGCTGTCGCTTGCCAATCAGGGATTCTCCAGGATGGAGCGTGCGCCGGTATACAGGAAAGAGCGTCGTGACCGTGTCGGGCTGCGGGGCTTCATCGGTCTGGTCCTGGCCGGGGTGGTCTGCACCGCGACCGCGCTGGCCTCGCAGTCGTCGGTGGGCGACTCGATGCGGGAGATGATTGCGGTCGTGCCGCCGCAGGCGGCCGAGGCGCGGGTGGCAGCGCCGGTGGTGGCCCAGAACCAGGCCGCCGATCCCAGCTATCCGACCCTGAGCGAACCATCGCCGGCAGTGAAGGACCAGTTTGCCAAGGTCAGCGGGGATGTCGCCAATCTTGAGCGCGCGATCGAGGAACTGCGGTCGAATCAGGAACAGATGAAGGCTGCGGCCGATCAGTTGAGTGAGGCCAACGCCAGAATGGCGGACCAGATCAAAACGGATCAGGAACAGATCGCCCACCTGATGGCCCGCTTCCCGGAGAAGCCGCCCGCACCGGCAGCGGCTCGCCCACGGTCGGCCGCGGCCTCGCGAGCGGTCGCGGCCCGGCCTGCAGGAGCGGCCCCGGCTGCACGGCCCCACCCGGTGCAGCGCCCGCAGCAGCCGGGTGCGGCTGCGGCTGCGGCGCCACGCTGAGACCACGTCTGGCGCCACGGGGATCCCAACCGGGACAGATATTCGGGACGGTCGTGGCTTGATCGCAGTCAAACCACAGATTATCGCCAGGGTCGCCGCTTTTGAGGCCCGGAAATCCGGGGGGCCCCCGGCAGAACCGGCCGGGCGAGGTTGCCGGGACAGGGAGGAGCCAGTCGCGGTGCCATTCAGGCTCTTTGTCTTGCGCCTGACGTGAATGGCGACAGGGAGACGGATTTTTTCGCGGGGGGTGCCCAGGGCTTTCGGTTACGGACGGTTGACGGTTGCTATTCCTGCCTTGATCAGGCAAGGCAGGCGGTGTGCCGTGCTGCGGTCCGGAGACGGCAGGTTTGGGCTGGATTGCGTGCAATGAACATTCGCTGTTTCTTCCTTCTGCTCTCGATGCTCCTGGTTGGGATGACCGGGCCATCTTATGCTGGAGGTGAGCGTTTTGCGCTTGTGATCGGCAATGCCGCCTATCCTGATGCCGAAGCCCCGCTCAAGGAGCCGGTCAACGACGCCAAAGCGCTCAGTGAGGCATTGAAGCGCAACGGATTCACCGTCGATCTCGGCGTCAATCTGGGCGGCGATGCCATGCGCAAGGCCTTCGACCACTTCTATGACAAGGTTACCAAAGGCTCCGTGGCGCTGGTGTTTTTCTCGGGTTACGGCATCCAGTCGGGACGCCAGAGTTTTATGATCCCGATCGACGCCAAAATCTGGAAGGACAAGGACGTCCGCAGCGACGGCATAAGCCTGGAAAGCGTGCTGACCGAACTCAATAACCGCCGTGCCGGGGTCAAGGTGGCGCTGATCGATGCCTCCAGGCGCAATCCCTATGAACGTCGTTTCCGCGATGCTTCGACCGGCCTGGCTCCCGTTGACGCGCCGAGCAATTCGCTGGTGATGTATTCCACCGCCACCAATACCGTCAGTCCTGACAGGGGCGGCGATCGTGGTTTGTTCGTCCAGCAGCTCCTGCGCGAGATCGGAGCCCCGGTGACCGCGGTTGAGGTCTTTGAGCGCACCAAGCTTGGCGTCATCCGTGCCTCCGACCAGGCGCAGACGCCGGTCTATGTGTCGTCGCTGCAGGACGAATTTTCGTTTGCGCCACGGGTCAACAATCCGCCCCAGAACCCGCCGCCCCTGCAATATCCGGACAACCGGCCCACCACCAACACCACCACCACCAACACGGGTGGCAGCGCCCAGTCCTCGATGAGCGGGAACCAGTCCTCAATGGGCGGGAACCAGACCCCGATCATAACCGAGGAGCCCACCGAGACACGGCCGGTCGAACCGAATTACAGCGACGACGACCCGGAGATCGCCAGGCTGACCGCGCAGATCGAGCGCGACGGCAATGACTTCACCGCGCTCTACCGTCGAGGCCAGCTCTTTGCCCAGAAAAAGGCCTATGCCGCGGCACTGAGGGATTTTGACCGGGTGCTGCGCACACGGCCCAACGATGTCGAGGCGCTCAACAACCGCTGCTGGATTCATACCGTGATCGATCAGTTGGCGGACGCCCGCAAGGACTGCAACAATGCGTTGCGGTTGCGCCCGAATTTCGCCGATGCCCTCGACAGCCGCGGTCTGCTCAATCTCAAGTCCAACATGCCACGGCGGGCGATTGTCGATTTCACCGGGGCGCTGCAGCTCAACCCCAATCTGGCGACCTCGCTTTATGGCCGTGGTCTGGCGCTCAAGCGCACCGGTGCGGCGGCCCGGGGGGCGGTGGATATTGCCAACGCCAAGACCAGGGATCCGAATATCGAGCAGGAATATGCCGATTATGGGGTGCATTAGAGATCCGGGGGGCGGTCGGCTTGCAGCCTTTGGCGATGTCCGCATCGGCCCGGATCCGACTGGAGCCGGGGGATGCGAAACCTCTGTCGCTGGCCGCTGAAAAGATTTGATGAACCTGGTGCCCCTGGCCGGAATCGAACCAGCACTCCTTGCGGAACTCGATTTTGAGTCGAGCGCGTCTACCAGTTCCGCCACAGGGGCCATCGTGACCGGCCGGGTAAGCCAAACGTCACGAAGCGGCTGAACTATAGCGACGGCACCGGCGGGGTCAACCCGCAGCCGGGCCGGGAGATCGGGCAGGCTGGATCGCGGGTGAAGAGATCCGCAAAAACTTCAAGAGGGTGTGGTGACGACAGGTTTGCGAATGCCTTCTGGCAGTCCCGCTCTGGCCGCGCTGCTGGCGCTCAGCGCGGTCGCGCTCGCAGCAGTCTGCGGCGCCCTGTTCTTTCAGTTCGTGGTCGGGATCGCGCCCTGTCCGTTATGTTACATGCAGCGCTGGGCCTATTATTTCGTCATCCCCTGCGGCCTGCTGGGGATGCTGCTGCGGCGTGCCGCCGGCGCGCCGGACAGGCTCATCCGGGGGCTGCTGCTGGTGATCCTGCTGGCGGTGCTCGCCAATGCCGGTCTCGGCATCTACCATTCCGGCGTCGAATGGGGCTTCTGGCCGGGACCCGCGGAGTGCTCGGGGCCGATGCCCCAGCTCGGCTCGGTGAAAGACATGCTGGCAAATCTCGATCGGGTCAAAGTGGTGCGCTGTGACGAGGTGCAGTGGCGCGACCCGGTACTTGGACTGTCGCTGGCGGGCTATAACGTTCTGCTCTCGCTCACGATGGCAATCGTCGCGGTCTGGGGACTGTTGGCGCCAGCGCCGCCGCCGAAGCCCCTGTGAGGTGGGCCGCGGCGCCTGTCTCGGCGCGGCCACCGGCCCGCGGCGTTGCCGGATTGCAGTGATTTTTCAGCCACCTGGAGTTTCTTCATCGGCCTTGAGAGATGGGCTGTGGGGTGGTTTTTTGCCAGGTCCGAAGAGGCGGACGATGCCGGGTGTGGCCAGCGTGACATAGATGAAACGCGTGAGGTGATGGACGCCGACGAAAATCGGGTCGATATGCAGGGTCAGGGCCAGCGCCAGCATGACATCCATTGCCCCTGGAGCGAAGGCTACCGCGAGGTCGGAAAAACGGACATCGGTGAAGCGCATGACCAGCGCGACCGCGACTGAGGTAATTGCGATCGCCACCGCGAAGGAGCCCAGAGCGGCGCGGACATGACGGCTCAGCGTTGCCATCCTCATGCGTGCAAAGCTGCAGCCGATCAGGGCGCCGACGCCGATCAGCGCCATGCCACGCAGCCATTGCGGCAGCGTGCCTTCGATCCAGCCGGCGCCATGGAGGATGCCGGACGAAATCATGGCACCGAACATACAGCTGGCGGGAAAGCGGATCAGACGCAGCGGCAGCGACAGCGCCACCGCGGCGAGAAGCAGGATCAGAATATCGCGCAATCCCGCCGCGGGCCCAGCCAGTGCCCCGGAGGCGGCCGGACTGACGCCGGCCAGCGCCAGCACCATCGGCAGCGCGGCTGCCAGGATGATCACGCGCATGGTCTGGACTACGGCTATTCCCGCCACATCGGCACCGCTCTCGACCGCCATGATGGTGATCTGCGACAGCGCCCCGGGGCTGCCGGCGAGCAGCGCCGAGACCCGGTCCCAGTGGTGGACGCGCTGGAGATACCAGCCTGAACCCAGAGTGGAGCAGAAGGTGGAGAGCGCCAGCAGCAGGATGGTGCGGGGATAGGCGCTGATCTGTTCAAGCAGATGGCGTGACACCACAGAGCCCAGCGAGATGCCGAGCAGGAGCAGCACGGACTGCGACAGGGCAGGCGGCAGCGCCAGACGGCGGCCTCCGATTGCCACCGTCGCCACCGCGATCATGGCGCCGGAAATCAGTCCGCCGGGGAGATGGGCAAAGAGAAAGAACAGGCCGCCGGTGCTGGCAAGAACCAGGGTCTCGACCACGGGCTGGATCGCGGCACGGGGCGGACGGGAAAAGAACAGGGCGGCAAGCTGCGGTTTCACGCCCGCAGTCTAGCGGGAAATTGCGGTTGCCGGGGCCGGAAATCGCATGCTTTCAGGTGATTCGTGATGGAAAGGGGATCCCTGTGGGCTCCGGCGGGACTCCTCATACTATTCACGGGCCATTCATGGGCGCTGGCACAAGAGGCTGGCTGAGCCTTGGCGTCCGCGGCTTTCGTTCCGGCAGGAAATCGGCTGGGGGGCCGGAACGTCGCTGGACCCAAGGCTTCACGCAACACGCCTGGCGCTCCCCAGGAAGCCGGGCAAGGAGACCAAGAGAATGACCATGAAGGCGAAACTGTTCGGTGCGGTTATGCTGTCGGGCGTGATGGCGGTGGTCGCAGGGGCGCCGGTGCAGGCGCTGACGATGAAAGAGTGCAGCGTCAAGTATGACGCAGCAAAGAAGGCGGGAAACACCGCCAAGTGGAATGACTTCCGCAAGGCCGAATGCGGCGCGGATGCGCCTGCTGCCGCTGCGCCTGCTGCCGCTGCACCTGCCGCCGAGGCCAAGCCCGCAGCGACCCCCAAGGGGAAAGCGAAAGAGGGCAAAGCGAAAGAGGCTGCACCGGCAGCTGCACCGGCGGCTACAGCGCCTCCTGCACCTGCCGCGGCGGAACCCAAAGCGGCGACCCGCAAGAGCGCAGCTCCAGCTCCTGCTCCTGCCCCTGCGGCCGCGCCAGCAGCTGCCGGCAATGCCGTCTTCCCCACCGCGGTCAATGCCAAATACGCCTCCGAAAGCGCTGGCAAGGCCCGGATGCATACCTGTCTCGACCAGTATAATGCCAACAAGGATAACGGCGGCAATGGCGGGATGAAGTGGATCCAGAAGGGCGGCGGCTATTACAGCGAATGCAACACGCGCCTGAAGTAGCGGTTTGAGCCTCGATCCCTGGTGCGAGGCGGGCGCCGTCCTGAAAGGCGCGCCTCGCATCCGGATTGCGGAGGATCCGACAGCCGGGCCCGTCCCCTCAAAAAGGGGCTCTGTCGAAAAGAAACGACGCCGCGAGGGGGGAAGCCGCCCGCGGCGTCGTTTTTGTATGTAAGGAAAGGCGAAGGCACGCCTTTTTGAAGGCGTGCCTTCCGCCCCTTGTGATCAGGAGAACTGATTCATGGTGTTGTGGGCCCCGCCGGCCTTGAGGGCGGCGTCACCGGCGAAGTATTCCTTGTGATCATCGCCGATATCGGAACCGGCCATGTTCTGGTGCCTGACGCAGGCGATGCCCTGGCGGATTTCCTGACGCTGGACGTTGAGGACGTAGCCCAGCATGCCCTGCTCGCCGAAATACTCCTTCGCCAGGTTGTCGGTCGACAGCGCAGCGGTGTGGTAGGTCGGCAGCGTAATCAGGTGGTGGAAGATCCCGGCCTGAGCGGCCGCGTCCTTCTGGAAGGTGCGGATGCGCTCATCGGCCTCTCTTGCGAGATCGGTCGCGTCATAGTCGACCTTCATCAGGTCGGCACGGTTATACTGTGCCACGTCCTTGCCCGCAGCCTTCCAGGCATCATAGACCTGCTGACGGAAGTTCAGGGTCCAGTTGAAGGACGGCGAGTTGTTGTAGACCAGCTTGGCATTGGGGATGACCTTGCGGATCCGCGAGACCATGCCGCCGATCTGGCCGATATGCGGCTTCTCGGTTTCGATCCACAACAGGTCGGCACCGTTCTGCAGCGAGGTGATGCAGTCGAGCACGCAGCGGTCCTCCCCGGTGCCGGGGCGGAACTGGTAGAGGTTGCTCGGCAGGCGCTTCGGACGCATCAGCTTGCCGTTGCGGTTGATGACGACGTCGCCGTTCGCACCGCCGCCGGCTGGGACTTCCTCACAGTCGAGGAAACTGTTGTATTGATCGCCGATGTCGCCGGGCTTGTTGCTGACGGCGATCTGCTGGGTCAGGCCGGCGCCCAGCGAGTCGGTGCGGGTGACGATGATGCCGTCTTCAACGCCGAGTTCAAGGAAGGCGTAACGCAGCGCCCGCACCTTGGCGAGGAAGACGTCATGGGGCACGGTGACCTTGCCGTCCTGGTGGCCGCACTGCTTCTCATCGGAAACCTGATTCTCGATCTGCAGTGCGCAGGCACCGGCTTCGATCATCTTCTTGGCCAGCAGGTAGGTGGCCTCGGCATTGCCGAAACCGGCGTCGATGTCGGCGATGACGGGCACGACGTGAGTCTGGAAGTTGTCGACCTGCGCGAGCAGTGCCTTTTCGGTAGCGCTGTCACCGGCCTTGCGGGCGGCGTCGATGCCGCGGAACAGGTTGCCGAGTTCGCGTGCGTCGGCCTGGCGCAGGAAGGTGTAGAGTTCCTCAATCAGGGCGGGCACCGAGGTCTTTTCGTGCATCGACTGATCGGGCAGCGGCCCGAACTCGGAGCGCAGCGCGGCGACCATCCAGCCCGACAGATAGAGATAACGGCGATCGGTGCTGCCGCCAAAATGCTTTTTGATCGAGATCATCTTCTGCTGGGCGATGAAGCCGTGCCAGCAGCCCAGCGACTGGGTGTATTTGGCCGGATCGGCGTCATAGGCCGCCATGTCCCTGCGCATCACCGCGGCGGTGTAGCGGGCGATGTCGAGGCCGGTGTTGAAACGGTTCTGCAGGCGCATCCGGGCCACGGCCTCCGCCTGGATGCCGTTCCAGGCATTACCTTTGCTCGTGATGAGCCTGGCGGCAGTGTCGATCTGGCTCTGATATGCAGCCGGGCGTTGATACGTCATGTCGCGGGTTCCCTTCGCCATCTGGTGGAATGTCGATGGTGCGGAAAAAGCACAGCCTGGAGGCGAATGGGAGGCGGTTCGGAGATAACTTGTCATACTTTACAAAGCTTCCGTGTAATAATGTAAGAATCTTACATCCGGGAGATTCCACCCATGGCAACACCGATGGCGACAACTTCTGTGCGATCGGTATTCATGGGGCCCCGACTGCGGCGGATTCGCCGTGAAAAAGGGCTGACCCAGGCCGATATGGCCAGTGATCTGGGGATTTCCGCCTCTTATGTTGCCCTGCTCGAGCGCAACCAGCGGCCGGTGACGGCGGACATGCTGTTGCGACTGGCTCGCGCCTACCGCATCGACATTGCCGACCTTGCCGATGATGGCGGCGCCGACCATGCGGCACGGATGCAGACCGTGCTCAAGGACCCGATGTTCGCCGATATCGACATGCCGACCCTCGAGGTCAGCGATGTCGCCACCAGCTATCCCGGGATTACGGAAGCATTTCTGCGCCTTTACACCGCCTATCGGGAGGAACAGCTGGCGCTGGCGGATCGCGGCGCCCAGAGCATCCTGGGGGGCAGTGCCGCGGGCGCCCAGCGCGATGATACGAGCGACAGCCATGACCCGGTGGGTGAGGTGCGCCGCTTTCTTGCCGCACGCCGCAATAATTTTCCCACCCTGGATGACGCCGCCGAGCGCCTGAGCCAGGTCGCCGGCGGCCAGAGCGGCTTCATCCAGCGCCTCAGGCTCAGCCATAATCTCAATGTGCGCTATCTGCCGCCGGAGGTCATGCTGGGCTCGACCAGGCGGGTCGATGGTCACCGCCACCAGCTTCTGCTCAATGATTCGCTCGATACCGCCAGCCTGAATTTCCAGCTCGCCCAGCAGCTGGTCTATCTGGAGATGGAGGGCGAGATTGCTGCCGCGCTCCAGGAGGGGCATTTCGTCACCCGCAATGGCGAGTTGCTGGCGCGGCGTGCTTTGGCAGGCTACGCCGCCGCCGCTCTGATCATGCCCTATTCGACCTTCGCCAGGGCCGCCGAGGCGCGGCATTATGATCTGGAGGCCCTGGCGCGGCAGTTCGGCACCAGCTTTGAACAGACCGCCCACCGCATCACCACGCTGCAGCGGCCGGGACAGGAGAAGGTGCCGTTTTTTCTGATTCGGGTCGATCCCGCCGGCAATGTTTCCAAGCTGCTCGACGGCGCCGGCTTCCCCTTCGCCCGCCATGGCGGGGCCTGCCCGCTGTGGTCGGTCCACCGGGTGTTCTCAACCCCACGCCAGATTGTCACCCAGTGGCTCGAACTGCCGGATGGCCTGCGCTTTTTCTCGATCGCCCGTACCGTGATCGCGGGCGGCGGTGCCTTCGCCGCCCTTCGCGTCGAGCGCGCCATTGCGGTGGGCTGCGCCGCCGAACATGCCAACCGTCTGATCTATACCCGCGACCCGTCCGGGCCGGATGGGAAAGCGGCAACACCGGCGCCAGTCCCGACCCCGATCGGCGTCACCTGCCGGGTCTGCCATCGTCCCCAATGCGCGGCGCGATCGGCGCTGCCGATCGGTCGTGAACTTCTGCCCGACGATTACCGTCGCCTCAGTGTGCCTTTCGGTTTCTCCGACAGCTGATCTGCAAGGCCTGCGGGGATTGCAGATTGCAGCAGCCGGGCTTGCCGGAGCACCGGAAAAGCGCCTATGGCGGGCGAAATTTAGAAAAATGACAATTCCGGTTTGCGATCGCTTTGGCCAATTGCGGATTGTCACCTCACAGAACTCAATGCGCCTTCAGAACGCCTGGGACAAAAGCCCGAAATCCGACGACGTCACGGGGTGAGCGTCCGTGCGACCCGGAACCCGTTGTCGAAGCGCCGTACAAAGGAACTGGCTTCCTTGCGCATGGCCGCTCGGAGTTCCCACGCAGCGTTGTTCCAGGAACCGCCGCGAAGCACCATGCCGGAACATTCTCCAGTTGTCCAAGCCGAACCATCTGTTGGCCTGCCGCGACAGCAATAGCCGTCGTGCAAACAGTCTTCCACCCACTCAGAGACATTGCCGTGAACCTGGTAGAGGCCGAACGGGTTGGCCTCGAACGACTCGACGGGTAATGTCGCATGCCGAGTTTGACTCTTGACCCCACCCTCTTGGGTGAGGTCTTTGCCATAATTCGCCTGTTTGGGCGAAATGCGCAGCCCCCACCAGAACGGCGTCGTCGTCCCGGCGCGGGCTGCATATTCCCACTCCGCCTCGCTCAACAGACGGTAGTCTTTCCCGGTGTTTTTGGACAACCACGACAGATAGCGCTTCGCATCCTCCCACGACACGTTGATCACTGGTCGCCGGCCACGGCCCCAGCCCCTGTCGTCGGGCTTGTAGCCGGCGCAACCGCCTTCGGAAGCACAGGCATCCCACTCCTCAAAAGTCACCGCAAACCGACCGACCGCAAACGGTCGTGCGATCGTGATCCTATGTTGCGGACCCTCTTGACCCATTCTTCCTTTTTCGCTTTCAGGCGAGCCCATTATGAACGAACCCGGTGGTACGACCACCATCTCCGGGCACCCTTTGTCGCACTCCTTGAACACGTCCTTCGGTTTCAGGGAGTGCTCCGCCGCTGCTGAAAGCGGGCAGGCCTCGCGTGAGGAAGACGGCGCATCTATCGCTTCGCTCGCACAGGGTGAAGCCGCTACCGCGGGCGGCGTGGTCGCCAGTGCCTCATCCGCCACTCCCGCAGCAAACTGTGGACCACGAACGGAGAGCATCTCAAAGGAAGGACCAACCCAGATGTCGATGCCACGACAGGATTTCACTGCAAAGCGAAACGTCCCTGGTGGCAGTGGTGCGCCGGACCGGCGGAGCCTGGAGCACTGAGGCTCGCCAACGTCTCCGGACCATGGTGGCGGCACCAGAGCTGTATCAGCCTGGAGCGTGATGCATTTGTTTGCCATCCGTCCCACATCCTCCTGCGGTGTCTTTCCGCAGTCGAGGAGACTAACATTGTCCACATCAATCCACCGGCCATCGACCAATTGTTGTACATCCACAGTGTTCGATAGTGAGACTTCAGCTCCCTTGGCAAGGATGCCGAAATAGCCGGGGTCGAAATTGCGGATGTAAATGGTCTGCGCATCACAGACGGGTGTGAACAAGCCGGAAAACAGCGCTGCGAACGCAAGTCGTTTCATCAACGCCTCACATCGAAAGTTGTCCAGACCGGGCTCTCCCGGCGATTCTGCGGATTTTGGAGCGCTTCCTCCATCATTGTGTTGCAGCTTCGCTCAGTTCGATGGAAGGCTCGCTCGACACGCGGGTCTGGGAACCCACTGCCCCTTCCGATCATTGCAACGGGGCCAACACTGGCACGGGTTCCAGATCCGATGGGAATGACATGGAAAGCAGGGATGGATTGATCCGGATCATGTGATCCGTTGGGCACCTGCGGCTGGAAGGTCGCCTCCCAACGGACGTTCCAATAGACGGCGGCAAGATGATGAAACTCATGCTGCGGGTCCCGCACGCTTAGGATCGTGCAGAAAAACAACTCAAGCTGAGCGGCGGATAGGTAGTTAGGTCTATTTGTGATTGAGTTTCTCTCAACGAGGTTACATTCATCCTTGGGATCGTCGCGATAGACGACGTCAATGCGTTTTGGAAAATTCGGACCATCGTAGCTCTTGACTGCTTCGGTACCAACCCTGGTGACAAAGAAATCGCCTGGCGCCGGTGTGTGTTTACAATCGAGGCAGGGTTCCGGCGGACGGGCAGGCAGGCGTCCCCGCTGAATCAGGAGACTGCCGTCCGAATTCTGGAGACCTCGGTAACTGTACCAATTTGTCTCCATCCACTGAACCTGGACAAAACCGACTGTCCAGTCTGTGGCGAGCCTTCTGTCGATGTGACCAGTGAGCGTCACATGACCTTCAAACTGAACTAAGTTGCTCCCAAAACGCATCGTGTTCCCTGGCACGAGCGTCGGATTGGGGGCTGGTGTTCTGGAGAAGAGCGGGGGGGGGGCGAAGGCAGTTCCCCGATCATGTCCTTGCGCAACGATTCCTGCCTGTTCATTTCTGCTACCGGATCGACCATCGGACGAGCAGGGGCATTTACAGTGGGGAGTTGGTTCACTCTCAGCACTACAGAACTGCGGTTAATGCTTACAGTCATGTCAACCTCTGTTGTGATCATAGATGGGCCGCTTTACTGCGACGTCAGGCTATTCATGTCCGCTCGGAATGCCGGTATGTTCATGTTTATTCGTTGCGCTTTGAAATCTCTGATTGTTCTCAAAGGATGGTGTGAAGCGTCAATAATGAAAATGGCTCAATTAAGGCATTACGTGTTTTGTGGTCCAGATTTTTGCGTCTTCCGTGAATCCTGTCGTGGAACCTGAAATCGGCAGTTGGGAGGGGTCGCTGAAGCGCCAAGCCCCTGATATGATTCCGCATTCGGCATGGCGTCAATTTTCAGCGTTCGGAAGCCTCACCCTCCGGTCCCTCGATGTGAGCAATCTGGGGTTGCAACCAGTCCAACGGACCCGGTCCAGGTCGACACCCTCGCCGGGCAGATCACCGTCATGTCGTTTTCCGGTCGCATTTTGGTCAATTTTGTGACTTGTCGATTCCCGTGGTGGTTCGAACATGGGGAGCGAAGATCGGGGATGATGAAGCATATGAACTCTGCCAGTTTGGGGTTCGTATCGGGGCGGGCAGGAACGTCTGCAGTGTTTGCGTTGACAACCCGTGACGTCCTACGTCCTGCACTTCGATACCCTCGTGGTCGGTTGCATCGGAAGTGACGACACCAGATTCGACTTCGAAACCAGGCTCCTTCATCCTTCATCGGGCGACGGATCGCCGGCCGTATCCTCGGTTGGAGTTTCGACACGACGGCAGACCTTTCTCCTTTTGAACGATCCAACGGAAATTGGCGGATATGAAGTCAAGCCGGCGAGAGATTCTCTCGGTGACCAATTCGTACATGTAGCCTTCCGGACATGGTGCAAGGCGTAAGGTCCGGTTCAATGATCACTGATCACCTCAACCGCGGGAATGTCCCCTTGCTTCGTCCAATTCGACAGGCGTGCGGGGTTTGTCGCTCTTCTTCCTCTTCGGAGCATCTCTTGCCTTGCTGACGGTGTCACCTGCGCAGGTCTGCCATCGTCCCCAATGCGCGGCGCGTTCGGCACTGCCGATCGGTCGTGAACTTCTGCCCGACGACTACCGTCGCCTCAGTGTGCCTTTCGGCTTCTCCGACCGCTGATCTGCAAGACCGGCGGGGATTGCAGATTGCAGCAGCCGGTCTTGCCGGAGCACCGGAAAAGCGCCTATGGCGGGCGAAAAGATAGAAAAATGACAGTTCCGGCGTGTGAACCGCTGTCCACATTTTTTCGGTTTCGACGATTGCACAATCGAATTGCCGTATCGGGAGCGGGATTTGCCCGGATCGGGCCTTGCGGACAAGAGGCGGGAATGGCGACCAACAGACAACGGACCGAGAAAGTCACACCCGTGCGTAGGAGGCGGGCGATTGAACTTGCCACCGACGTGGCCAGGCGGGACGTGAGCGCGCTCAAGGCCGGCCGACCCGTTCCCAGGATGGTGCTTGCGAATCGCGATGTACTGACGCTGCACAACAAACTTCCCGGCGATCTGCCGACCTACTACATGAACCGTCTCTTCACCTGCCATGACTGCGGCAAAGAGGAGATCTGGACCGCCCGGGAACAGCGCTGGTGGTTTGAGGTCCTGCACCGCTCGATCCGGAGCGTGGCGCTGCGTTGCTCCGCCTGCCGCAAGGCCCGGCGCGGTTTGGTCGGCGTTGGTGCCAACCTGCTGCGTGAACAATGCGCCCGTTTGCGCAGCCTCGCGGAAAGACCGCCGTCTCCTGCGGCCTTGGCGGAGATTAAAGACGCGCTCAACAGCAAATGGTGGGGAGTGCGCATCGCCGCGATACAGACGCTTGGCCGCTGGGGCGGTGCGGAGGAGGTGGCACGACTGGAGGCCATCGTCGCCACGGGGCGCGCAGCGCGAAAGTGCTGGGGCCGCGACTGGGAGGTTCTTGCAGGACGGGTGGCCGACAAGGCACTGAGGCGGCTCTTCCCGGATCGCTCCTGAAAGACGCGATCATTGATCTTCAAAGCCTTGGTCGGGGTTTCGTAGCCGGAAGAAGAGGCAGGGCGGCTTTGTCAGATGAGAGCTATGGGAAGGGAGCAGGAGAAAGGCGCTGACGCGTGTGCGCCGGTCTTGCTGATCGGGGGTGAATCAGGCGACAGTTTCAACCGGGAGGTGGAGAATCTTTCAAAAAAACGACGGGGTTACGACCCGGGGGGCGCAGTTTTTCGAAAAGCTCCAGGCCTGTTGGATCAGGAAGCGGCAGTTTTTGCTACTTTCCAGTTTCCAGCTTCAAGTTATGGTGACGCCGTCACGTCCCTTGATCACGCGATAGTAGTTCCACCACAGATGCGCCGCCGCACCACGCAAGGGGCGCCAGGCTTCGGCGAGGCGTGCCATCTGTGCAGTCGTGGGCCGGGCCGGGAGTTCAAACCCGATACGGATGCTTTCCTGGAGTGCGAGATCGCCGACCGGCCAGGCGTCGCTATGACCGAGGCAGAACAGAAGATAGAGATCGGCGGTCCAGGGCCCGATGCCGGGCAATGTCACCAGGGTCTTGTGTGCTTCCTCGGCGCTTGCGCCTGTGAGCGCGTCAAGGTCGAGCCGGCCGTGAGCGAGTTCGCCGGCGAGATTTTTCAGGGTCTTGATCTTGGCGGCCGAGAGGCCGAGCCGGGCCAGGCGCTCGGAGCGGGCGCGGCGCACCAAATGCGGGTCAAAGGGCTTGAAAGCGGCGCTGAGCCGGCCCCAGATCGCGCCCGCGCTTGCGGTCGACAGCTGCTGGCCGCAGATGATCTGCGCCAGTCCGGCAAAGCCCGCCGGGCGGCGGCGCAAGGTCGGCATGCCGGCGGCCTCAAGCACCGCTTCAAGGCGTCGGTCGCCGCGGCAAAGCCGGGTGATGGCGGCATCAAGATCGGCCTGGGATGCAATGCAATGGGTCATTGGCAGTTGAGGTGCTGGCGAATCGGCAGGTGGCTCACTTCCGGCAAGACCTACCGCTCGATCCGCGCCACTGCCAAGCAGCTCGGCAAGCATCTGCCGAAGAGCGGCGGAGCGGCGGGGCGCGGCGTCGATCGAAAATGCCGGGCGCGAAGCACCAAACCTGGCATCGACGAAATTGTTCGCCGGGTGACACGGCTCGGTTCAATTTGCAAGGCCATGGGGTGACAGGGTGACACTGGCGGAGGCAATGATCTGGTGCCAGGATGTGGCGAATGTGGAGAGCGGCCGGGAGAATGGAGAATCTTCTGGCGTTCTTCACTGAGCCAAGACGACATCGTGGCGGACATTCAAGACGCGGGGCGTTGGGGTGACGGTTCAGGGTGTTGGATGGGTGTCGCGTCAAGCCGTTGTGGAGTGCACGCTGCGGGTCATGAGGATCGGGTGGGTCAGGCGGCAAGCGGAGATTTTGGACCTGTGATGGGGCCGGTGCTGCGCTTTGCTCCCAGTCCAAACGGCTATCTCCATGCTGGACACGCCTATAGCGCGATTCTCAACTTCGATCGGGCACGGAGCCAGGGCGGGCGTTTTGTGCTGCGGATCGAGGATATCGACATGAGCCGCTGCCGGCCGCACTTCGAGACCGCGATCTATGAGGATCTGGCCTGGCTCGGGATCGCGTGGGAAACGCCGGTGCGGCTCCAGTCGGAACATCTCGACGAATACCGGGCCGTGGTCGACCGGCTCTTGGCGCAGGGGCTGCTCTATCCTGCCTTTGAGAGCCGGGCGGAGGTTGCAGCCGCGATCGCCGAACAGGAGGCCCAGGGCAAAGCCTGGCCGCGCGATCCGGACGGCGCGCCGCTCTATCCCGGCAGCGCCCGGACCCTGGCGCCGGCGGCCCGGGAGCGCCTTATTGAGAGCGGGGTCCCCTATGCCTTGCGGCTGGACATGGCGGCTGCCTGCCGCCGCCTTGAGGCGGCGGGGCGCTGGCCCCTCACGTGGTCGGAATATGGCGAGGGCACCGAGGCTGTCGCGGTCGTCGCCGCGCCGCTGGCCTGGGGGGATGTGATCCTGGCACGCAAGGAGACGCCGACCAGCTACCATCTGTCGGTGGTGGTTGATGACGCCCTCCAGGGCATCAGCGACGTCTTGCGGGGGCAGGATCTGTTCCATGCCACTGCGGTGCAGCGGCTCCTCCAAGAACTGCTCGATCTGCCCGAGCCGGTATACCGCCATCATCGGCTGATTCCGGACCCGGCAGGGCGCAAGCTGGCCAAATCGGCAGGATCGACGTCCTTGCGGCAATTGCGGGAAGACGGGGTGGCGCCAGGCGATGTCCGCCGCCTGCTGGGACTGGGTTAAGCGTTGCGCCAAGGGTCCCTTGCATGGCGCCGGGCAGAGGATATGCAGAATAATTCTTCGCACCCCCGGGGCATTGTTGCGGTCTTCGGCCTGCCCAGTTGCCTTTGTTCGTCGCGTCAAACTGTGGTCTGGCACCAAATGCTTTGGTGACGCTGTCGATGCCGATCCGTCGAGGTCCTGTTGGGAAAGATGTGGCCGACTTTTTCGTGGGCTGTTCCAGGGCGTGCCGATCATCGGGTCGGGGTCCGCCATCTGGCGGCGCGACCGTTGGCGTGCTCGGTTCCGGCGTGCCCGGGGTGCTGCTCTCGAGCTGTGGCGCCTGCAACGAACTCGCGTCGGCATCCGTACGCGCCATGATGAGTACTTTCTTTGTAAGCTTGTAGAGTTCCGCCTCGAGCGCCTCCTGGACTTTCAGCAACGAGTCAATAGTATCCTTCAACGTCTGGTGACAAGCTACCAACTCGCGTACGCGCTCCCGAAAATTGCGCGGTGTGACGTCCCCAACCTTAAGACCATATCCCCGCAATATACCGCGGGTGCAGCTTTTGATATCCAGCAACTTCGACAG
>WQYW01000022.1 GCA_009781045.1 Alphaproteobacteria bacterium
CCCCGGTACCCAACGGACCCGACTCGATCAGTCAGCGCATCCACCTGGCATCTATGAACGACGAATACCTGCTAAGTGTCCTGGCTGCCTAATGAAATTTCTTCACCCGATTCCCCTGGGAGGCGCCCGCTTGTGCCGTTGGCGCGCAGCGGGCCGAAAAGGGGAACGGAGCCAGTCCGCACCACCATCGCGGACCAGGCCAAAAGTGCAGCACATGGATGATCAGATTGCGCACCAGGGAGCGCTCACCGGAAGCGGTCCTCAGATCTCATCAGGTCTTCAGATCCTGGGTCTTGGCGGGATAGACGGCGTTGACATTGGGGGGCGTGCGCCTTGGGCGATCCTGCGGTGCGGGGCCACAACCGCATGGCAGTCGCGCGGCAGATCGTGAGAATCGGCCGTGCATGGTGCGCTTGCCAATTTGGAATGGTTCCTGCCTTGAGGCAACCATCCCCCGATCTGCGGTTTCGTTGGAGGATGTGCCTGAGATTCACCAGCCAGCGTGCGACTGCGCAACTTCGATCGGAACGCTGTCAAATCGCGCTATTGTCGCGGGAGACGGAAGCCAGCGGCATCCAGCAGGTATGTCAGAACGGACCGCCAGCTTCGCATGCGGGCGATCCACCGTCTGAATTTGCGCCATCGGGCCCGAACCCCACTTGCGAAATGGCGCTGTCGGCTTTGTTCCGTGGCTGCTTGCAGGTCAATGGAGATGCAGCAGATGCGGCCACCACAGGCCGAGCGTGGTCATCCCGAGCCCCGCCAGCGTCAACAGGCCACTCACCCAGGCCAGCGACAGCATACTGGTGATGATGGTGGCCGATGCCAGCACGATCCCGATCTGGAAAGCGGCCGAGGCCATCTCGAAGTGGTGATATCGTGCATTGGCGAGGTCGCGTTCATGCTCGGCATGTCTGGCTTTTTCGGCGAGCTGCTCGGTTCCTTCGTGAGTCTCGGGGTCCGAACGGTATCGGGCTGCGGTTTTTTCCCAGCTATCGATCTGCTTCTGTACCGCCACCCGGCTGGTTTCGTCGCTGCTGCCAAGGGAAAGCTTGGCCTGATCGGCTGCGGTCTGGACCAGGGTATGGCGGATGCTCTTGGCCTGGAAGAAGGCCCAGAGGTTTGAAGCCTCAACGTTTTTGCTGATGGCCTCGGTCTGAGCGCTCTTGCCGAGGGTTTCCGAGATCGCAAGGAACAGCGCCAGCACTGCAATCAGAAGGGCGATTTTCCGGTTGATGCCGGATGCGTGTTCGGCGTGTTCGGCATGCTCAATGCTTTCATGTGCGCTCATGGTCCCTCCTGGTTTGATGCGGGCCCAGATCTGGTTCCGCTGCGCGCGGCACGCAAGGGGTAATCGCGCATTGTTGCCCGACACGAACCCGCGAAACGCGAAACTGTGTCGGCACTGGGTGGCGATGTCGGCGGTAAGGGAACAGTGACTGGCACGGGCAGAATGCCGGGTCTCGCTGGCACGCAAGCTCAAGGCGTTTGATGCGGCGAAATCGAGAAGCGAAATTTGTCGCCACTGCCAGCCGGGTCATGTCTCCGCATCGCCAGGCTTTGAGGGTCATGCACTATTCTTCGGTTGCAAAGTGGCGGTGATCAAAGATCAAAACGCAAGGATGCCCAATGCCGCATGGTGGCGATCCGCAATGGCTCCGGATTTTGGATGACCGATGGCAAGCCGACTGGCCACCAGCTGCCGTTTGGCGGGCAGGACGTTCGGTTCGGCGCCACAGTGGCAAGGGGCATATTCGTGTCACCCTATCCCCTCGTGGCACGACCGTGACGCTGGCAGGTCTTTCGTCGAAGATCGATCGTCGCCGCGGAATGGCCGCAGCCTCACAAGGCTGAGGCCGCTGTCGTGGCCCTGGCATCGGGCTGGCCCGGGTGGAATCCATCTATCCCGGGACCGATGTGTTGCGGGGTGGTTCTGTTGGAGCCGGTGAGGCGACGATCAGGTCTGTCGGTTCCCCGCTCCAGGATACCCGACCGAGCTTCATGGCGCGGGTGGCCGCGACATGAAGCAGGGATTTCTCCTGGTGGATGAGGTTGCGGCGATCGATTTCGTCGGCGGCGGACTTCAGGATCTCGCTCGGAGGGAAGGCTGATTTCGCCAGCAGGGGGATGGCGACAGCCTGGAATTCGAAGGCCTCTTTCCCGGTGCATGGTGGACAGCCGCACGCCAGTCTGGGTGCGATCGTCAACCTGGTTGGGTCGCAGTCGCGCGACCTCAATCCCGGCGTCGCCGAGACGGTTTGACAAGAGGCCGATGTCGCTGTTTCTGCGGACCAAGACGCCAACGACGCGAACAGCGGATGATGTGACAACTGCTGGAATTTCTCGGATCGCGCGCACTGGCAGCCGAGCGACAGCAACCGGGAATCGTCGGGCTCTATGTACGAAACCGAAACCGCGGAAATCGAGTGCCGTTATGTGCGAACGAGACTGGTCGAGTGATCTGGAGACGCCAGTTGCGACCAATCCATATTGATCCTGAAGATCCCTGTTGCAAGCAGCGGTCGTGGCCTGCTGCGTCACGGCGCGTTTCGCGGATGCGGGCTTTCGCCGGCGTCACTTCGCGCTGGCCCTCGGTGCTCGCACGGCTTGTAGCGCGCGAAGCCGAGCCTTTGCGCGGAGTCATGTTGGTCGCCCCAGATGGTTGCCGGCAGGAACGAGGGTGAAAGGCATTTGCCGATCTGGACAACACTCGGCCGTTTCCGGTCCGTCACGCTTCACACCGGCTCTGGAAGAGCAGAACGCAGAACTCAATCGTGCTGTCCAACCGGACCGACTCCGTCGCGGATCGCCTTGGACTCCGGTTGCGGGAACGCATTTGTCGTCTAAAAGGAAAATTCCAGATTTGAGAGGAAAAGTTCAGCAGTCACACACCCCGGCAGTGGGCTCGGCGCCTCCCGGTGATCTGGCGGCGAGAGGAGGACCGGCGACGCTTTGCGCCTCGGCGCAATCCCGGGAGGAAGTTTTGGTAAATTTCTGCTTGGCGTATACCGCGCTTCAATTAATGGCTTCCGCACGCCGATTCCTTGGCCCGAGGATTAACCCGGTTCGGCTATCAACCACAAATTCGAATATTTGAAGGTAAATAGATATGTGCGGCAGGTCAGGAAAGGCGCTGTGGATTTTGAGCGGAGCGGTGTGCAGGGCCGGTTCATTTGCCGTGACTGTGGCAGCCCGGTTCAAGATGGCTGTCGGGGAGTTCGGCAGAGGCGATTCCGGCGGTGTTGCCGTGATATTTGCGATAACGGTTACGGCGTTGTTGCTGGTGGCGGCTGCGGCGATCGATTTCTCGCGGTGGAGTGCCGCGCGAGCCGCAGTCCAGGCGGCGATCGATGGTTCGGTGCTGTCGGCCGTGAAACAGCGGCAGACGAACGAAGAATACGCAAGTGCCTTTTTCAAGACGACGATTGCCGGTACGGCCGCGGTGAATTCGATCGTCGAAATTCCGCCGTTGACCTGCGCGATGAAGGGCTCGGTGTTCACCTGCAACACAAGCGCGAGCCTGCGGACCATGATGATCGGCTTGTTAACGGGCATCAAGGTCCTGCCGCTGAACGTCGCGGCGTCTGCCGGCGTCGGCGCGGGGGGGCAGGAGCCGCGAAAGCTGACGTTCACGGTAGCGAGGGCAAGGGGGTGGTCGTTGAAGAACCTGACCGTATGGATCCGCAAACCGGGTGAGGACGCAGTACCAGCTGCGAACATTATTTACAGGCCGTCGTCTCGCGACGTCAATGCCGATGGCGATGTTGGCTACGGATTTTCATGCCAGATCTCTCCCGGGGTTAGTGGCGTGAACGGTTTTGACTACAAGACATGTGTGCAGTGTGCGACACAGTGTCCGGAGATCAATCTCGGTTCGGATTATGAGTATGCCTATCTGTCGATGCAGGTCTGGACGGATGGCTGCGACAACGCGCATGTGGACAAGGGGTTCATCGAATCGCCGTTCCGTTCGACTCCCGTTGCGTGCGGCACTCTGGATAAGGTGGAGGCCGGGGCGACTGACAAGACGATGCTGTATGCCTATCAGATGCAGAGGATCAGTACTTATACGCTGTTTTCGGACAGGCGTCCGGTGCTGATAGACCCAATCAGCAGACAGCCCGTTGAGCAGGATACGCCGGGCCATATTTTCATCGGCGGGAAACGCATCGACGACCTTGAAACGTCCGGTTCGCTCCTCAAATTTGTTGATTGCAATACCCCCGTGGTGTTGTCGTGGGAAGAAACATTGCTGGGGCCGGCGAGCGCGCAAGCGTGGGCGGCCCAGGACCTGATATTGACGGTGAAGGCAACATGTGGGGCCAATTTCGGCATCTCGTCGGGGGCGGTGAAGCTGACGGAGTAGGGCGACTTCTCCCGAGCCGGCAGGTCGCCGCCTGACGCCACAGTCGCCTGTTTGTCGTCTGTTCGGCACGCCGGATTTCATCCGAATTCGCAGTTACTTAGTAACGCAATGCAATATGATGCAAGTAGTCCGCGTGATGTTCGGAATCGCGCTCAGATTTCGAAGCCACCACTGGGTGTGCCGCTGGCCGATGTCAGATGAAGTCGCGGCGCAGGACGGCCGCAGTCGCGCTGTGGCGAGCGCCGGCCCAGGCCGGGGAAAGACGGATGGACGGACGGGGCGTCGGCGCGGCAGGCATTTCTGCCCGCGCCGCTATGCGCGGCAGTTGTTACTGCGCAGGTGCATTTCGGTTGGCTCCAGGAACAGCGCCAGCACGGCAATCAGAATGGCGATTTTCGATTTTCGGGTTGACGCCGGCTGCGTGCTCGGCATGCTTGATGCTTTCATCCTGAAAACGGCAGTTGGCATCCCGGTCCAGCAGGGAAAATTCCGCATTCACAATACGTTGCAATTGCTGTGCCCGATTCCAGATCGTCACCCATCGGGTGATGGGGCTGGCGGCCAAATCGTGAATCGCAACACTGACTTCCGGCGACGCTACGCCTCCCGCTCCCGGATTTGGGTTCATCTGTGCTGATGGTCTCCTCGCTCAAAGCTCAAACGAGCCGGATCTGGCTTCGCTGCGGGAGGTGTGCAAGGGCCAATCGCGTATTGCGGCGCTCCAGAAACGCGCTGCGTCAGCAACATCAGGTCGAGACCATGATGTGTTGCGGCCCATGTCTATGGAATTGCGGCTGGCTGCCGCGCGTCAATGCCGGGTCTCGCAAGGCCCGCCAGTTCATGCGTCCGAGGCGGTGGACCCGAAAAGCGAAAGATGTTGCCAGCGTCAGGTTTGTGATGCCTGACCAATTGCGCAAGCAGCAGGTTCATGCACTATACTTCGTTTGGATGCGCGGCGGTGATGATTGGACCGGGATCCGATCAGGTGAGGCGCCGCGCCGCCCGGCTGGGGCTGTGAGATTGCGCCAGAAGGGAGTCGGTTCAGTGATGTTCGATGGGTTGCTTTGCGCCGTCAGATTCTGAGAGAGAATACGGAATCGGTTGCGATATGTGGAGATCATGCGGGATTCGGGTTGATCGTCTGCACGCCCGATGCGGTCACACGCAAAGGGCCAGGTGACTATGACGGAGGCTGACGGGCGATGATCAGCTCTGTCGGTTCTCCGCTCCAGGATACGAGCAGAAGCTTGATGGCGCGGGTTGCAGCGACATGAAGGAGGGATTTCTCCTGCAGGATGAGGTTGCGGCGATCGATATCGTCGGCGGCGGACTTTAATAGTTCGCTCGGAGGGAATGCCGATTTCGCCAGAAAGGGGATTGCAACCGCCTGGAATTCGAGGCCTTTTGCCCGGTGCATGGTCGATAGTCGCACGCCAGCCTGGGAGCGGTCGTCGACCTGGTTGGGCCGCAGTCGCGCAACCTTGATGCCGGCGTCGCCGAGGCGGGTCGACAATAGTTCAATCTGGCTGTTTTTCCTGACCAGGATGCCAACGTTTTCCGGCTGGATGCCGTGGTCGGGCAGCGTGCGAAGCCATTGCGCCAGTCCGTCGATCTCCTGGGTTTCGTTTGTATAGCCCGCAAGTTCCGGCGGCGGGCCGCGGAAAACACTGATATAGCCGCTGAGATTATCGCTTTCGCCATCGAGATTGTCGACGGAAACGCCCTCAAGAATAGACACCGCCCATCGGCGGATCTCGTCACTGGTGCGATAGTTGAGACGCAGCTGGCGCGAGCGTCCCCGGACGTTGATGCCGCAGGCGCCCATGCTGGCGCGTCGTGCGTAGATGCGCTGATGGGCGTCGCCGACGATGAAAATGGAGTTGCGGTCCTGTGCCGCCTTTTCCGGCACAATGGCGCGAATGAGGCGGAAGGCCTGTTCTCCCATGTCCTGGGCCTCGTCGACAATGACCGCACGATAGGGCAGGGTCGGGGCCTCGGCCTTGAGGATCTCGGCGGCCTCGCGGTAGCCGTCGTCAGGCTCCGCCAGTCCCTCATCGACCATGCGGGCACGGTAGCTGGAAAAGATCCTCCAGAGCAGGGCACGGCTGCGGCGGTCGAGCGCGGTGCCGCGACCGGCACGGGAGACCTTGAGGTATTCCTGTTCGGTCATCACGCCTTTGGCCTGGACAACCTGGGCCCATTCGGCGCGGATGAATTCGTCCGAGAGGCCGTCGGGGCGAACGTGATCGTCAAGGACCTCACGCCAGATCGCGTCAAGCCGATCACGGCTCTCGCCGAAATAGACGATTGCCCGTGGAAACTTCCTGCGTCTGAGAAACTGGCTGACCCAGCGATCAAGGTTGATGATCTCGATCCGTGGGTTGGCGCCTTCAAGATGCTCCGGACACAGGAGCGTGAGATTGGACTGGATGTCGAGGACGAGATTGGTGGTGAAGGTGGTGAAGAGGACCCTTTCGCCAGCGCGTGCCGGGTCTGTGGCGATCTGGTCGGCGAGATATCTGGCGCGGTGCATGGCGACCACCGTCTTGCCGGTGCCGGCACCGCCGCGCACCATTGCGGGGCCGTTATAGTCGCGATAGGCGACGCGGCGCTGGTCGGGGTGGAGAAAAATGCGCCAGCCCTCAAGGTCGCCTTCGAACATGCGCCGCAGTTCATCCTCGTTGGCGGGAATAAAAATATGCTGGCGGCTGTCTTCGGATGCGATGATCTCGGCAAAGGTCGACTCGGACTGGGTTTCGGTCGGCTCGTCCGCGGTTCTGATGCCGGTGACGATCCTGACCTCGTCGTCGGGATAGCCCAGGGCCAGTGCGATCAGGATGTCGTAACTGGTGGCGTCGAAGAGATCGGCGCCATTTTCGAGGGCGTTCTGGTCGCGCAAGGAGCGGATCCTGGGCAGTTCTTCGGCAAGGACGCCAAGGGCGAGCAGACGCTGGTCGGAGATGGCGGCAAAGAGACCGGGTGCCTCCGCGATCGCCGGTTCAGTGGCGGGACTGGAGGTCTGCGGTTCCACCTCAATGGTTTCGAAAATGCGGATCCGGTTTGTCGCGGGGTCGACGCGCACGCTGCGGCCTTCGGCCCAGCGGTAGGCGTTGTCATGGCTGTTGACGTGCAGGAACATGACGTCCTGCCCCACGACAAAGGCGATCACACGATAGTTCTGGTCGACGCGTACCGACCGCAGATGGCGGTCATGGGCTCCCTTGACGCCCTCGAAATGGAGCCCGTTGGCCGAGGGGTCGCTCATGAACCGCATCATCATTTCATGGAACTTTGCCGATACCCGGTCGGGGAGTTTCTTCAGCGACCGCAGGCAGCCGGTGTCGTAGGAAATCCGGTAGGGTGCGGGAGCGTTCATGCGGCTCCTCCTCCTTGCAGCTTGCGCAGGACAATGGTGACAGTCTCTGTCACCGACGGGTTGGTTTCAGGGCGGAATTCGAGCAGCTCCCATCCCGGAGCCGCAAAAGACTGTTCGCAGATGGCGAGACGGGCGCCGGACCAGCCGATCTCGATCATTCCGGCCACCTCGCCATTCGAGGTCAGATCGCTGCCCACGAGGTCCGGCACCGGCGCCTCTCCAGCACGTAAGGCCTCGACAATCGGGCGAAAACCTTCGCCGACCAGATCAAGCACTTCGTGCCAGAGAGCCTCCCCGGGAGCCTCAGCGGCTCTGCTGGTGTCGGGCGGCTCCAGGGTATCGAGGCCTTCGAATTCGACATGAAATCCGGGCAGGTCCTGGAACAGGTTGATCAGTCGCCACAGGCCCCGCCACGCCTCGGTATAGGCGGGAGCAATGGTCTGGTCCCCGGAAATGCCGGGCAGGGTGCCGCGCAGCAGCATGCGGCAGTCGGTGAAGAGCTCGCGCCACTGCTCTGGCGCCACCTTGTCGGCCGAGAGATAGATATCGAGATTGCGGTCGCTGACGTGGCCCGAAAGCTTCGATTCCTCCAGAAAGAGACGGCCGTCCTCGGACAGGGCGGAAATGCGGGGCAGGGTGGCGATGTCCCGGCCGCGTCCGACGATGCTGCGCAGAAGGACCGAAGCCGCCGCGGCGCAGTCGGCCTCCGGAAACATGAGGAGATGGAAAAAGCCCTCCAGCGAGGTTCCATTGCGCAGCAGGTTGATTTCGGTCTCCAGGCCGGCCAGGTCCGGGCGCGCCATCACTTTTGCCAGGATGCCGGCGTGTTCGCTGCCCAGCCGGGCCTCGGTGAAGGGGTTGGGTGGGCTCGAGCTGTCGTTGCCGCCGAGATCCTGCCAGCCCAGGGTTGCGACCCGGACATGGCGTGATCGCAGCAGAACGAGGCGCGTGGTCAGATCGTCGACGATGGTGTCGGCGTGGTATCTGAGGCCGTCCATTTCGACCACGATGGGCTTTGCCTTTGTTCCCCCGACCGGGGTGAAGAGGAAGTCGACGCGTTTACGCGGGACGCCGGGGAAGCGGCGCTCGATCTGGACCTGGGTCTCGATGTTCCAGAAATGGCTTCTGCCGTCCTGGCTGACCTTGAGGACATGGCCCCTGCGCCCTCCTGAGAGGACGTGAGGCGTGACGCAGTCATGCCCGAAACGCTCGATCAGCTTGTGCATGAAGCGGGCTTCAAGCTTGCTTTCGACGGCGAAGGTCCGGACCTCGGCATCAATCCCGGTCTCGGTCCGGGTCAGGCTGCTCCAGTTGGCAAGCACATGCTCCATCATGTGCAGCGCCGTATCGCGATCCGCCTCGCCGGGGCCGAACTGGGTGGACCAGGATTTGACGCAGCGGAAACAGCCGGTTTTCTCCTCCACCGCATTGCAGGGACAGTTCCGCAATGCCCGTGCTGCGGCCTCCACCACCGCGCGCATGCTGTCGGGATGCTCCGCGAGCTGCCGCAGATATCCCGAGCCACCGGGCACGGTATCATAAAGAAACAGGCTGCGGATCACGGCACTCCCGCCGAGCTGGGCTTCGGCGACCGTGCTGCGGATATGGTCCACCTTGCCGGCAAAATGCTCGCGCATGCCGAGATTGATCGCGGCCACAAAGCTCTTGATGTCGTCATGGGTGGCCTCTCCGACTACGGGAACAATGATGCGGATCGATTCGGTCTCAAACTTCCGCATCAGGAAGGCTTACGTTTCCCATTGTCTGCCCGCCGGCGTGGCATTGTCGCTGCGGGTGATCCTGCATCTGGGCGCGTGCTGGCCGGGATCATCTTCTCCGAACGGCCATTTCTGCACCGTGCCGCACTCGCAGCAGATCCGGAAAGGCCGCGATTTCCGCGGCGCTCCAGCGATCACCGGCCCGACCTGCGCGCTCGTGCGTGGACCAAAGTTGAAATCGCGGAAGCCGCAACGGCCGATGAATTCGTAACCGAAGGGAGCCGAGCCGTCGCCCTGTCCGTACCAGGAGGTTTCGATATCCTCGGGGCGATAGAACGGGAAAAGGCTGCGATCATAGCGCCGCTGCTGGCGGTCGTCGGCATCCCGGATCGCAGCCCGCTCCTCATAGGTAAAGGCAATCACGGTCCTGAGTTCGATGGCGTTATGCGTGGAACCTGTGTCACCCCACATGTCGTCACCGCAGCGCGGACAGTTCGCCCCGTCGGCGGTTGCCGCCAGCTCCACGTGCGAGCAATGCTGGCAGAAGCGGAAGGTGGTCTGATCCTGTTTGTTGAGATCAATCTGCTCGATGCGGACCTCGCGCCCTCCGGCGTAGAAGGTCTGACCGGGAGCGAATTCCGACAATGCGCTGCTGGCGGGGCGGACATATTCGCGGGTGATGAGGTCTTTGCCGTCCTCGATCTCCCTGGGATTCTCAGAGCGCCGCGACAGGATCGATTTGAGTTTGATGCCTTCCTCGGGGAAGGCGTAATTCGGCAGCACCCCCTTGTCGGTGAGACACTGCAACACCATGACGTCGTCGATATCGTGGCGGATGGCGTGATTGATCTGACCCCTGTCGCGTCGGATTTCCTCGAGCCGGTCTTTGAGCGCTTTCTCGTCCATCTCATTTGCGCGCTGTTTGACCCGCCTTGATTCATTATTGAGCTCCTTGCGGAGCCGGACCAGTTCTTCGCGCTCATCTCTGGCCTCTTCGAAAATCGAGCGGACCTGCCAGATCAGCGAATGATCGCCGCTGCCGGCGAGATATTCGCGGATACGCAGGGATACGTCCGGTCGTTCTCTCACCTTTTCGGGCAGCAACCCAAGAAAGTGCTCTGCAAGCTCGGCACCCTGCTGTTCGAGAAAGGCAAACCAGTCGAGCGGGAAACCGTTGCCGCGGCTTTCATCAAGCTGGCGCAGCACATGGCTGACCTTGCCATAGTCGCCGCTCGAGGTGCTGCCGGCGATGAAGCAGTCGAGCGAAAAGGCTGCGGCCTGGCGCAGCAGCACCGACAATGCCTCGATATAGACTCCAGGCGACCGGATCCGGCCCGCCAGCATGGCTTGCGGGTTTTCCCAGAACTGCAGATCGTGGGGCCGGGCGGTGGCAATCGTGAAATTGAGCGAATTGCCGTCGCGCCGGCCTGAGCGCCCGATGCGCTGGACATAATTGGCCTCTTCCGGCGGAACCGAGCACAGCACCACAGTCGAGAGATCGCCGATGTCGATGCCCATCTCCAGTGTCGGCGTCGCCGAGACCAGATTGACCGCCCATGGCGTTTCCTTCTCGATAAAGCTCTGTTCGATCTGACGCCGGTCATCGACCTCAAGGATTCCGGTGTGTTCAGAGGCCACCACGCGGTGGTTGCGGTCGGAGTTGAGCAGGCTGGGCACCGAGGCCGCAGTCCCGGAATTGTCCTCTTCCCGCTCCAGCGTGCCTTTGCAGGTGATCCTTGTGCAGGGCGACCCGACAACAAAGGCGCTTTCGGCGATCGCCAGGTCCCGACGCCGGCAGCAATTGCACCTGAGCCTCATCACCCGGTCGGTGACGGTGACGACTTCCGGCTCAATGACATATCCATGGTCGGTCGAGGGAGGGGCGCGGTTGGCGCGACGGACGATTCCGGCGGATTCCAGACACGCAAGCGTTGTCTCGAAGATCACATCGTATTTGGACAGGAGTCCGACGGAAATCGGCAGGAAGAATTTGTCGGCCCAGTCGCGGTACCAGTTGGTGGAATGGTCGTGAAACAGCGATTGGTAACCAGCGCAGGCACGCCGCAGCGTCACCGGCATCGGTGCCGGGCCGCGGCGATGGTTGGGAACCGGCAGCGTGTTTTCGATTCCGAGCGATCTGGCGGCGGCGAACCAGTTCGGGCCTCCGCCTTTGAGTGGCGCGGCCTCCATGCCCTTGACGACATAGTCATGGCCGACGGCACCACGGCGCCGCATCTGCTGGAGCAGCCCGTGGAGGAAGCGGGCGGCGGCCTCCGGGGTGAGTGTGACGCCGCCGGAGAGCGCATTGGCAAGCCGGGCAGGCAGCTGCGTGGCTGCGTCCTCGATCAGGTCCGGCGACACGTCTGCCACCACGGTCGCCGATGATTCGAGCGCGGACGACATGTGCGAGAGGTAGGTCAGATCCTCGAAATATTTCCAGCCCAGCATCGCTTCGACACGGGAGGCGAATTTGGCCGGCTCCGGCAGCTGGTCGCTGCGCAGCAGCTGCTGGTAGGGCGAGCGCCAGGTCTGTTCACGGGTGATGAAGGTCGCGGCGAAAGCCGCAGGCCCGAGGCTCGCGTGCAGCTCGGCGGGAAGGTCCCTGATGACGTGAGCCAGACTCAGCCCCTGGGTCTCGCTGGCGCGCAAGGCGTCGAAGAGCGACTTGCCGACGACCGAACTGATGTTGCGGATTTCGGTGACGGCGGCCCGCTGTGCGGCGTCCTGGACCGAATCCGAGAACATCAGAAGGCGGGGCTTGGCCTCGCTGTCCTCCTCGTTGTGCCGGGAGGCATAAAGCGTATTGGCCAGCGTCGCGGTAATCCGTGAGGCGCGCACCCCGAACAGCAAGAGGCCGTTACCGAAACCGCAGGCCGAGCAGGAGCGGTCGACCTCGCCCTGAAGCGTCGGGTTATAGAGCCAGACCGGGCTGCGGGTGTCGGTCTCATTGATGGTCTTGTGGTCGGCGCTGGTGAATTCGAGTGACTCGGAGTCGAGCAGACCCTCGATGACGAGACCGCGGGTCTTTTTCTCAAGGGGCTCATGATAGATCAGCCGCAGCTGGGTCGACTGGTCATCAAAATATTCTTCATAGAGTTCGTTGAGCGCGGCGCCGAGGCCATTCCCGGTCCGAGGCTGGCGACAGACATGGGCCGCGGTGCCGCATCTCGAGCAGTTGACCAGAGGCAGGAGGCGCGTCAGCGTGTGTTCGTCGCAGTCGCGGGCATGCCGGAGGTCAATCCGGGAGCGTTTGCCCCCCTCCCAGCGCGGCAGAGTCGCCACCATGCCAGCCATTTCGCGCACCCAGATCTGGAGGCGCAGGCCGAACAAGGGCTGCGGCGCGGCCTCGGAGCCGGAGCGGGCCCAGGCCAGCAGAGAGACGATCAATTCCACCAGCCGTGCCCGGGCGGCAGGCGTTCTGGTTTTGAGAGCCTTGCTCTTGCCGAGTTGCTCGGCGATGGTGGCGAGATCAAGCGGCGCCTGGGCGTCGGTCGCGATCCGCAGGATTTTCTGCGTGGCGTGATGTTGGAGCAGCAGGTTTCCAAGCAGCAGGCGCCAGCCAATAGTGGCTGGGTCGCCCTGGTGGATCTGCTCGAGGTCGGGATCGCGTGGCTCGGGGAAAAGACATCTGGTCAGCTGGCGTGCGGTTTCGGCCTGGCTCAGCCCCAGCGACTGCTCGAGTGCGGCCTCGACCGCGGCATCATCCGGCCACTCGAAATATTCTGTCTCCGGGAAAACCTCGTTGGCGCTCTTGCGGGTTTCCCGGATGACGGAATTTTCATCGAAGTCTTCTCCGAAGATCGTGGTGGCATAACTGCGCAGGTCGGCGGCGGCATCAGCACCGCTGCCAAGCGTCGCCGAGGAGCCAACGCAGATCAGATGCCGCTCCGGTGTGCCCAGGCGATGCTTGAGCCGGCGGATCAGAAGGGCGAGGTCGGCTCCCTGCGCGCCGTCAAAGGTATGAAGCTCGTCGACCACCAGGAAACGCAGCGTCTCGGCCGCATTTTTGGCCCAGAGCGGCTGGTCCTTGCCCCGAAGGAGCAGGTAATCCAGCATCTTGTAATTGGTGAGCAGGATATCCGGCGGCTTTGACCACATTGCGCTACGGCGGGTGATAACCTCCTGCTCGGTCATGGCGTCGGTCGGCGACACCGGTTCGGCATCGGCGTAGATTCCGGCCTGGACGCCATGGAGGGCAGGGATCTGGTGGATGGCCTGGGCAATGCGCCTTGCCTGGTCGGTTGCCAGTGCGTTCATGGGATAGATCAGGATCGCTTTGACGCCGGGCGTACTTTTCGTGACACGGCAGTGATCGAGAATCGGCCAGAGATAGGACTCGGTCTTGCCCGAGCCGGTTCCGGTTGCGATCAGAGTCGAACGTGGGCTGCTGCCGCTGAGGCGCTCAAAGGCGGTGAGCTGGTGCTGGAACGGGGCAAAGCGCAAAGGGACCGAGGGGAAGGGCTGATCGAAGGAACCGTCGGGACGCGTGGCCTGCCGGAACGGCATCGCAACCGAGATCCACGGTCCCTTGATGTAATTGGCGGGCTCGCCCAGAAAGCGCTCGACCGTGCCCTCAAAGGCCGCCCCGGTGGCGTTGAGCGTGGATCGCACCAGATCTTTGAGGCTCGCCTCGACCTGACGGGAAAGGAGGATCGGGTTCATGGTGTCTTCCCTCCTTTCCGGTGTTTCGCGAACCAGGCCCAGGCGCGCCGGTAATCGGAAATGCGATCACAGGTATCGAACGGACCCTCGAAGTTGCGAGTGACACGGTGCGGCCCCTTGGGGAGGAAATTGATCGTCGCCTCGCATTTGAGATGTTTCGGATTTTCCCTGAGGATCTCGTCCCAGCGCTTGCGCCCCGGACTTTTGCCGTCCTCAAGATACCCGACGCGGGGCAGGCCCTTTGACGCGGTCCAGACGATGCGCCCCTTTCTGTCGTACCAGGTCGCGGCCTCATATTGCTGCATGATCGGGAAATAGATGCGGTAAATGTCGATCAGCTGATCGAGGGTCAGGCCGAGCGTCTGCGCCACCAGGACATCGATTTCGACCAGGGCCATGCGCCGGGCGAATTCGTTCCGGAGCGCGGCGGTGCGGCCCCATTTTCGCGGGCCTTGGACCGGTCCATCGAGTGTCAGTCGGGGATCCTCCGAATGCCAGGGCAGCGGAGAGAGGCCGTGTGCGCACTCGTTCCACAGCGTGGCATAGTCTTCAGTCAGGCATGCCAGCCGAAGGCTTCGGTGGCTGGCGGTGTCGCCGAAATTTGCGAAGGGAAATCGCCCAACGTCGGTGCCGAAAAGATGTCCTTTTCCCGACGCCTTGACAATGAAGTCGAAAACCAGCGAGGTTGCGCCAGCGGCGAGTATCAGCAGATGATCTGCGTTCCTGAATGCGATGCTCCCAACAGTGTCAACGTGCGCAACGCCAGGAGGAATGATGGCGCCAATCAGGCTTCTTTCGTTGTTAAGATTTATCATGGCGCGCAAGGCAAACCTGTAGAAATCGACGTGATTTTTGGTCGCATCCCAGGAACAACGCGGTATCCGGCGGGAGTATTCTTTCATCGCAATGGCCGGCGTATAGTTAGTGCGTGATAGATACTCCGATGGAGCAAGCGGAAGATCTATGATTTCATAGTCGCCATTTGTCCGGCAGTTCGCGTTAGGTGTCTTATAAAATGGATTTCCAACATGAAACATCGGTCCGGAAATGATCATCTTCGCAGTGTCGCTGCGAAACGCGGTATCGCGGCAGATGACCCCTTCTTTCTGCGCCCCGCTTTCGTGCCAGATGGGACGCATCTGCCAGGCCGTCATCGGCTCTGCTGAGTCTCTGGCGCGCCCGGTTTGCTGGTCGGTTTTAGCCATTGCTTCCGCAAGAGAGGGAGCCGCCGCGATTGTACGAAAGACATTCAACATTCCGGCCGAGAACGGCTGGATGAAGCGGGTCTGCGTTACAGCAGTTACGCTGTCTTCGCTGAGGGCGTGAATAGCCTTCATAGCAGTCCGATCAATGCGGATGATGCGATCCCGATGGCCGGTGGTGTCTGCGGAGCCGTCAGCCTTGAGAATCGCAGGCAATGGGCCTGTGCCGTCGTGGCGAAAGGAATCGTCGATCTGCGCTGCGAGGAACGCATTCGAAAATTGCTCGAAGGAAATATCGCCGGAGTGACCGCGGTAGATGTTAAGGCTAAAGCTTATGTGATGGTGGATTTCTGCAAAATTTTTCGTTTTGATCCGATTGACGAACGCGAAGTGCTTTGCGATTCGTGAATACCATTGTTGTCGGAAACTGCCTGCCTTTGGATCGCTGAGATGGCCGTCTTGGTGGATGAGGGCGACGTAACCTGGGGGAGAAACGAGGCGGAAACTGACGTCAAGAAAACATCGGTAGAGGTTGTTCTGTCCGCCTCCGACGAAGGGATTCATGACGTCGGAACTGGTGACTGCCATGGCTCCTTTTGCCGATGCATAGGCAGAAAGGAATGCCTTTTTGGCGGCAGTCAGTGACAGAACGGACGAGCGTGCCTTGCGGCTGTCCGTCGCCGAGAGTTTGCGGGTGACAAAGCCTGGGTCTATATCGCCGAGAACATCGGATTCGGTCCAGGCCGGCTGGGCCCAGGGAGGATTTCCGACGATGAGGTCGAAGCCGCCGCGCGATCGTAATACGTCGGCAAAGACCAGATCCCAGTGCATGAAGCCTTTGCGAGCGATGCGGGTGGCGACACCGAGCCACTCAATTTCCGCGATCAGTGCATCGACATTTGTTTCGCGGAACAGGGAAGCCTGTTGCGGTCTGTTGTCAGATGTCGCGGTTTGGCGCGGTTGTTGCAGTGTGTGTGTGTGTGTGTGTGTGTGTGTGTGTGTGTGTGTGTGTGTGTCTTGCTCGGATGCCGCCGCGGTGGTGCTTATCAACTGAGGTCTTGGCTGGTCGAAGAGATCGCGCACGGGTGGTGGAATTTCGTCAAGGCTCGGAGCTGTGATTGACCCGTCCGGCAGGAAGCCGCCTTCGAGGATCAGGGTCATGCCGTGGAGAAATTCCTGGCGGGATGGCAGGAGGTGCGCCTCGTCGAGGGGCCAGAGCCACAGCGCGCACCAGGCGTCCATCGCGGTCTTGAGCCGTTTATAGGGCAGGGTGTTGGAGCCGTGATCGGACCCGATCAGCTTGGAGAAGTAGCGGTCCTTGTGGTGGAAGTCCAGTCCCCGGGAACCGGGCATCTCGCGGTCGGGCCAGATGGTGATGGCGTCATTGGTGTAGAGGCGGCTTTTGGCGAGATCGTCGGCGACGGCATCGAAGAGGTCGGATGCGAGCCGGCTAAGTTTCTGCAGGAGTTTGATTTCGTGGGGCTCGAGGCTGGCAAAGAAACCGCCCTTGCGCCATGCCTTGATCTGCGCCTGGGCTTTGGCGGCAAATTCGGTGATGGAGCGATCAGTGTCAAAGCTCGCCATATCGGCTGCGGGCAGCAGAAAATGCCAGACATGGTCTTTGGGGAGGCTGCCGTTCCAGCCGATCTCCTGCGGCTTCTGTTCAAACCAGAGGTCTTCCTTTTTCTTCGCCGACAGCGAGGCGGGCGGATAGGAAGCCCGGCGGGCGCCAATCAGGGAATTTCCGGCGTGGAGCTGGTCGTGGAACCAGGGCGAAAAATCACTGGCATGCAGGCTGTTGAGCCAGAGCGAGATGGTGCCGAGTTCGGTTGCCACCGGATTGAGATCGACCCCGAAACAGTTGCGGTCGGCGATGAAGGCGCGCACCTTCTGCTTTTCGATCGTGATCTTCTCCTGCGGGATGGTGGTGCCGGTTTCCTTCTGTTTGCGCTCAAGATAGATGTCGGCGAGCTGGTTGGTGGTCTCGACCAGAAACGCCGCTGATCCCATCGCCGGTTCCAGGATCTTCAGCTCAAGAATCTCGTCGGCGGCGAGGTCCCTGCAGCGTTCAGCCAGGGCGTGCTTGACGAGGAGGCGAGCCAGCGATTCCGGGGTATAAAAGGAGGCGGATTTCGATCGGTCCCGGCCAGCCAGGCGGTAGATGAAGCTGCCTTTCGGATAGACCCGGGCTTCGGATCCGTTGAAGACGATCTGCTCTTTCCTGAATTCCCTGGCACGACTGCGCGCCACGAAATAGCTTGGTGCCAGGAGGTCAACCTCATCCCCTCTTGAGGATTCATCCTCGGCGTCTTCGTCTTCCGTTTCGTCGTCACTGTCCCCGGTGGTGTCCCGGTCCTCTTCCGCATCGGAGCCGCGGCCCTTCGGTGGGCGCAGCTCGATCAGATCCTGTTTGGCGACCACACCGGTAAAAGAGATCAGGGTCTCGTAAACCGCGCCGAGCTGGCTGATGCCGAGCCTGGCATAGGAAATTCGCGCCGTGCCGCTGCGGGACTGTTTGAGCGAAAGCAGGCGGATGATCTTCTGGACGGCTTCGTTGCGAAGGCGGATCGAGTTCAGGATCGGGGTGCTCTCAGGGTCGAGCAATGACACTTTGACGGTCGGCAGGCGCAATGGCGTGCTGCGACCGCTGAAAAGCAGGCCAAGGGTGCGCTGGAGGCTGTCCCAGAGATAGGTGCCGGTCTTTTCTGCCGGGGTGCGCAGGCGGACCGATTCGAGTTCACGCAGGGCCTCGATACTGTAGCCGCTGGCGTAGACGGGATCCCTCAAATCAAGGACCTTCATCCGCGGGTTGGCTTCGGCATAGAACAGAAACAGCAGGCGATACATGTAGCGCAGGCATTCGAGCGACAATTCAGGCCCGTCGATCCACACCCCCTTGCGTGGGCCGGAAGGATATTTCCCTTCCGTGACGTCGAGCACCTCCTGGCCCAGAATCTCGATGGCGTCGCGCACGGTGCGTTTGAGCGAGGTCGTGACGGTATTGGCATTGCGCTGGGCCTCCTCTTCAATGCGGTCGGCGATCGGCAGGCCCTGTTGCGGGACCCGGGCCTCGCGCGACAGGAGGCAGGCCATGATGGTGAGGGTGTCCTTGTCCTGACGCGAAAAGATCTCCTGGAGATCGAAACGCAAGACGGAACGCGCAGGCCATTTGTGGCGGTCGACGAGCACGATCTGGGACAGGCCCAGGACGATTACGAGGCGGGGAGGGTGGCGCTGGTCGAAAATGCCTTCGGCCAGAATCTCCTCGATCGGACGTTCGATCTCGACGAAATCCCGGTCTTCGTCGGCAAGCTGGTCGGGCCGGAAATTGAGCGACAGGGGATCGGCGCTTTCGTCCTCAATATTGTCAAATGGTGCTTCGAGCAGCCAGATGGCATCGCGTCCCTCGGCGTCCGCCACTCTGGCGAGCGCGGGCACCACAGTCTCGTTGTGCAGCGCGGTCTGCAGGCTGCCGCGCTCGTAGATATAGCCGAGCGCGGTCACCAGCCCATGGGCGATCCTGCGACGACGCTCGCGGCGGTTGGCTGCGTCCGTGCTGTTGCGGATCTTGCGCAGTCCGGTGACGTAGGCCTCACAGCAGGCGGCAAGACGGTCGAGCGGGTTGGCGGCTTCTTTCGACCACCTCGAGGTGATGTCGCGCAGCTCGTCCTGCAGCGAGTCCGACAGTGCGCCAGCCGGGAAGAATTCGGCTTCATTCTCGATGCCAATCAGGTCCATTGCTCAACGCCTTGATCGCAGGGGCTTGGGTTCGTCGGAACATTGCCAGTTTGCCATGTCAGGGGAAGTCCTGTCGATTGGCATTTCGGGTGCCGTGTTCTCTGCCCAGGGGGCACGTTGGGGTCGGTCGAATGTGGCCGGACCCTGCGAATCAGCAGAGCAACAGACCCCCCCAAAGAACGTTTTTGCGGCGTGAGTCTGGTGCATAGGCTGTTTGGGATCCCAGTCTCAATCGGATTCGAACTGAGGAATTGACGCAATGTGATCGGAGCCGGATCGCAGGAGAAAGTCGCGTGGCGACAGCATCATGAGCGGGATTGCTGGGGATATCTTGTGCGGTAGCAGTCCAGGGGAAGTCGCTTGCCGCCGCCGGAAAGACGACGGTCATTCCCCCCAAGACCGTAAGGTCCAGCGGTCTTACGACCGGCATCTCTTTTCTTTATGGCACGCCTGATTGAGAATTTCATCGCCAAATTCAAGCATTTCCGTGCCATTGCCACCCGCTGCGACAAGACCAAACGCGATTTTCCGGCTGTGGCGCAGCTCGCCACAGCGATCATCCGGCTCAATTGAGGACAGGCCATCGCTCAGGCACCCTCGGGTAACTCGGCGTAGCCATTCTCCAACGACGGACACTGGTTCCTGTCGACACATCATCCGCGTTTTGCGTTGCCTTCGTGTTGGAATCCTGCAACGCTGTGAACGCCAGGTTGTGCGGTTACAGGCGTCCTTCCTTTACCAACAGGCCCAGCGCAGCATTGACACGGGTCTGCCAGCCTGGTCCACTCCTGCGCAGAGGCTTAACCGTCACGGCATCAAGACGGATTTTCACCCTCAAGCTCCAGGCCATCGGACTTCGGGTGCCCCCGCTTCGACGCCTTCATCCCAGCCATAAAGTCCTCGGTCATTGGTGGATTGTCGTCATGGATCGCAGGATCAAATTTGGTTGCCATGGTAGAATCTCACCTCGTGTTTCTCGGGTCGGCGCAGACGGATCGCATGAAGTGATCGAAGGAGTACTCTGGACGCGCCTTGGTGTCGGCAACCTCCACCTTGGGCGTCGCAGGGGGCGCTTTCGGCTTTCGACTGGGTTGGCGCAAAGCAGGACCGACGAAAGGCCGGGGGTGGAAAATGAGGAAAAGCTGCGGAGGTTCAAGCCGATAGCAGCTCTTGGAGGGAGTGTTTCGATGGCCGGAATTGGGTATGAACAGACTGTCATTCCGGATCGTGGAACTGCGCTCGATCTTATCGAAGCCGCGGTCTCAACATCTGATCAGCAGCCATTGGGAGGCATCGTTGAGCAACTGTTGACCGTCGAACACAGAGACGCCCTTTCCATAATGGCTGTATCCCGTGACGAGCCTGATAGTTTCACGCAATTTCTGGTTCTGAGCGAATACTACGGTCTCATCACCGATGATGAAGCGCAAGAGTATGTTCAACGCTTTGTTGCAGTCTCTCCAACTCGAGCAGCTTAACACTACAGTCGCCTCCGCATTGCGTCTTTCGAAAGCTGGCCACGGACAAAGCCGTCGTTCAGAGTTCGGTTCCGAGTTCGCATCCCAGCCCACAGGATGCTCTGGAGGACCGACCGCTCCAGCTTCTCTTGCAACGCATGAACGCAATCAGCAAAATCCGTTCCACGCGAGGCGGACTGCGCATCAAACGACGGCCGAATCGATCGTGCGACGGGGCGCAACTGCCTGCGATCGCGTCATTGGTGTCCACGAACTGCCGACTGGGCACGGGTGGGCTGCCCCGAAATACCTTGCCTACGCCGACCTCATCTGGCTGGCCAGGGCGATAGGGGGCATCAGCCGTTCATCAGTTCATCAGGCTTGAAAGGTTTCCGGGGCGTGTTATGGTTTCAGAGGCAGGGAGGCGGGTGAGCGCTCGCCTTCCTTCGTTTTCAGACGAAGAACCAGATCTGGACCAGCAGCCGCAGAGACCAGTTGCTGCGGGCCCGGTTTATTTTGCGGACGATACGGACGGGGATCGTTATTCTCACGGCATCTTCTTTTTGAGGCAAGGCGGTGCTTGTTTCTTGTTTTCACCTGAGGAAGCCTGATCGCCTGAGGGCTGAAGCATGAAATCGGCTGCTGGCCCTCGCAGAACCTTCACAAACAGAACATCAAACCGTTGGCCAGCAAGATCTATGACAGGGATCAGCTATATCAAAGGCGACGCCACCAGCCCGCAAGCGAAGGGCGTGAAGGTGATTTGCCACATCTGTAACGATATCGGAGGGTGGGGCAAGGGCTTCGTCCTGGCGCTGTCGCGAAGGTGGCAGCAACCGGAAGAGCTGTATCGCGCCTGGTACGCGGGAGGAAAGAACGAAGGCTTCCGCCTGGGGGCGGTACAGTTCGTGCAGGTCGAACCGTATATCTGGGTTGCCAACATGGTCGCCCAACGAGGTACGAAGACGGGCAGCTCAGGGCCGCCGATCCGATACGAAGCGCTCACCGAGTGTTTGCGGCAGGTGGGCGAGCGGGCGGGTGAATTGAATGCCTCGCTCCATATGCCGCGGATCGGCTGCGGCCTGGCTGGAGGCAAGTGGTCGCTGGTGGAGCCGATCATCGAGAAATGCCTGGTTGAGCGGGGGCTGTCGGTAACGGTATATGACCACGACTGAGCGAGGAATCCGCAAGGGTCAGGGGGCGGCAGGAAGGCACGCGGAAATCCTGACTGCTTGCTCTCCGCGGTGGAGAACGGGCTTTTGGTGATACGCAATACGCAACGGGCTCACAATTGCCATCAGGTGCCAATTGGAGCGCGAAATGAGGGCGAGGGGCGGAAATTGACGCCACTGAGGGTGGCGACCGCAGCCATCACGCATCACCCGACGAATACCGCCTTGACGGCCACGAACGGGTTCGGATCGTCGACCAGGCGCCGCTGGCTTGCGTGCCAGTCGGCGATGTCCTTGAAAATCTCGTCGATCTCTGCCTGCCGGTTGTCGCGCCGGATCTTCTGCCGGCGCTGCAGCGCGTTCAGTTTTGCAGCGGGGTCGGAAACGTCGGCAAAGCGGATATCGAGATCGGCGCGGAAACGCGATTCAAGGCCTGCAAGCCGTTCGAGAGTTGCATTGAGGCTTGTCTCGATCTCGCGCTGACGTTGCCGGCTCAATTTGAGGAGGTGGGTCTGGAAGGCAGATACCGCAGGCGCAAGTGCTCTGGCCGCGGCGTCGTGGTCAGGCTTGCCCTTGTTGGCGATCTTCCCGCCAAACCCGGTGCGGGTGACGAAGTCGCCGACGCTGTCAATGGCGGGGACGTGGCCGTCTCTGACCGTGACGGCGGCCCAGCAGTCCACCACGGTTGTACCAGCCTGGTTCGGGATGGCACCATGGAGGATGACGACGACCTCGCCCGCGGCGAGGCGGCCGCGCAGATTGCAGAGCGGCGCGGTCAGTTCCGGGAAGAAAGTTTCGGCACGGATGGCGAACCAGTCCAGGATCGGATGGCCATCCCAGAGATACTGCACCAGCGGCCAGCTGCGGTCGTCGGTCTTGGCCTGTGCAATCGCGGCGTTGATGACCTCGGTGCGGTCGGTGAGTTCAATCATGCCGCCTTTGCTGACGGCCTCGACCGGCATGTAGCGGTCGTCCACGTCGTCGGTTCGCCCGTATCCCAGACCGCCGTCGCTCTTCATGTCGCTCGGGATCGGGAATCGGATGGTCCGTTCACCGTGATCAACTTGCGGCAATCTGTTTTTGTCGAAGACCCTTTCTCCCGATTCCGCGAGCCTCTGCAGCATGGCGTCGGTGTAGGCGAAGGTGTCTGCAAAAAGCCGTGGTGGCGCTGCCGTGGCGGCGGCGCCAGCTGCAGGGGTTGTGGTCTCAGTGCTGCCCGCACCCTGATAGTCGCCAAACAGGGTGTCGAAATCGTCATCGAGTGCTGCTGTTTCTCTGGCGCTGGTGGCGCGTTGCTCCATTTCGGCGGCAAAGGCGTCCGGGCCCTTGCCGTCACTGACCGCCCGGGCCACGACTTCTTCTTCGGCATCGGCGTCGCCGACACCGAGAAACACCGCCGGATCGCCGAGACCATCTTGCGCCGATTGGTCCTTCTCGACCAGCTTCTCCAGCACCCACATGTCGCGGACCCTGGGGTGACAGCTTTCGCCCACGAAATAATGGATATGCGGGGTGCGGTCCTGGCCGTAGCGGTCAATGCGGCCGTTGCGCTGCTGGAAGCGCAACAGGGACCAGGGCAGGTCGAAATGGATCAGATGATGGCACTGGAAATGCAGATTGAGGCCTTCGGAGGCCATGTCGGAGGCGAGCAGGATGCGTAAACTCGAGTGCTCCTGCCCGAAATCCTCAAGCAGCTGCTGGGTCCTGACCTCGGCCTCGACGCTGGTGCCGTCAATGCGGCCGATGACCTCCGACGTCAGGCCGAGATCGGCAATCAGGCGCTCCTTGAGCCATTCAAGCGTGCGAATGCGCTCGGAGAACACCACCAGACGTTCGCGTGGATCCTTGCCGGTCCATTTGATGTCCCTGAGGAGTTTGAGGAAATTCTGGTATTTCTGGAACGCGTGGGGTTCGATTGCCTCAAGCAGGCGGGCCAGTTCGGTCAGTTTCCGCCGGTCCGCTTCGCTGCCTTTGACGGTGCCTCGCGCGATGCGGTCGATCCGGCTTTTGACGGTTTCGAGACAGGCCGCCGGGCTTGAGAAGATCGCTTTCGCCAGCGTGGTGCGGAAGAGATCAATGGCACGGCGACCCGACTTCTCCATGTCGAGATCGAGATCGAGTTCCGCAATCATGCTGTAGGCGGCTTCCTCCTTTTCGCTCAGGGGGAAGCGGTGGTCATGGAGTTCCCGTGGCGGGATGGTCGATTTCAGGACCGAGAGTACTTCGCCAGAGGTGCGGAAGCGGCGGATGACGAGATCCTCGATGTCGCTGCGTGTGAGCTTCTCAGGATCGGGCACCCGGGTCGGGTCCAGCATCTCGATCAGGCTGGCGAAGCTTGCCCTCGACCCGTCATGGGGTGTCGCGGTGAGGAGCAAGAGCGAATCGGCCTGGCGCGACAGGAGTTTTGCCAGCCTGGAGCGCAGGCTTGAGGTGGCGCCGGAGCGGACGCGTCTTGCGGCGTTATGGGCCTCATCAATGATGATCAGGTCCCATCGCGACTGTTTGATCGCCGCCCGCATCTCGCTGTCCTGTTTGAGCGTGTCGATCGAGACGATCGAGCGGTCGAACTGGTTGAAGACGTTGTAATGGATGGGGATCTGGTTGCGCATCCGCCGGATCGCGGCGCCGTCGAGGCGCGACAGCGGAATGCAGAACCGGGTCCAGAATTCCTTCTGGAACTGCAGCAGCATGGCGCGGGTGGTGACGACCAGAATGCGCTCGGCGCGGCCCCGGAGGATCAGTTCCGAGGTGATCAGACCAGCCTCCAGCGTCTTGCCGAGCCCGACATCGTCGGCGATCAGGAGCCGCACCCGGTCCTGGGCGAGTGCCAGTTCGACCGGGACATGCTGGAAGGCAAGATCGTCGATTGCTGCCTTGCCGAGGGTGAGCGGCCTGGAGGCTGTGGTCGGGGTCGAGCGGAAGGCCGATTCCAGGAAGAGCCTGGTGTCGAGAAAGCCTGCGGAAGGATCCGGTTCGAGCCCGATCTTCGTCGGGTCAATGACGGCATAATCGTCCTCGATATCGAGGACGAACCGCGCCGTCTTGTCCTTCACGAGGCCCGACATGCCGCGGCAGGATACTACGGTGCCAAGTGCCCGACGCTCATGGCCCGTGACCTTCCAGGTCGATGACCGTACCCGAATTAATGCACCGATATTCATGAGATTTCCGGCTCAATTGGCGGGGTTCCAGCCGATGTCAATATCAGGGTTTCGTCCGAAAAGTTGTCGAATTTCCAGGAGGACCCGGACGCCTGAGGAGAATCCTGGCTTCTGCGCAGTCGCGGCCGGGTCTCAGGCTGCTGGCGACAGAATCCGACCTGAGACTGCGTCGAAGCCTCCTTGAACATTGAACGTGACCCTCCAGGTCGATGACCGCAACCGAATTGGCAGTCCCTTCCACCGATGTTGCCGATACTCCAGAAAATCAGCAAATTTCGGGGCGAGAGCCACCTTTCTGGTCTTGAGTTTGCGCAGGAAACGGGAAACCGCTCCGATGGAGCGCGGCAGGTCTCATGAATACCGGTACATTAATTGCCGCTCCCGCAGATTTCATTTTCGCGGCACAGAAAGGCCGCGTGCCCGACGAGACCGGGGAAAAATTGGCTCGCGAGGGGGTCAGGAGGGATGGCGGGTTCGCGTCCTCCTGCCTGACTTGCGCGGCTTACCCGGGGTTGCCGGATCACTGTCGGCAAGTGCCATCTGCGGCAACTGGCGGCCAGACTCCTCATGAGAGCCTTCCTGGATGGAGGCCCAGTCGGTCAAGGCCTGCGCCCACAGCTGTGCCGTGGCGGCGTCGAGATCAAGGATGGTGAAGCGGGTGCCCTCGCGGATGGTCAGGCGCAAAAATCGCGAACCGTTCTCGAACGTGACCTCGATCAGACGGATCTCACGCCCATAGGGTGCGGCGATGGTGGCGATCCGCCTGGTCGGCTCAGTCATTGTGCTCTCCACAAAGCAGTGCAGGATGCTGGATCCGGCCGCGATGGTATGGCGTGACAAGGCGTTTCGCTGGCGAAACGGGCCGGGCAATGGCGGCGGGCTGCGACCAGATGTCGTCTGATTTCTCCTGGACATGTGAACTGCTCGCGGGCGGTAATGGGATCTCGGATTCGAGCCATGGCTGTCTCGGCAAAAAGAAAGCTCAGGCGCGTAAAGCCTTGCGCCTTCGCCAGGTCATGATTTCCTCGAAACGCAACATGGCGCCGGCTTCAATGGCCACAGCGCCCAACTGATTCTGCTGGCGGCAACCGTAGCACAGATGGGGCGATAATTGTCATGTCCCGCCCGGTCAGCCCCGCTCTCCCTGTTGTTCCGTTGCACAGTTTGCCAGAGGTGGATCACGGTTCCATGTGTTGCGGTTCGGTTGGCTCGTCAGCGTGGCATCCGGTTTCCCCAAAGCGCGTCCTTGCGGCCTTTTCGTCAAGGGCCATTAATAGAGGCCGGAAAGTCGCCGCGTCGTGTCTTCTTTCCACCCGATTCGATTGTCCTGGCAGGTGGTCGGTTGCCGCGCGCAGCCATCCTGCGCTGCTGCGCGTTGGTGGCCGCTGTCATCCTGAGGCTTCTGCCAAGTCGCAGCGCAAGCCCGGGCGTGGCGCAATCGCGGCAGCCGGCAGGGGGGGGTGTTTCTGACCGGGCTGCAATGCGGTCGGGCTGCGTCCTGGAGGTCGAGGCCGGGCTTGCGTGCCGCGCAAGGGGGCAGTCCGCTGGCCTTTCCGCTGGCCTTTCAGCTCCTGGCGGCGCGTTGCGAGGCGTGCCGATCCTGCGCAGTACGCAATCTCACGACGAATGGTGGGCACGCGCTTTCGGGAGCGGAAGGAGGGATCGTCATGGATTGTCGAATCGGCAGCCGCAGGCGGCCACAGCTTTGCGCCAGCAGCCCTCCAGATAGTTGGCCAGCCGGTGCCCATCCTCCTTCAGCCCGAATACGATTCGGCCCGCATTCATCAATGCGGGGCAAAGAGACGGATCGGCGAATTCCCGCGCCGCGCTGAAAAGCGGATCAGAAACCTGTTCCTGCAGCTCCCGAACCAGATAGGGCAGAACCGTGCGGTCGTGACGCCGCGCCAGACCTTCGATTGCTTCGTTTCTGACGTCGGGTTCGATGTCATCAAGGCGGGCGTGCAGTGCGCTGCGGATCGGAGCGGTGTCAACGTCGATTTGCAGCGCAAGAGCGAAGGTTGCGAGGTCACGGACATCGGTATCCCTGTCGGATGAGAGCCGGATGAGCCCTGATACCGCGGCCTCATCCTGGTGGCATGTCAACGCCATGACGACACCGGTGCGAACGTCCGCGTTCGGATGGTCGATCAGCTCGAGCACAATGCCGATCGCGCGGTGATCTTTCAGGTGCGAAAGTGCGATGCAGACCTCATTGAGAACGCCCGGATTTGCCGTGGTTGCGATCTCGGTCCGCAGAGTATCGTGAAGCGCGCGATAGCGCTCTTCTCTGAACACGCCATAGGGGGAATTGCCCCTGGAATGACCCAGTTGTCCGAGAATGGCTGCTCCAAGCTGCCGACATCTGCTGTTGGTGTTCCTGCACAGGTCAATCGCAGCCGTGAGTGTGGCGGTGTCGGCGCGGTTGAGCTGCAGTTCCGCCAGGGCTTCCCGGCCCGGATTCGGCAAAGCCGGATGATTCGCGTCACCATGGGAATTTTCATCCTCAAGGTGCTGCAGAGCTGTGTCGATGAGCTGGTTCAGGTCAGCTGCGGATAGATCCATCATGCGTTGCACCTCGGCAAAAAAATGAATTCATAATCAGACGGCAGGAAGATGGCTCGATGCGCGAAGCGCTGGGCAAGCCGAAACCGCCTGTTGCGGATTTGCGGAAATAATTCATGGCGTACCGCCGGCAAGGGGGCGCGCGTGTTTTGCGGGTTGGAAACGGTGTTGCGCCTGGATCGCAGGGCAAAGCCCATTGTCGGGCGTAAGGAAAATCGCGAGCGTGCTCTTTCGCGGACGACGGACTCGAAAATTCGCATAACTCTCTTTTGGCCGTTCTGGAGCCGGGTCGCCGACGGACGGGGCACGCGCCTGTGTCGGCACAGACTTTCAGGGGAAGGATGACCGGCAGGTGTGAGAGTGAGAGCGGCTGCGTTGGCTTGCTCGCAACGCGCACAACATCTGGCATGCGGTGTCGGATGTCTGAGGGAGATTTCGGGGCGTGCGCGCGGGGTGGAATCCTGCTGGCACGAAAGAGGAAATTCCAAAGGTCTCGCAACACGCAACATGGTTTCGCAACAGGTCTTTGCAGAGAGGGCGTTGCAGCAAGGGCGTTGAAAAGCGGCAACGTTGCCGCAGTGTGCGCGGCTGCGACAACGCGCTGCACGCCTGCCCCTCAAAGGCGAGAAGGATTGGACAAATTCCTCTTCTTATTACCCTTGATGAGGCGAGGTGTCCCTCTAATCGGTCGATACCTTCTTCAGCTTGGAGATACCCAGCATGCCCAGCGCTGCGGTTTCATAGAAGGGCTCGCTTTCGCCCCGGCGCATTTTGCGCAGGAAGTATTTCTCGAAGCCGATCTTTGCGGCGTGGACCCATTTTCCGGAAGAAGCCCAGTTGACGTTGCGGGGCGGGATCTGCGGCTGGGCCACGAAGGCGATGCCGGAATCACCGAAATCGGCAAGGCAGACCGCATTCCAGGTGCCCTGGTGGGTGGGCGCCCTGTCGCGCAGGATCTGACCAATATTCATCACCGCGGCGCTGACCATGGATTCGATCATGAAGCCGGTCTTGGGCACGCCGCATGGCACCGGGGTCGGACCGACCGGCGGGATGGCGACGCAGACACCGGCCGAGAAGATGTTTTTGTATTTCGGGTTCTGCTGGTGTTTGTCGACGATCACCATGCCGCGGGGATTGACCAGGCCCTCGATGCCGTTGAGTGCCGGAACGCCGCGGAAAGCGGGAAGGATCATCGAGAACCGGAACGGAACCTGGCGTGTCGCCTTCACGGTTCCGTCCTCGGCGATCTCTTCCACCGTCATCTCATTGCGTTCGACCCGTTTGATGCGCGAATTGGTCAGCCACTTGATGTGACGGTCACGCATGGCGCTCTCAAGGATCCCTTTGGTGTCGCCGACACCGTCGAGTCCGAGATGTCCGATATAGGGCTCGGGGGTGACGAAGGTCATCGGTACCTGGTCGCGGATCTTGAGCCGGCGCAGTGCGGTATCGAGAATGAAGGAATATTCGTAGGCCGGGCCGAAACAGGAGGCCCCCTGGGCGGCGCCGACCACGATCGGTCCGGGATTGCGGCAGAATTCATCGAATTCCTCCGCGGCCTTCTCGGCGTGGTCGACATGGCAGATCGAGTTGGTGAATCCGTTCGGACCCAAGCCTTCGATTTCGTCAAAGGCGAGGTCGGGACCGGTGGTGATAATGAGGTAGTCGTAGCTTAAGCTTGACCCGTCCTCGAGCTGCATCCGGTTGTGCTCAGGCTCAAGCCGGACCACGGGGGAGGCCTTGAAGGCGATGTCGCGCCTGGCGAAGATCGGTGCCAGATCGACCTCAATTGCTTCACGGGTTCGCCACTTGACAGCGATCCAGGGGTTGGACGGCACGAAATGATAGACGCGCTCTCTGGAGACAATTGAAAGCCGGTCCCCTGGCCGCATGTGGTCCTTCATCTCGTAGGCTGCGATAACGCCGCCAAGACCCGCACCCATGATTACGATTTCCGCCATAATTTTCCTCGCCTGGTTGGCGTTTTTAAATCCGGTCCGCCATTGTTATTGCGTTATTATATTCGAATATTTGCAATTGTTGAGAGGGTGAGGCGCCGTCCTAAACCAAAGATTTGCGTTTTGCAGTGCAGCAGAATGGATGGCAGGCGCAGCGGAATACCGCGGTGGCGGTTGATCGGGCCGATTTTGCCCCGAGTGCCGAAGTCTCGATTGCCGTGAACGGGCCATCGTTTGAACTGCACGGGCGTGAGGGAGAGGCGTTTTTCGAATCGGCACGGTGCGCGGGCCGCGCCATGGATCCGGATTGCACCGGTCAACGCGCGCGATGCGGTGTGCCAGGCCAGGCCCGGCGCCTGTGCAGCGGACGCGGCAGGCAGCTTGCAGGAGCGTTGATGGCGTGGGCCTCAAGCCTAACGATGATGCGCTGCCTGCCGCGCGGCAGCTTGAACTCACCGTGCAGGACCCCTGATGTGTCGGCTGGGTCGAAAGGGAGAAAAGTGAGCGCTCGTCTTTTGCGTGCGTGCGGGCAGCGACGCGTGACGGCCCGCTGGCGCTTTGAGTTCTGTGGCAGGTGAACCTGCGATTGGGCGTGTCCTGCCTGTTTTCCCGGGGGATGCGGCAAGCGGTAACACGCCGTGATCCTCGATCGGGAGGGATGGGGGGCCGTGGTGCGATCCGGGGGAGATGCAAGGAGGCAAGCCTGACAGGAGCCGCGTTCTGCCCTTCCAGGGAGCGTTGGGCAGCCGAGGATGCGAGGTCGCCTTTGTGTCTTGTGGTGGGGCCCGCTTGGCGAGCACTGCGCTGAGCGGCGTCGGGCCGGGTTGAAAGAGAGGGGAGTCAACGGCTCTTGCGGCGCGTGGGCCGACAAAACATTTCGTAAATGGCGTCGAGGATCTTGCGCACATCGTCGTTAGCGAGACTGTAGTAGATTGTCTTGCCCTCGCGGCGTGTGGTCACCAAACGGTCCAGTCGGAGACGGGCCAGCTGCTGGGATACGGTGGGCTGGCGTTCGTTGAGAAACTGCTCGAGTTCCGCAACTGATTTCTCGCCCTCTGCCAGAATGCAGAGCAGCAGCAGGCGGGATTCATGGGACAGAGCCTTGAGCATATCGCTTGCCTCCCGCGCTCTTTCGGTCAATTGCGAAAGTTCGGCGGAAGTCTGAATTCCTTTGAATTTCTGCAGGCTCATACGTTCACGTTCCAAGTCTGGTTCACCACAAGCGGCAGCCGTGGGATGTTCGGGGGGAGAACTGGAATTCACCTCAGGTTGTTGCACAGTTGGAGGGAAGGGGGATTGTTGAACGGGGCGGATTTGCAGGAGCCCGTGTTAGCCTCTGCGCGGCCAAAATGGAAGATGGTGCTGTCTGCGCAGTGGCGGGACATGAAAAATCTTGCCGGATGGGTACAGCGGCGGCCAGGGAAATCGTGGCGCGCGGCACGCTCTCACCGGCGTGCGGCAATCGAACTGGAGATCCGGCAGCGGGTGCGGGTTCGGTGCCGTCAGGTCTCAATGGGAAGAGGTGTTGGCAAGGCACAAGGCCGCCACACCAGCTCGCCCCGAGTGGCCGCTGTCACCAGGCTCGCCGCAAGCCTCAAGCTGAGGAATGTCGGGCAGCGGGATTTCCCTGCCGCTTTCTGTGTTGGTGATCGCTGGCTTTGCGATCGTAAATCGGGCTTGCGGTGGCTTGCTGGCGGTTCCGACAGGGAGAAAGTGGATGCCCATGATGTTCATCTCCGGTCACGATCACGTGAGATAGGATCCGGTCCGGCACCGGATTGCCGGATTTCAGACGCCAGAGCGTCGTGCGGCAGACCATGGCGGGCCGGATGATTTCGCTCCACTGGAAGCTGGATCGTTTCGGCACCGATCACGGGCGGTGCCAGCCGGGCTTGGGAAATGTGCCGGCCTGGTCGTGGGTCAGGATTCCCTGGTGCCGTGTTGTAAGCCACCCGTGTTGACCGCGGATTGCCAGGGGACGTTCACTGTGATGTGACGGATCATGTGCGGTTCTGTGGAGCCAGGTCTGACACACGCCGGGTGCGGCCGGGGTGGCCGTGTGCTCTCGACAGTGTGACTTGCGGTGTCGTGAATGACGGATAACGCTGGGTGCGATGGCGGAAGTTCTGTTGCCGGCGGTGTGCGGCGGAGGCGGGACATGCCTGCCTCTGCCTGCCTCACACCGGCGTTGATTTTTTGATTTCGTCCTTTGTTTCTACCCACGTTCCATTGCTGGAGCGACTGCCTGAGCCCTTTCTTGCGCTGTCAGGGCCCTGTCACCTTCTGTGATGGAGGTGATTCGTGGCAAATGGATGGCCATACCGGTTGGAAAGGCGCAGTTTTTCCCGGATTTCGAGCGGAGTGAACTGCCCCCTGTCGGGCCTGGGCAGTTACCGTCCTTTGAACTTTGAACTTTGAACCGGTATGACATGGGGGCGGGCACCAGGGCGATCTTGGCAGGATCGGCAGTTGCGCGAGGTCCTGTGCCGCCGGATGCGGTTGAGGGTTGAGGTCGGTGTCTCAGAGATCTGGAATGAAAGGAGTGGCGGGATGGCGCAGGGCGATGGAGGTTGGGGCACGGTTCCCCCGCCGCCGGTGTCCGCGCGGGCGGCGCGCAATGTGGCCTCCGGGAGTGGCTCCGCCACCACGATGAGCGGGAACGCCGCAGGAGGCAAAGGGGCGGAATTTCGCGCCGGTCAGGTCCTGGCGCAGACCTTCCGCACCCTCCTGGCAAGGCCTGGAACCTTTCTGCTGATATCGCTGTGCGCGACCGTGGTGCAGTGGATGGTTACGACCATGGGTTGGGTGGCGGCGTCGGTTCTGACCGGGTTCAATTTTGTGCTGGCTGCTTTGATGCTCTCCTATGGCGCGTTCCGGACCATGCGTGGCCGCGATGTCAGCTTCGGCGATATCCTGCGTCAGGTTGGGCGCAGGGCAATGGCGCTCCTGGGGTTGGGGGCGCTGGGGACCGCTGTGGCGGCGATTGTCGGACTTGTCGTGATCGGTGTTTGGGGACCCCTGGCTGGTATTCCGTTGTTTGTTGCAATGCTGCTGATATTTGTTCTTGCGATGATTGCTCAGACCATGCTGTCTGTTTCGGTTTTGGCCTGTGTCGTTGAACAGTTGGGCCCGATGGCGGGCATGGCGCGGAGTTTTGGACTGACCAGGGGATATCGCTGGCAGCTGTCTGGCATCCTTTTGGCTGCGGTTGTCATCGGGTTGGTGACCGGCGCTCTGGTTGTGGTCATCGTTTTGGGCTTGTTGATGGGCGTTCTGGAGGCAGGGAGGTTTGGGGAGGTAGGTGGCTTCATGATGTTCCGTTTTGGGCTTTCCGTCTGCGGCTTTCTGTGGATGCTCCTGTATGGTGCATTTGGCGGGGTTCTGGTGGCGGCGATCTATGCGAATTTGCGCCGGGCAAGGGAAGGCGATGGGGTTGATGAGGAGGTCGCCGGCGTTTTCGCATAGGGGTATGCGAGGGCCGCTGTTGCTGTCGCAGGGATGTGCAGACAGAAGTGCGCTGGCTTGCGCATGCGAACCCGAACGGAGAGCTGTGCCCGACTGCCAGCGGAGGGCCGTGCCGGATGGCGGACTGCCCGATTGGCCCGGCAAAGCGGGGTTGCGCGGCGACAGCGGGGCGGCAGGCTGCGGGTGGTCAATCGAGGCTCGTGGTGGGAGGTCCGGTCACAGAGCCGGCAATGCGCGCGGATCAGATCTCCGGGAAACGTCTGGACAATTCGCGGAAGGTCAGAAGTTCGCGCTGGTCGTCGCTGAGATAGTCGATGCCGATGCCGTATTCCTGCCAGCGCCGGCAGATCTGTTCCTCCAGGGCGGGATCGAGCGTGTTGATGGGGGGAAAGCGCCGACCGCCCCAGGCCGGATTGGGTTCGAACTCCCAGTTGCGGGTGGCATCGATCAGGAGCCGGGTCCAGTTGCCGGTGCCGTATTTGCGGCCGTCGGCCTGGTGGCGCGGGGTTGAGGGATCAAGCACGGAGCCGAAGGTCGGTCCGAAAGTGCTCACCTGCCCTTCGGCGGCGTTGACACGGAAGGCGAAGGCCCAATCGAGGGCAACGGGATCGCGGATATCAATGTCTTCCTCGACCACCATGACATTTTTGAAAACCCATTGCGCCGCCCCGGTTCCCCATAATGCTGCGGCGACCTGCTGGGCGTGGCCGCGGTAACGTTTCTGGATCTGGACGACGATGTTGGTGCCGGTGGAAACCGGCGGCATCCAGACGTCGGTGACGCCGCCGACGCCGGCGTCCTCAAGCATATTCCAGGCGATGGCCGACCAGGAATAGGCGCAGATCGGCGAATCCTCGGTGGGGAATCCGGGACGTGCGCCCTCCAGCGTGCCACGCAGGATCGGGTCGTGACGATGGGTGAGGCAGGACACTTCGACCACCGGCTTGGGCGAGGCGGTGCCGCCGGCATAGCCGGGATATTCGGCAAAGGGGCCCTCATCGGCGAAGGTCGCCGGATCCGGCGAGATCGTGCCCTCGACCACGATCTCGGCCGAGGCCGGCACCAGCAGCTCGCTGGTCTCACATTTCACCAGTTCCACGCTCTGGCCGAGAATCGCGCCCATCATGTCGTATTCGCACACCGTCTTTGGGAAAAAGCTGCCGGCGCAGAAGGGCAGGACATCGTGCCAGCCATAAACGATGGCCACTTCCATCGGCTTCATGCTGGCGCGATGCTGTGCGAAATGGGTACCCCAGTGCTGGGTCGGAACGATCAGCTTGCCGATCCGGCGGGGGCCCAGGACCTGGCCGCGATAGAGGCCGACATTGAGCTGAGCGCTGTCCGGATCCCGTGTGATCACGCCGCAGAAAGTGTCGATGAAGCGACCGCCGTCCAGGCGGTGCCATTTGGGCACCGGGAATTCCAGGAGATTGATGGCGTCGCCATGGAGAATATTCTCCTTCACCGGCCCGCCAGTGACGGTCGCAGGCGGTATGCGCCTGCGATAGGTATCCTTGAGATGGCGGACGATGCGGCGATCCGGTGCATCGGGCGGCAGACCGACGAGCAGGCAGACCTGGGTGCGATTGGCGAGCGCGGTGGTGAGAAATCTGCCGCAGCGTCCCTCCCGGTAGCCCTTGATGGTCTCAAACAGCAGGCCCGGCCCGCTGAGAGCGAGATTGACCCGGGCGATGGCGGCGATCTCTTCGTCCCAGTCGACCTCGGCCTTGATCCGTCGCAGCTGTCCGTGCCTCTCCAGTTGCGCAAGCCACTGCCGCAGACTGGGTTTCTCGCTGTCCTTTATCAGGGATGAGCGGTGGCTGGTCTCGGGTGTCTGCGGATGCTGGTCCATCTCTCTGCCTCCGATCCGGCGCGGCAGCCAGCGCATGAATGAAGCGCGCCAGCTCCTCGCCGCAAGACCCGATCATGCGATGGAAACCGTATCGGCGCCAGTGGCGCGGCCGGCTGTGGCGGGGTGCGGAAAAAGCGGATCTCCGATTCTTTCGGGCAAGCCCGCAGGCCAGGGGGCAGGGCGTCAGAAGTTGTCGGCAGCTCGGGCTTTCCTTGCTGGCTTCAGGAGCCGTGGCAGAACAAGCTCTCCGGCCAGCGCGTCAGGACCAGGAAAAAGGCAAAAGCCGCCTCTGGTCCCGGTGTGCGATGCACCTTCCTGCGACCGGATTCTGTCGGATTCTGTCGCCATTGCCGCCGTGATCTTTGATGGCAGTCTCGTCAGCGCCAGAGCCGGACAATAAAATCGGTGCCCTCTCCGGTCTCGCCCTGGTTGATGCCCTGATCGGAGATCACCAGCGAGGAGCTGACAGAGAACAGGCTGTTGATGCGGACAAGCGTCTCGGCGGGAATGGTGATGCGATCGAGTGCCTCTGCCGGGGTGTTGGCGACGACTTTCGGCTTCTCAACCGGCGGCGGGGGGGCGGCATGGCGGCGATGGCGGCGCGTGCTGCGGTCGTCGTCTTTACGCTCAAGATATCTGTCGAGCGGCAGCGACACCACCGACCAGCGCGGCGCGTTGGGGCTGTCGGGGTCGGCTTCCGCGGTGAAGACATGGGTGCCGAGCGGCTGATCGGCAGCGGCGATGGTCACCGGGGCATTGAACAGGGGCGCAAAATTCTGCCGCACATAAATCTTGCTGTCCTTGCGGCTGATGAAAATCGCGATCGGAGCATTGCGTCTGGAAGATGGAGCGGCCAGGGCCGGTGGCGGCGTCTTTTTCCTGTCCGCCGCCGCATCGGTTGCCACTGGCGCAGTGGCGCTGGCTGTTTTCTCAGCGGGGGCAGTCACGGCCGCTGGCGTCGCCTTGGCGTTGGCAGAAGCGTCGGTTGCTACTGTCGTTGCCGCACTGGCCAGTTTTTCAGCGGGGGCGGCTGCAGTCGGTGACGTCCTGCTGTCTGCGGTGGCATCGGTTGCCACGGTCGCTGCCGCACTGGCCATTTTCCCGGTGGGGGCAGTTGGAGGGGGTGGCGTATTTCTGTCAGCCGCCGCGTCGGTCGCCACTGCGGCTGGCGCACTCGCCGTTTTCTCAGCGGGCGCGGTCGGCTCGGTGGCAGCGTAGCCGTCATGGTTGGATGAGGGCGCGGCTTCCTTTGCAGCAATCGGGGCGGTGGGGGTCGTCGTGGCCGCTGGCGCTGGCGACTTCAGGTCGCTGACCGGCGCGGGGTCGGCGCTGGCGGGGGGCTGCGGCGTCGTGCTCAGCGATGTCAGCAGGTTATGGGAGAAGCGGGCAGGGGTGATTTCACCCGGCGTGACGATGACCCGGGCCCCCAGTCTGGTCCAGGTCCAGATTTTGGAGGCGAAGGAGGCGGGAAGGCGGATGCAGCCATGGGATGCCGGATGGCCCGGCACAACGCCCGCATGCATGGCGATGCCGGACCAGGTGATCCGCTGCATGTAGGGCATGGGGGCGTCGCTATAGATGTTGGAGCGGTGGAAGCGCTGCTTCTGGATCACACTGAACACACCCATCGGGGTGCGATGGCCGCGCATTCCGGTCGAGATCTGGGTTTCGGCAAAGGCCCCGTTGGTGTCGTAGACCTTCATGCGCTGTTTATCGATCGATATGGCGATGATCAGCGACCCCTGGGGCTTGGGTGCCTCTTTGCGGACTTCCTTTTCATCCTTGTGGCGGCGCGACTTGTGGTGATGCCGCCCCGACTCCTGGAAGGAGTCCGAATCCCGGCTGAAAGAGGGACGCGCCTCAGCGGCGAAGGCCGGGAGGATGGTTGTGAGTGCGGTCAGAAGACAGAGACTCGATATCCGCGCCGCCATGGAAAGGGAGTCCAACTCGTTCACAGTCATCGTCGAATCCATGGGCCGTGATCCGAAAAGATGGACTGCCATGATCGCCAGTCCCACGAAGTCGGATGCCACTCCCGGCCAATTCAGAAAGCTTCACAACGTCATGGCGTCAGCGAGCGCCGGGCACCGGCTGCAGCCTATTGCCATCTATAGGGTTTTCCCCGGGATGCACCAAACCCGCAAGCGGCCGTCGGGGAATTTCATTAGATTTGGTGCCTTTGCCGCCACATTGCCACCGTATTTTTGCCAAAAAATCAAATGGCAACCCGAGGCGGCCGCGATTCGAAGGCGGCCATGTGGCAGCGGTGCCGCGCTTCCTCCCCCAATCGTCCTCCCCTGATCGTCCTCCCCTGATTGTCCTCCCCTGATTGTCCTGGCGCGACGCCGGGTGAGGCCAGGCTTTGGGGTGCAGGGTCTTCCAGAACCGCCATTTCTCGTTTGCCCGCGAGAAGACAGAAGGGGCAAGGCTGGGCCGTTCCGAAGCTCAAGGCCCGGGCGGGAGGATTTACCCTATACTTATTTCGCACTTGCAGCATGTGCTGACCTGGGGTTGATGCTTTGAGCCGTTGCCGGACCCGCCCAAACAGGCCGGCAACATGCCTCCGGCATTGATTTTATGAATGAATATTAATTCATTGGGCGGTTGAAAGAGCCTCTCGCCAGGTACGGAAGGGGGTTGAAAAACATGCCGCACTGCACAATATTGGGTTCAGAGAGTCGGCGTTTCATCGAAAACCGAAACCAAGAGGAATTTCACGTGGGATCTGCAAACCGCATCCAGACCCGGTCTGCCCATGGCTATGTACGGACTTTGATCCAGCAGGAGGAACTGCCCCTGCTGCGCGACCATCTGTTGAGGCTCGACGACGAAAGCCGGCGCGATCGCTTCAACGGATTTATCGACCAGAGCTTCATCAACAGCTATGCCGCGCGCTGCGCCGACGATGGCACGGTGATCGTGGCCTATATGGTCGATGGCGTGGTTCGGGGCGCTGCGGAACTGCATCCGCCCGGGGCCGGCGACAGCCTGCCGGAGCTGGCCTTCAGTGTCGAGAACATGGTGCGCCGTCAAGGCGTTGGCAGTGCCCTGTTCCGTCGCGTCATCGAGGAGGCGCGCTGGGCGGGCTATACCCATCTGCGCATCACCACCAGTGCGGACAATTACGCCATGCGTGCGCTGGCCAGGAAGTTCGGTGTCCATCTGACATTCGAGAACGGGGAGCCCAGTGGCACCGTCGATCTGATCCGGACGCCGGCCGCGAAACTGGCCGAGCTGGCCGCGGCCCCGTTCATCGCCAGCAGCGCGCTGCTCAGCTTCAACCAGACCTGCTGGAAGCTGTTCTCGCGGATCTATGAGCGCCGCGCGGCTTGAGGGCCGTCAGAAAACTGCCGCTCGCCGAAGTGGAGGGACAGGAACCGCCTGATGGCGCCTGGCAGCGTCGATTCAGTTACTTGGTCGATTCAGTTACTTGCTGCGCGGGCCCCTTGAAGTGGCAGAAAGAACGACACATGAAAAAAACGGATCCGGTTCACGGGTCCGTTTTTTTATGGCAAAAGGCGTAAAAACGCGCATGCGTGGGGGCGGAGTCAGGTGCCGGGGCGCTTGTCACTGCCGATGCGGCGGCTGACACGGCGCTCGACCACCACCGAGCGCCGCGCACCTTGTTCTCCCGCAATCACCCTTGTGGCATTGACCCGGGTGGTGGCACGGGCAAGCTTCCTGACCTCAGCCTGGACCACATCGAGTGGCATTCCCATCAGCGACGCCGCGATCTCAGCCTGAGCCTCTGGATCGTCCGTGATACCGACGGCAGCGAAAATCGCTTCCTCCAGCGTCGGCGGATCATGGCGGACGCGCCGCGTGCCGTATTTGGTATTCCAGTCTGCGTTCATCTGGGGCCTCGCTCAGGTCCAGAGTACCTAATGCGGTGGATGTTGCGTTGCAACATGAATCTGGCCAGTGTGGCGATATTCCGGCGATACGTCCTTGTCTGAACTCAAGGTATTAAATTACCAGGATTTTGCCGGTTCCAGGATTTTCCTGGTTTCAGGTCTGCCGGATCCTGTGTGCTCCGCCGGGATCAATTCTGTTGCGGCCAGCGTTGCAGGGCTGCCTGGCCGGCAGCGGTCAGGGCATAGACCCCGCGCTGGTGGCGGGCAAACCAGCCATAGACATTGGCAAGCAGGATTCGGCCCACCTCCCTGGCGAAAGCGGGATGTTGCAGGCGCAATTCACGCAACCCAAGCGGGCCGTCGGCAAGCGAGCGGGCGCAGGCCAGTGCCTGCTGGCGGTAGGCGGTCATGATCGGGGTTCGGGTACTGCCTCCCGCGGTGGGGTCGCCCTGGCGTTTCTGATGTTCGGTGACCAGACGCGAGCGTTTCTGCTTCGAGCGGCGCGGCAGGCAGGCTGGCGGCCTGACCAGCAGTTCGACGCGGTTGTCATCGGTGACGCCAAGCATTCCGAAGCCGAGCCGCCGGCACAGGTTGCGATAGCGGGCGTCACTCTCGCGCCCCTTGCCGCGGGCCGAAATGCGGGCGGCGATCCACACCTCGTCGGCCGCAGCGGCGCGATCGACCGCCTGCAGCAGCAGTTCGAGATTGAAGGCGAGCTTGAGTTCGCCAACCACCACCACCGGTGGATCGTCGTTGCTGAGGCCGACGACGTCGCAGCCGCCTATTTCGCCCTTGACGGTGAAGCCGAGCTGCTCAAGGAAGCGCTTTACCGGCAGATAGAGTGCGGTTTCCAAAAAATGTCCCCGAATCGAAAATCAGTGGCGACTCAAGTGCGCCCGTGATTGTAACATGGTGGCGCTTGATCCGGCGCAAGACCGGTCAATGCGCCCGCGGGGTAGACTTGTGTTCGCCGCTGGAGCTTTTCGGGTCAGGTTTCGTGAAGCCGGCGGACAGGGGAATGGAGTTTTCAGATGAAGCTTCGGGGCTGGATGGTGGCGTTGGCGTTTCTGGGAGCATCGACAAGGATCGCGCCGGCTCAGGAGTTCAAATCACCCGATGGGGGTGAATATATGCCGCGTCTCGCCGACATCATGACTACGGCGCAGATGCGCCACCACAAGTTGTGGCTGGCCGGCAAGGCCCAGAACTGGCCGTTGGCCGCCTTTGAGCTGCGCCTGCTCAAGGCCAGCCTGGTCGAGGCCGCCTTGCTCTACTCCAATATCCCCGTTAACAACGTGGCGACGCTGGATGGCACGCTGCAATCGGTGGTCGATGCCATCACCGAAAGGGATGGGCGCAAATTTGCGAAGACGGTGGCGGATCTGACCGAGGGCTGCAATTCCTGCCATCGTTCGATCGGTCGCAGTTTCGTCGTCATCAAAGTCCCTGTGGATGCGCAGCCCTTCGGCAATCAGGTGTTCACACCGTCGCCAGCGAGGCCATGACCGCCTCGAGGCGGCATGGTTTACGACGGGATAACCACGGACGATGATTCGCCTCGACAATATCAGTAAACAATCCGGCCACCACCTTCTCTTCATCGAGGCATCGGCGGCGCTCAACCGCGGTGAGAAAATCGGGCTCGTCGGTCCCAATGGCGCCGGCAAGACCACATTATTCCGCATGATCGCCGGCGAAGAGCTGCCCGACGAGGGACAGCTTGCGGTCGATCGCGGCATTACCATCGGCTATTTCAGCCAGGATGTCGGTGAGCTGTCGGGATGCTGCGCGCTGGCCTGGGTGATGGACGGGGCCGGTCCCGTCAGCACGGTGGCCGCGCAATTGCGCGATCTCGAGACCCGGATGGCCGACCCCGAGACGGCATCCGGGATGGACGAGATCATCGCCCGCTATGGCGAGGTGCTGGCGCGCTTCGAGGAACTCGGCGGCTACGCGCTCGAGAGCCGGGCGCGTACGGCGCTGGCCGGGCTCGGTTTCAGTGATGCGATGATGGAGGGCGATGTCGGCGCGCTGTCCGGGGGCTGGAAGATGCGCTGCGCGCTGGCGCGCATTCTCCTCATGCGTCCCGACGTCATGCTGCTCGACGAGCCCAGCAACCATCTCGATCTGGAAAGCCTGATCTGGCTGGAACAGTTCCTCGGCGGTTATCCGGGCACATTGCTGATGACCTCGCATGACCGTGAGTTCCTCAACCGTGTGGTTACGAAGATCATCGAGATCGATGGTGGTTCGCTGACCAGCTATTCCGGCAATTACGAATTCTACGCCCAGCAGCGTGCTCTCAGTGACCGCCAGCAGCAGGCCCAGTTTGAACGCCAGCAGGCCATGCTGGCCAAGGAGATCCGCTTCATCGAGCGCTTCAAGGCGCGCGCCTCGCACGCCGCCCAGGTGCAGAGCCGGGTCAAGAAACTCGACAAGATCGAGCGGGTCGAGCCGCCACGGCGGCGCGAGAGCGTGAACTTCGATTTCCCCTCTCCGCCGCGCAGCGGGGAAGACGTCGTGGCCCTGAAAAACGTCCATAAGAGCTATGGCGACAAGCGGATCTATGAGGGCTTTGATTTCACCATCCGGCGCCGCGAGCGCTGGTGCGTGATGGGGGTCAACGGTGCCGGCAAATCGACCCTGCTCAAGCTGGTGGCCGGCGCGTCGCGCCCGGACCAGGGCACGGTGACGCTGGGAGGAAGTGTCAGGCTGGGCTATTTCGCCCAGCACGCCATGGACCTGCTCGAGGGTGAACGTACCGTGTTCGAGACCCTGGAGGATGCGTTCCCGACTGCGGGCCAGGGGTCGCTGCGGGCCCTGCTGGGCTGTTTCGGCTTCTCCGGTGACGATGTCGAGAAACGCTGCCGGGTGCTGTCGGGCGGTGAGAAGTCGCGCCTGGTGATGGCCAGAATGCTCTATGATCCGCCCAATTTTCTGGTTCTGGATGAGCCCACCAACCATCTCGATCTTGCCACCAAGGAAATGCTGATCACCGCGCTGGCCGATTTCGAGGGCACCATGCTGTTCGTGTCCCATGATCGCCGTTTTCTCGCCACACTGTCCAATCGGGTGCTGGAACTGACCGCCGAGGGCATCCATCAATATGGCGGCACCTACGGCGAATATGTCGCGCGAACCGGCCATGAGGCACCGGGACTGCGCAGCTAGGGAAGCGGGGAAGGCTTAAAAAAAGGAAAGCCGATCACGTGGCGCGGGTCGGCGAAAGCGGTGGCACTTTTTTATAAGAGCCCCGGGATTGCGGTTTTGCCGGCGACTGCCGGATCCCTGGGTCCCTGGGGTCGCTTGGGTCCCCTGGGTCCTTTGGGGGGCCTCTCGCACGCCTTTGTCGTTGGCGTCAGATCAGGACAGGCCTCAGCCATAGGCCGCAGCAGCCTGGGCCGCAGCAGCCTGGGCCGCAGCAGCCTGGGCCGCAGCAGCCTGGGCCGCAGCAGCCTGGGCCGCAGCAGCCTGGGCCGCAGCAGCCTGGGCCGCAGCAGCCTGGGC